>CAZMVE010000019.1:0-28626 GCA_964569585.1 uncultured Bacteroidales bacterium | reverse complement strand
ATTGATTTAATATCTTCGCATGAATTATGCAGATTCTATAAAACATGGCAATTGATAAATCAGGTAATAGTTTTGGTACAGCACCGGTATTTTTTACTGCGATATCAACAATACTTGGAGCCATCCTTTTCCTTCGTTTTGGATTTGCGGTGGGCATGCTTGGTTTTATCGGTACCATTGGCATAATTATCCTCGGACATCTTGTAACTATTCCCACTGCCCTGGCAATTTCTGAGCTGGCAACAAACCAGCGTGTCGAGGGTGGGGGAGAATACTTCATTATCAGTCGTTCGTTCGGACTAAATATTGGAGCAACCATTGGTATCTCACTTTATTTTTCACAGGCAATTAGTGTGGCATTCTATGTGATTGCATTCACTGAAGCATTTTCTCCTCTTCTCAATCTTCTTGATATGCCTGAAGCATGGGCACGCCGCATTATTAGCGTTCCGAGTATGATATTATTATCATACGTTATTTTAAAAAAAGGCGCAAATATCGGAGTGAAGACACTTTATATTATTGTATCGATACTCGCTCTGAGTTTATTTTTATTTTTCCTTGGCGATACAGGCTACAATGATGTTTACCCGGCCCATCTGTTTTCTCTGAAATCGGGTAATATCCAGGCTTCATTTTTCGTCGTTTTTGCTATTATTTTTCCGGCTTTTACTGGAATGACTGCCGGTGTGGGACTTTCGGGCGATTTGAAGAATCCAAGCCGTTCAATTCCACTGGGTACTACTCTGGCTACTGTTCTGGGTATGGTCATATATTTCTTTATTGCCTATAAACTTGCCATATCGGCATCGCCCGATGATTTGGTGGGTGATCAGTTAATAATGGGTAAGATCGCATTATTTGGTACCGTATTTATACCTATTGGTCTGGCGGCATCCACATTATCTTCGGCCATAGGTTCAATACTGGTTGCCCCCCGTACACTTCAGGCACTTGCTCTCGACGGTTCGATCCCCCTGTTCGGCATGAATAAGATAATGGCAAAAGGCAGAGGAAAAACAAATGAACCTTTTAATGCTACTTTCTTTACAAGTCTTTTAGCCCTGGTATTTGTATTTATAGGCGGTGTAAATTTTGTTGCTCAGATTATTTCTATGTTTTTTATGGTTACCTACGGATCCATTTGTCTTATTTCATTTCTCTATCATTTTGGAGCCGATCCATCCTATCGTCCTGTATACCGTTCTCGCTGGTATTTTTCGTTATTTGGATTTCTTATGTGTACTTGGCTGATGTTTAAAATGCAGCCCTATTATGCCTTATTAGCATTTATTGTTATGATATTGTTATACCTGATCGTATCCTATCAGCATAAAGATCGTGGGGGGATGGTTGCAATTTTTCAGGGATCCATTTTCCAATTTAGCCGCATAATCCAGGTTTATATGCAGAAAAAACGTAAAGCTAGAGACAGTGATCGTTGGAGGCCATCAGTAGTGTGCGTATCAAAACGTACGTTTGAAAATGAAAAAGCTTTGCAATTACTGGGTTGGATATCAGTTCGGTATGGATTTGGTACTTATATTCATCTTATTGAAGATTATTTTTCAAATGCTTCAAATTCAAAAGCGGAAGAAATATTACATCAGCTTATCGAACTGGGTGGTGAGAATAACAATGTTTATATGGATACACTGATATCACCATCTTTCACTTCTGCAATTGCTCAAACTGTTCAGCTTCCTGGTATTTCCGGTATGCCGAATAACATGATCCTGTTTGAATTTGATAAACAAAAATCTGAACAGGTTCATCCTATTCTACAGAATATGGCGCTGGCTAAAGCTGCTAAAATGGATATTTGTGTACTGGCATCTACTCACCATCAGATAAATATCAAACAGGGAATACATGTATGGATTCGTAGTATCGATCAGGAGAATGCAAACCTCATGATCCTTTTAAGTTATATAATACTTGGACATCCTGACTGGAGAAAAGGAAAGATAAAAATCTTCGAAATAGCACGAAAACAACAGGTTGAAGAAAGCAAAGATAAACTTACCGAACTGATACAAAGTGGAAGGTTACCCATATCCCCGAAAAACATTGAAATTTTGGAAATGGAAGAAAATATTAGTTATAGGAGTTTAATAAACGAACGATCAAAAGACGCTGGACTGACAATGGTTGGTTTTATTGAAGATCAGTTGAAATTCGATGACAAACTTTTCTCAGGTTATGATGACATAGGCGATGTGCTTTTTATTAATGCGTCGCAACTCAGAGAAATTGGCTAATTTTGGCGAATTATTCATAGTTACATTTTCTCATGAAGAAACCTCAGGATCATGTCTTAATAATTTTTGGTGCATCTGGTGATCTGGCAAAAAGAAAATTAATTCCTGCCCTCTTTCAACTGTATCTTCAGAATTTACTACCCGATAATTTTGCGGTTCTTGGAGTAGGACGAACAGCCTATAACGATGACACTTTTCGGGGAAAAATCGATAAAGATGTGCAGAGAGATAATGATAATAATAGGAGTTGGGCGCAATTTATTAAACAACTTCATTATGTTTCACTTGATACTAACTCTCAGGATGAATATAGTACACTGAAATCGAGACTGGAAGAGATAACAACTAATCAAAATATCCCTGCAAATTATATATTTTACCTTGCAACACCACCATCACTCTATCATATAATTCCTGCTGCATTATCAGAATTAGGACTTAATATTGAGAGCGATAATCACTGGCGGAGAATTGTAATTGAAAAACCCTTTGGCTTTAATCTTGCTTCGGCCAGGGAACTTAATCGACAGTTGCAGTCAAGCTTTAATGAGGACCAGATTTTTCGTATTGATCACTACCTGGGGAAGGAAACTGTCCAGAATATTATGGTGACCAGGTTTTCGAACGGAATCTTTGAACCTCTGTGGAATCGCAATTATATTCATCATGTTGAAATTACTTCATCCGAGAGTGAAGGAGTGGAAGAGAGGGGAGGCTATTATGATTCGACAGGTGCTTTGCGCGATATGGTACAGAATCATCTTTTGCAACTGGCAGCAATAATAGCAATGGAACCACCGGCAGTGAATAATCCGACGGCAATCCGGAACGAAACACTAAAAGTCTTTCAGGCCCTGAAGCCTATTGATATACGTAATGTTGAACAGCAGGTAATTAGGGGTCAATATATGGATTCAACTGTACGAGGACAAAATATGAAGAGTTATCGGGACGAAAAAAATATAGCGCCCGATTCACGTACAGAAACCTTCCTGGCTATGAAATTATTTATTGATAATTGGCGCTGGGGAGGCGTTCCGTTTTATATTCGTACAGGTAAGCGACTTCCTACCCGTGTTACTGAGGCAGTGATACATTTTAAACCTACACCTCACAAATTGTACTGTTTTAACGAACAGGAATTGAATCACGATAATCAACTTGTTATAAGAATTCAGCCTGACGAAGGTATTTTGCTTAAATTTGGTATGAAAATTCCCGGAATTGGATTCCGGGTACAACAGGTGAATATGGATTTTCATTACTCCGATCTGGGTGAGGAGGCTATTCCGGATGCCTATCAGAGATTGATTTTGGATTGCATGAACAACAATGCCACTCTTTACACAAGGAGTGATGCGGCGGAAGAAGCGTGGAGATTTTTCGACCCATTACTTCGTTACTGGGAAGGAAATATTGATTATCCCCTTCACGGATATCCTGCTGGGACATGGGGGCCACAAGTAGCCGATGATATTATTGAAGGAGAAAATATGACTTGGCGCTATCCCTGCAAAAACCTGACGAACGATGGTATTTACTGTGAGTTATAATTCATAAGTTGATGGAACCTAATATACGTATATTTACAAAGCCTGAAATAATGGCCGATTCACTTGCCGAAGAGTTTTACAGGTATGTTAATAATCTGTTTCTTACAAAAAACACACTGTATATCGCTCTGTCGGGAGGGTCAACACCTATGTTGTTTTTCCAGAATCTTAGTCAATTTGATCAGCAGAAAAAGAATAAGGTCGACTGGAAAAAAATTCACTTTTTTTGGGGTGATGAACGCTGTGTGCCACCAACGCATGAAGACAGTAACTTTGGTAGCGCAAATGAAGTGCTGTTTAACCTGATCAATATTCCTGAAGGCAATATTCACAGAATAGAAGCAGAAAATAATCCGGAAGAGGAAGCGGAACGATATTCACAGCTAATACTTCAGTTAGTGCCTTCAAAAAATGGTCTGCCGATTTTCGACTGGATTTTTTTAGGTGTGGGAGATGATGGTCATACAGCGTCGATTTTTCCTAACCATATTGAATTAATAAACTCTCCTAAAATTTGCTGTGTATCTATACACCCTGAATCGGAACAGCAGCGTATTACACTAACGGGTACCGTGATTAATATGTCTCGCCGTGTGACTTTCATGGCCACAGGAGAAGAGAAACAGGGAATTGTCGGCAATATTATCAATAATGAACCTTCTTCAAAAAAATATCCTGCTGCCAAAATTGTACCGAAAAATGGCACACTCGACTGGTATCTTGATTCGTTGGCTGCCGACTTAATTTAAAATTACGGCCCGTACAAATATCCTGGATGATTATATTTTGTAGCCGGGATTCGTAACGAATCATGTGACAAACGTTCCGTATTCGACAAGATCTTTTACATCAATCAAAATGGTTATAGAAGAAAATTTGATGTTGGTGCCTGCATTCAGTGCATTGATCAAATACGATCGTGATTTTTTCGTTCGGGAAATTCTATCTATTATTTTTGAAACGATTATTAGAATGTATACCTGGGATGAAAAACAGAAAGCGACCGCTGATACATATTATCGATAAAAATTCAGCCTATAGAAAAGTTATCGAAGGATTTATTCGTGTACTTGGAGATAGTAAGATAACTACTTCGGGTAGTTGCGAACAATTGATCTCTGATAAAATTCAACCTGACATAATTATTCTCGATCATCTGATGGGGGAGAATAAGCTTACAGGTTTAGATTTTGTACGCGCCTATGGTTCATCACATTTTCCAAATACGCGTTTTATATTCCTATCATCGAGCACAAACCTTGATATTGCTGTAGGCTCATTACGCGCAGGAGCCTATGATTATATTGTTAAAAGCAAATCAGGTTTAGAACGTATGATCAGAAGACTTGATAATCTTATTAACTCTTACCAAGTGACTTGCCGGAAACAGAAACAATTAAGGACAGCAGTAATTTCATTAGGAATGTTCAGTATGATCTTCATACTTATTATTTTGCTCTACAATAATCAGATAATTTGAGAAAGTGAAAATTCGAAATACTACCGTAATGCAATTTTATTCCTCTCGGGGTGTCCGGATTTTAGTAACATCATAATCTTTCCGGTAAGTCACAAAACTTGTACTCGTATTGGTAAAGCCTTCCTGAGGATTGATTCGCTTAAAATTATAATCGGACAACAAAAGAGGATTATTGTAGTATTCAATACAATCGCACATATTATCCTCATACTTATTTATTGCCTGTATGTAATACATAGCCAGGTCGTATCCCAGGTAGGTATAGTTAATTCCATTTCCTTTGCTGGTAGTCTTAAAAGGTTCTGAATGTAATTCCTCCCGACATTTTTGAACAAATGATATTACTGAGTTTTCGGTATAGTCGATGAAAAATGGCGAATACAAAGTAACCTGTAATTCATGAACAACATCTATTCTTATATTATCGAATTTTTGCCAGGCAGGAAATCCAAAAACCCTGATAGGGTAGTCGCGAAGCAGAAAATGCAAATGTGCAAGGGCATTAATTACATCGGGTTCGTATGTTGAGAAAACAATAACATTGTTTATGGTATCGGGTAATAGAATTTTACTCAGATTGGTCTGTAATAAATCGTCAATAAACACTTCCTTAATAGAAGCAGAATTTAAGCCGGGTTTTTGATTCAATTCATGCAATAGCATATTTTTAAAGAAAGTTACTTCATCATTCTGTTTCAGATTATTTTTTGAAATGAGGATGAAATTTCTTTCATTTACTGTCGATAGATATTTTACATACTGTTCGTAAAGAATAAGATCGGTGGGGATAACTTTAAAAAGAAAGGGATTAATCTTCAAATCATGGTCGTTCGGAGCTAATGGTAGCACTAAGGGTATTTTTCTTTCGAATGAATAAAGTGATACAATTTTAATATTATCCGGAGCAAGAGGGCCGATTATTAAATCGGGTTCAATAATATCAAGATCACTAAGGATTTTTTTAATTTTATTAGTATCTGCCTCGGTATCGTATACAAAAAGACTAACGCTATGATTTGATTTTTTTAGTGAATCGAGAGCCAATAACATGCCTTCATAAATTTCTGCTGCTGCACGTCCTTTGTATGCTTTTGGTTTTTCCCTGTCTATTTCTGAAAGAGTATCGGATGAGATACTTATATCCAAATCGATGTTCTCACTAGCATAGAAAGGTAATAGCAAAGCAACCTTAACCGGGGGTCGCATTCTTTTTAATGTTGCAATCGAATCGCATTGATAGTAACTTAAACGGGATCTGGAAGAAACCATAAAAACAGTATCAGGTAATGTAATTGAGGCACCTATGATTTCGGGAACTACGGGAATATTAATAACTTGTCCTGCCTTCAATCCCCATCTCAGTTCTTCATTGGCATTAAGAATATCTCCAATGGTAATATTATAGGTTTGTGCTATTCTATATAATGTATCGCCTTGTTTTACTATATACCTTTTTACTCCTTCCTGAGAAATTTCAGGATGAATATCTATTTTATCGTACAAGTGCCTTTTAGGTATTTTAATCACCTGTCCAATCTGGATACCATCTTTCGAACCCGGATTGTACCTGTAGATTTCTTCGAGGGGAACACTATATTTTTGATGCAGGAAAAAGGGATTTTCCTTGGGTCGAACTGTATGAAAGATAAAATTATTATCAGATTGATCCGGTGAAGTATTAGTTTCTGTTGCCGAAGATGAGAATACTTCCTGAACAGGAATTTTCAGAACAAGTCCGACTGATAAAGGACTGAGAATTGCATCGGGATTAGCCAGAGAGATATCGTCCTGAGTAACTTCATAGGCTTTACATATTGAGTATAAAGTATGTCCTTGTTTGACAGTATGGATGTAATAAGTCTTTCCTTGATAACGAATTTTCTGATTTGATTTTTCGACCGGAGAAGTTTCAAACTGATTATAGGCAGGAAGAAGAAATATAAAAATAAAACATGTCGTTAACCAGAAACATTTGTATGATTTATTCATCATCTATGCTGTAAGGATTGTAATTCGTTTTTGATATCATGCAATAGATTACTACACTGTCTGATCAGATTTAGAGAGAAAATGGTTGATATTGTTTTCAATTCTCTTTTCCAGATTTTTTATATCAGCTTTAACGAATTCATCACCTGTAATATTTTCATACAATTCAATATATCTGTCACTAACTTCATGTATAAAATCGTCAGACATTTCGGGTACCGATTGTCCCTCCTTTCCCTGAAATCCATTACTGATAAGCCACTGGCGCACAAATTCTTTTGATAATTGTTTTTGTTGCTGACCATTTTTAAAGCGTTCTTCATACCCGTCTTTATAGAAGTACCTGGAAGAATCGGGCGTATTAATTTCATCAATAAGATAGATTTTGCCTTCTTTCTTCCCGAATTCATATTTAGTATCCACCAGGATAAGCCCCATATTTTCAGCTATCCGGGTACCCCGCTCAAAGAGTTTATAAGTATAATCCTCCAACTGCGTGTATTCATTTTTAGGTATCAAACCTTGTGAAATGATTTCTTCACGCGATAAATCCTCATCATGTCCTGCTTTTGCTTTTGTTGTCGGCGTAATTATGGGTTTGTCGAATTTCTGACTCTCATGCATACCTTCGGCAAGAGGTATACCGCACAACAGACGCTTACCGTCCCGGTATTCGCGCCAGGCATGTCCGGTAAGATACCCCCTGATTACCATTTCAACTTTATAGGGTTCGGCAAAATGTCCAACTGTGACCATAGGATCTGGCGAAGCAATTTTCCAGTTAGGTACAATATCGGAGGTAGCATCCAGAAATTTCGAAGCTATCTGGTTAAGAACCTGCCCTTTATAGGGTATGCCCCTGGGAAGTACCACATCGAATGCAGATATTCGATCGGAAACAACCATCACCAGTAATTTATCATCGATATTATAGACATCGCGAACTTTACCGTGATAAATATTCTTCTGCCCTTTGAAATTAAAGTTGGTTCGGGTTAATGCCTGCATAGTCATAAAGTCTAAAAGTTATTATTTAACTTCCTCGTTTTTTTGCGATTTATCGTACGCCTGAATGATAAGCTTAACAAGTTTATGCCTTACAACATCCCGCATATCGAAATTGACTACTCCTATTCCCGAAACCTTATTTAAAATTTCGAGTGCCTTAAGCAAACCTGAATATTGCTTAGCCGGAAGATCAATCTGTGTAGTATCGCCCGTGATGATAAATTTAGCATTTTTTCCCATACGGGTTAGAAACATTTTCATTTGGTTCACAGTTGTATTCTGCCCTTCATCAAAAATAACAAAAGCATGGTCGAGAGTTCGTCCTCTCATATAGGCCAGTGGAGCTATTTCAATGGTACCTTCTTCAATGTAGGTTACTAATCGTTTTGGAGGAATCATGTCTTTAAGTGCATCGTATAAAGGTTGCAGATAGGGATCCAGTTTCTCTTTCATATCGCCCGGTAGAAAGCCAAGACTTTCCCCGGCTTCAACTGCTGGCCGGCAAAGAATGATCCGTCTGACTTCTTTATTTCGAAGAGCCCTGACTGCAAGTGCAATGGCGGTATATGTTTTACCGGTACCTGCAGGTCCCAGGGCAAAGACCAAATCATTTTTCTCATATTCTTCAACAAGCTTTTGCTGATTAACAGATGTTGCTTTTATTTCTCGTCCATGATTTCCATAAACAAGAATATCACTGTTTTCTGTTTTTGAATGAATCCATGCGGTGTTAGTTGAGGCCAATAACTCATCGAGATTGGCAAGTGTTAGTTTATTGTACTTTTGGAAAAAGGCGATCAGGTCGGCAAGTTTTTCCTCGAAGCTTAGAATCTCATTTTCATCACCTATAGCTATAACTTCGTTACCTCTTGCTACGATCCGGAGTTTAGGATAATTGGAAGTTATGCGATTGAGTAAGACATTATTGGCACCGTAAAGGTTAATAGGATCAATGCCCTCCAAATATATCGACTTTTCGATCATAAAAATTTAACAATAATATGTACTTTTAAGCTTTACAAAGTAAAGTCATTTTTTTAGATTAACAATTAATCACCAAAGCTGCATAACTTGTTAAATGGCTATTATTACACTTACAACCGATTGGAACAAAAGCGATTATTATATAGGTACCGTAAAGGGTAAAATCCTTTCCATTGATACTTCAATTCAGATCGTTGATATCAGCCATCAGGTACAGCCATTTAATCTGATGCAGGCAGCATTTATTGTAAGGAATTGTTGTTTTAATTTTCCCGACGGCACCATTCATTTGATAGCTGTTAATGCAGCACTCGGTCCTAAACGTTCGCTTCTGGTATTTGAAATTAATAAACAAGTTTTTATTGCTCCCGATAACGGTATTGTTGGTTTGCTCTCCGGAGAGAAACCGGATAAAATATTCAAGGCGAAAAATAACAAGAATGCTGCCAATTTCCTGAGCCTGGATTTGTTTATCGATACTGCCATAAATATTATTAAGGGCATTGAGTATGAAACTTTTCTTGATACTGTTACCAAGTTCGAATCTCAGATACCCTACAGACCGGTTATTGAAAAGAATCTGATAAACGGAAGTGTAATTTATGTCGATTCATTTGCCAATGCTATTACCAACGTTTCGAAAGAAACATTTGAAAAGGTGGGACAGGGAAAAGCCTTCGAAATTTTTATTCAAAGTAATCATTATAAGCTTGATAAAATCAATACTACCTATTCCGATTCAATTTCGGGTGAATTACTTGCTTTGTTCAATTCAATTGGGCTTCTTGAAATTGCAATCAACAATGGAAATGCAGCAGATTTACTTAATCTGGCGATCAACTCTGCAATTCGCATAAAATTTTACGATGAAAAACCAGTTAGTAAATTAACGATGACAGGCGGATAGCATAAAATCATGAGAAAAAAACAGCTTGAATCTTTTGAAAAATTACTGGATATTATGGACGAATTGCGGGCGAAATGTCCATGGGACAAGGAGCAGACTTTTGAATCGCTTCGCAATTTAACCATTGAGGAAACCTATGAACTTGCCGAGTCCATTATGGAAAATGATCTGCCGGAAATGAAAAAAGAGTTGGGCGATCTCTTACTTCATATTGTTTTCTATGCAAAAATTGCCTCGGAGAACAATGTCTTTGATATAAAAGATATAATTGATAGTCTTTGTGAAAAGCTTATTTACCGTCATCCTCATATCTTTGGAGATGTAGATGTAAAAGGGAGTAGCGAAAATGTGAAGAAAAACTGGGAGGAATTGAAGCAAAGGGAAGGCAATAAATCTGTACTGGCGGGTGTACCAAGCTTACTCCCTGCACTCATCAAGGCCAATCGTATCCAGGATAAGGTCTGTGCGGTAGGTTTCGACTGGGATGTTAAGGAACAGATTTGGGACAAAGTGGCGGAGGAATTACAGGAAGTTCAGGAACAGGTAGTAGCAAAGAATCAGGAGGAAATTGAAAAGGAATTTGGCGATTTATTATTTTCTGTGGTAAATGCTGCCCGTTTATATAATATTGATCCTGAAACGGCCCTTGAGAAAACCAACAGGAAATTTATAAAAAGGTTTAACTACTTAGAAAGTCAAACACTTAAAAAAAGACGTTCGTTAAAGGATATGACCCTTAGTGAAATGGATACCATCTGGGAAGAATCCAAAAAGTTTGATGTAAATTAAATGCTTTAGGTGAATAATGAGAAAAAACATTGCGTTACTGACCCTGTTAATTTGTTTTTCAATTCCTGTTTCAGCCCAGCTTCTGAAAACAAAGCTCGATTTTGTTGGTGGAATAGGATTTCCTGAATTTGTGCACGGGGGACTTAGGTATCAGTATTCGCCATCGACTCAACTGGGTTTTTATTATGGGGGTGATCTCGGTATTAAGCCTGCAATAATTCGCACGTGGAACTTTGATCACTTATTTAGTTTTGGTAAGCATTCTTACTTCTCAAACCGATCCGTGTGGTATGCCCGCCAGGGATTTACCTATTCCATACACACTACTGCCGATCGTATTTATAAATATTCCTACATTAATTTATCTGCTGGTCGCGATTTTAATATAAACAACTTGCTTGCTATTAATGCCGATATGGGTTGGATATGCCAGGTCAGAGAAAAGAAAGAGTTTAAAGATCCCTCACTCGATGCCTGGTACCGTAATGAATGGATATGGAAAGCACTTTTACGTGTGCAACTGTGTATTTCACTTTAATTGTATACTGTCTGGCTGGATTATAGTGTCAGTTTCGTTTATAATCTCAAATGTTACATCATGATCATCCGAAGTCAGGGTATAGATAGCTATTTTTAATTCATCAATATTATCTTCACATTTTTCAATCTGATTTTTCAAATAATATCTCTTCTCTGCTTCATAATCAAAACCGGGATCATAGTACGTGTCGGTAAGTGCTGCTGATGCAGTTAAGAGTATTTCGGCAAAAACAAGTCCTGTGTTTTTAGCATTCACCTCATTGAGTTCAATTTTATATTTTTCTTTCGCTTTAATATAATGATCAAGACTTTTCTGCAAATAGTCTGCTTTTAAACTGTCAGGTACAATGTGGGCATATACAGAATAAATAAAAGCTGTAAAGTAGTATTCATCATTTCTTTGACAGCTGTCGGGGATCTCGGCACTACGAAGCAGGAGTAATTCGACTATATCGGCATTTTCCTGATTAGCAGCAAAATATAGCAAGGGATCCTGATCTTTTTGTCTTTCCATATTCGCTCCCTTTTCGAGAAGTAGTTTTACGATTTTAGTATCCTGATTCAATACTGCAAATAATAGGGCATCGAAATTATTGGTATTGACTTCATGAATATTGGCACCCATTTCAATCAGTTTGATAGCCAGATTGTGCCGCCGAAAATCCAGAGCAGCAAGTAAGGCTGTATTTCCCATGTTATCCCGCTGACGGAAATTAATATCATTAGCCAGCAGAAAGTAGGATATAGTATCGCAACCCGATTCCAGCGACAGGTGCAATGCACTTTCATTCAAACCGGTCATCAGGTGATAATCAGCTCCCCTATTGATCAAATAAAAAGGAAGTTCATAACAGGAATAAAGGATGCTAAAATGTAAAGGAGTGTACCCCTCTTTGTTGATAGCCCTGAAATTAGCACCTTTTTCAAGTAACTGGTAAACAATGGAATCATCCGATCTGCAATTTTCAATAGCGTAGTGTAAACAGGTATTTGCCTGGTAATCGGTGAGATTTATATTCGCACCAGCATTGATAAAGAACCTGGCAAAATCTGCTTTATCCTGTTGTAAACAGTACAAGAATGGAGTCTTTCCGTCGATATCGCGGGAATTGATATCAAATCCTTTGTTCAGGAATTTTTGAGCTTTATATAAATTATTCTGATCGATACTTTTAACATATTTAGTATATCCTTTATCAGCATACTGAGGAAAGAGAGAAGATATAGCCAGGGTACTCAGGAGCATGATTAGTTGAAAGCGTTTCATAGGGAATTTATTTATATCCAACAACAGATTAGAATAATAAAAATAATAAATAAGCTTTATGAAATATCAGGTATATTAAGAATGTTACTAAAAATTTCTCTATTGCACTTCAGGTTCGTTTTCATCGGGTTCTCTGCCTGTAATAGCTTCATAAATGCGTGTTGGAACCGGAGGGCATCCTAAAACAACCACACCTTTATCCTTCATAAATCGTGTACAATTTCCAACAAAAACTGTTCCATCAATTGCATCATTCACACCTTTACCGATAGCAATATGAAATTTACCATCGTGCAGAGCATATTGTTTCATATCGTCTTTAAATCTTCGGAGGAACAACATTAAAGTTGACTGGCATGCACTACAGGATTCCTTATCGTAAATCCGGATATTTTCAAATTGAACGGAAAGATTGGTAGGTGGAACCTGATAAGGGGAGATATACTTCTCGAATTCTTCGGGTATTACCCGGTAGGCATCAGGTTGTAAAGGCAAATTACAACGCTCTGAGATTAGTCGCAGATGTGGTATGTCTGCCGGGTTAAGACCCATGAGCAAACATCCGTATACATCGGCTCCCATGGGATGCCAGGAAGCTACACAAAAATCAGATTGCTTTGCCACTCCTCCCGATGGTCCCAGACCTTCCATACCAATATAACCGTCAATCACTGTGAGATCGGGGAGGAGAATAGTGGCCAGATCGGAGATGGCTGAATCGAGGGTTTTTTCCGGGTATACTTCATTGAGATATTCAAGCTGATGATACCGTACTTTTTCGTGCCTGTAAAGACAACCCTTCATATTCTTAATACCCAGGGTTACACCGGTATGCATATGGGTTTTCGATACAGGTACTGAAATGATATAGTCGAATTCATATATGGGCGAACAAACTTTTGTACTCTCCAGCACGCGCCCGTTTGTAACCTTTTTCGAAATAGGTTTGAAGGCATCCAGATCGATAAGATCAACCTTATATTTTTTCGCAACGTCGGTAACTCCTCCTTTTTTAAAGGCTTCCATTGTATCAACACCTACAAGCGGACTTTCAGCAATAACAATTTTATTAGCCCCGGCTTTCACAACCATTTCAATAACACCTGCAATTGCCTGAGGGTGTGTATTATAACCGCGACCATAGGTGGCGGCTCTGCCAATATTTGGTTTTATCAGTACCCGCTTTCCATTAAGGCGAGTAAGATCAAGTGCAGCTAAAGCATTTTTGATGTTTTCAAATGGTCCCTGTTTTCCTGAGATACTTACAATTGTGTTACGCTTTATTGATGAAAAATACCCAAATTGTGAAAATAAATTTCCGGTTTAAAACGTCAAAGATAGCATTACATTGATAATTCCTTTTTCAAATACGAAAAAGTGATTTTGCGATCAGGCCATTATAATTTCAATTATTTTTATGTATCTGTTTGGGTATTATTAACATTTTTTAATTCTCCGGCACTGTTTTTGAATCTTTGATTGTTGTAATTTCGTATGACAATTAAAAATATTAATGAAAAGAGAGGTTCAAATACTTTTTATACTTGCAGGTATAATTATCTCCCTGGTAGCATCAGCCAATCCTAATGCTAGTATTGAATGGCAGGAAAAATCAATTGATTTTGGAGAGGTAGTGTATAAAAAGCCTGTTACTGCTGAATTCACTTTTAAAAATCAGGGTCTCATACCCCTGCTGATCAACGATGTAAAATCATCATGTGGTTGCACTGTGGCCGATTTTCCGAAACAACCTGTTGTATCGGGTGAGGAAGGAAAAATACTCGTTACATTCGATGCAGAAAGCGAGGGACAATTCAGCAAAACAATTATGGTTTATTCGAACGCTGAAGGTGGAATGATTCAGTTATATATAAAAGGTATAGTTATAAAGTAAGATAACAAGCTGTTTAATTTGCTTTCCCTGTTTTTGGTTTAATCGTTCTTGGTGCAACTTTCGCTGATGTACTGGCTTTTACACTTTTCACAGTTTGGGGTTTACTATGTTTTATAACAGGCTTTGCTTCCTTGCTAATTGCTTTTTCAGTTGAATCATTATCCTTCTCATTTTTCACTTCTTTCTTTTTATCTTCTTCCTCCTCAGGATTGAGAAGATTATGACTTATCAGAATGTTGTACCACATCACTAATTTTTTGATATCTGAAACATAGACTCTTTCTTTATCATAATCTGGCAGGATCGATTCGATGAACGCTTTTAGCTCATCAGTTGTTGATTTATGACTAATAGTTTCCTTGCCACTTTCTTTTTTATGGATTTTCTTAAAGATGTCTGCCAGCGGCACTTCTTCAGTATTTGTAAAAATAGCTATGTCTTCAAGGGCACTTACTTTCGCACTGGAATGAACAGCCAACCGTTTTCCATCTTCAAATGATTCAACTATGATACCATTTCGTGCCTGTGAGACAAATTTATAGAGTCCCCCTTTACCTGAAATTGAAAGAATGTCTTTTAGTTTCATTAGAATACTGATAAATAATTAGTGCATAAAATTAATATTCTGAATGATAGAATAACACCAAGAGTTAACAAATTACAAAGATTTTTTGAATTAAATGAGAATAATAACCCATCTATTATTTAAATCCTTTCTCTTTTTTTATCAATTCATATGCTTCATTTATCTTTTGAAATTTTTCCTCAGCATTTTTTCTGAAATCTTCCCCAAGGTAACTGACCTTATCAGGATGATGCTCAGTTGCAAGCTTTCTATAAGCTTTTTTAATATTTTCGATAGAAGCATTTTTACTGACACCCATAATTTTATAGGCGTTATCGGTATCTGGAACAAACATATTTTTCAGCGATTGCTGGTCGGAAACGCTTATTCCCAAATACCCTGCAATTTTATTAATTAGATTCAGTTCTGAAGGATGAAGTGCTCCATCGGCATAGGCAACACCATATAACAGATGAAGCAACTCCAGACGTGAAGGATAATCGAGGCGATCACGGATTTGGTACGAAATATCCTCGAGAGGAATAGTTTGTTTCAGCAAATCGCGAAGCATACGTAATGCTTCGGTTGCCGAGGATTTGCCAAATTTTTGAATGAAAAAAGTTTTGACATAATTTAGTTCCGATTGCATTACCTTTCCATCGGCTTTCATTACAGCAGCAATAAGTACCAGCAAACTAACTGCAAAATCGCCTCGTGTTGTTTTTTGGTATCCCTTTTGAATATCGGCATCCTTTGCCGTGTCGAACATCCATCCTAAACCTAATCCAATTACAGCGCCAATAGGACCGCCAAATGCCCATCCTAAACCGGCACCAACCCATTTTCCATATTTAGCCATACGATTTATCTAATTCAACTAAGTATTTATGTATTTCTAAAATCTTCGGTAAAATTAAAGTTTTCCCGTCATTCATGATAACCCAATCGGCCATTTCACTGATTTTATCGGCTGGCCATTGATTTTTAAGTCTTAAATTCACTTCTTCAATTGAAGTCTTATCTCTTTTTACCACTCTATCGATACGATAATTCACAGGGGCATCTATCAAAATGGTATAATCCATTTGTTTATAGGCTCCACTTTCAAAGAGAATAGCAGCTTCGTGTATAATATAATAATAGTGTTGTTGCTGATACCATATGGCAAAATCCTTTTCAACAATGGGATGAATTATCTGGTTAAGTACCTGTAACTTATGCTTATCTCTGAATACGATTGAGGCCATGAATTGTCTGTTATAATTTGAATTAGTGAATGATTCATTACCAAATTCTCTGATGATGGCCTTCTTTAATTCTTCATTTGTATTTACCAATACCTTTGCTCTTTCGTCGGCATGATAAACCGGGACTCCCATTGAATCAAATATTTTGCAGACTGTGGACTTCCCACTACCTATTCCCCCGGTTATTCCCAGTTTCATCATTCTTTTTTTCAATTAGGAATTCAACGTTGCGTGGTGCTAAATTTAAGTTATGAACGAATGGAGGGATTGAGTCCAGTTGGATACGAAGTTTTGTTGCTTCCGAAGTTAAACTTATGTTAACTGAACTGAAATCGACATAGGCACGAAAAAGATCAATGGTTATATTATCGAAATGAGAAAGAGTGACAATATATTTGACACGAACATTTTTAGGAAATGTTTTTATAGTGAGAGAATCAGGCACATTTACAGGTATAATTGGGATAGTAAAATCCGACTCAGTAAATTCATCTACCGGAACAATAACCTTAACTTTTTTGACCGGGCAACTCAGCTTGTTCATCTTTTCCAGTTGAACTTTTTTTTCAGTTGTATCAGAGAGATCCTTGAAATTTACATATTCAGTATAAATATATTTCAATGTATCAATAATATAGGAAGGTCCTGTAACTTCAACCGAATCAGGTTCGGAATAGGGATCACCATTTAGCATATACTGTTTTGAAAATAAATTGGGTGTGTGTTGCAGACGAACAATAATAGGGACTTTTTTCCTTTTTACCCTTGTAAAATTGAAAATCAGAGTATCAGGCTTTATATCCAGGATTTGGATGTCCTTATTTGACAGGCTTAATTCTGTAGAAAGCCTTTCTTTTGCATACCATGTTAAAGTATAAACCGATGTAGAATCTTCCGAAAGAGAATATAAAGCAAATGCATTGACATTGTAACTCAATGGGCGTTTATATTTAAACCGGCTGCTTAAAATAGTATATCCATCGGATTGTACCTGCAAAGTGAGTTTTTCAGGTGGCGGTTGAGAAAGGATTCGATTGGGTGGAAGATTAATATATTTTACAGGATATTCAATATTGGCGATGTATTCATCACTGAGAGCCCTGAGAAACCATGCAATCATGGAAAGAACAATAAAAAAAAGAAACGCCAGGTATTTCTGACGAATCTGTCTTAGAATTTTACGGAGATTTTCAGTTCCTCTCCTTATGAAATTTACTATGAATGCATTATTTTCCGTCGGGATCAAAATACAAAGAGTTTAAAATATTACAAATATACCTTAAACTCCTGATTAATTCATTACTTCCGCTGTGTCTGTAAATCAGCAATATCTTTCAGAATTGCATTTTTATCAACCTTAATAATAACATTATTGCCAACATCGACTGTGGCTATGTTTTCCGAAATGTTATTGATTTTACCATAAATTCCACCAGTGGTTATTACTTTATCTCCTTTTTTGAGTGCACTCCTGAAATTCCGTAATTCTTTTTGCTTCTTCATATTGGGACGGATCATAAAAAAATAAAAAACCACAATCATCAGAGCCATCATTATGAAAAAAGACATCTGATTCGATTCGCCTCCCTGTGTCTGGGGCATTAAAATGAAGTTTAATAAACTGTTCATTGTTAGTTGTTTTTACATTTTTAAATTTAAGCTGCAAAGTAAAGACAAAACTTTGGAAATGACAAGACTATATTTCTCCAATCAGACCTCGGCCTTGCTTTTTTATTTGATTTTGTTCCTTAAGATACGAAAAGATTTTATCCAGGATTCCATTAATAAAAATGTTACTTTTAGTTGTACTGTAATATTTTGCGAGTTCGAGGTACTCGTTTAGAGTTACTTTTGTTGGGATCGACGAAAATTCAATTCCTTCGGCAATGGCCATCTGCATGAGAATTATATCAAGAAAAGCAATGCGGTCAAAATCCCAGTTCTTACTATATTTTTCAATATAAACCTGGTATTCTTTATGATTTAATACTACTTTGTGGAGTAGTTTTCTGGCATATTCCTCATCTTCATGACTTTTATAAAGCGGCAATAACTCGGATGAATCGCCATCAGATTCCTTAAATTTTTTAATCGTTTTAATGATTATTCCAATAATAAATTCAGGTTCATCGTTCCAATATATGCTTTGTTCCTCAAGATTTTGATACAATGATTCATACTGTGCTACAACATCTTTAAACCAAGTACATATTAAAGATTTATCAGCTTCATAGGATGAAGGTTCATTGCTCATATATTCTTTATAGCACAGGCTTCCCTGGGTTTCGGTGTATAAACCTTTAATTAACTCGGGATATCTTACCCAGCTAAGTTTTTTATTTTCAAGATAACGCAAAAGTGCTGTATTAATCCTGAGTTGTGATATGATTCTGTTATCCATAAATTTTGTATTTGGATGTAGATCGTCATATGTAGGTATTTTCTTATTTTTTGCAATCTCAATCCTCGATTCCGCATAGTTTGCTATATCAATTGGCAATAACAAAAGATAATGATACAGATCGAAGGTCTTTTCAATACTGAAAAAGAGCTCTTGTTCAGCTTTTTTCAATGAAGATTTCCCATCATGCTTAAAATAAGCATATAATGCCTGCATTATCTTTATTCTCAATATTCTCCTGCTTATCATATCACAAAGAACCTTACGAATATAGGAATGCAAAGTAAAGTGATTTTTTTAAATCCTGCATATTGTTTATACAAGAAAATTTAGAACACCTGTTGAGATAAATTTTAGTAAGTCAGTATTTTAGAAAAAAGACATAAAAGTTATGTATTCTAATTTTTTTTATATTTTTGATGTGAGTAGAACCGGAAAAAACGATTTATGATGGAAGAAGGTAAAGAAAAAAATGAAGTCATTGAGACCTCTGAACGAGAGGAAATTTTTTCAAAAGCCGTTCGTGCAGGAAAGCGCACTTATTTCTTCGATGTGAAAGCCACCAGAAGGAATGATTACTACCTTACTATCACTGAAAGTAAGAAACGTTATCATAAGGATGGTCGCTTTTTCTATGAAAAACACAAAGTTTTCTTGTACAAGGAAGATTTTGATAAATTCGTCGAAGGTTTAACTGAATCAATTGATTATATCAAGGTAAACGGACCTGAAGAATTACTTGATGAAGTTATTGATTCGCAAAAAAATCCATCTTCTTATACAGACGTTGAATTTGAGGACCTTGAAAAAGTGGAAGCCACAACCTCAAGCGATGACGGAGAAGAGGAAAAATCTTCTTAGATTCATAAAGAGAGGGCTTCAAAGGCCCTTTTTTTAATCGTATTTTCCGGTCTTGTCCTCGATTTTAACATCAGAATCACGGTTCATTTCAATTTTAACATAAGTAAGAAGTTTCTCAGCACCGTAACCGATGCATTCAAGTTGTATCTTCTTTAACAGTTCCATTATTTGATCGTAATCTCCTTCTAGAACAGTTTCAAAAGGACATACCCTATACTTCAATCCAGAGTTCTGAATTATTTCAATAGCTTTATCTACAATGGCATAGGGATGCTTTGTAGTGGATGAAGGCAATACCTGTAGTGCAATATTGACTTTGTGTAACATTGGAAAATTGATTTAATATATATCGTTTATGGCCAGAAGTTCCCTGATTTCCTCAATGGAAAGGATTTTAACATTGGAAATAATAAAGTCGTGAAATAGAAAATCTCCGAATTCATTACATTCTCTGAGAATTTTATTAAAGAATTGCTGAACAGGAATGTTAATAGGTACCATAGTCAGGATGTAAGCAAAACCATCTTCAAAAAAAAGATTTTCGATTTCAGCCTCATTCCGGCAGAATGCATAATCTAACTCGCTTTTAATTATTTTCTGCTGCAGATGGGTGATAGGCAAACCATCATTGGTAAAAAATACAATGAAATACCTTAACTTATTTCCCTTTCCACCTAAACCAGTTGTAATCAGCACTTTGTTTTCATCCAAAAATGTACTTTCCAGCAGAAGACGGCTTTCAAGAAATGCCAGATAGGCCCATTTGGAAAGTTTGGTATTAGGTTTTTTCACATACTTTTCTATAGTTCTGTATGCTTCGATGTTGCTGATTGAGGCCAACTGTACAAGAAGCAACTTCTTTTGTTCATTCGGAACAGAATCATCAAAAATAAGATCTTTCCTACTGATTATTTCATCATTCGTAAGATGATTCTCCTGATTTTTAGAACATTCAAAATATTCAAACTGAGTATCAGCATCGATAGGTTCCTCCAATAAACTAATACTATCTTCCCCTATCTCAAGATACTCATTTAAAATATCATATATATTTTCCGACGGACTCACGCTATTCCTGATTAAAATGAAATAAGCTTCTCATAACTAATATATGAAAAACATTTTTCCAATCCCAATTTATTAACAATAATTAAGGTAATTAATATAATAACTTAAATCCCTATTATTTGGTATTGTTGCAGTCAGACAATTGCATTAAAATTGTGCTTATTTTCAAGATATGCAACTTTCAGAATTAAGATCGGGTGGGAAGGGAATAATAGTAAAAGTTCGTGGAAGGGGAGCATTTCGCCGGAGAATAATGGAAATGGGATTCGTTAAGGGTAAAAAAGTTATTGTAATTAAGAATGCCCCTCTAAAAGATCCTATCGAATATTCTTTAATGGATTACAGGGTTTCGCTTCGTCGATCGGAAGCCGAATTGATAGAAGTGATACCAGAGCATGAATGGGATCAGAAAGTTGTTGAAAAAAATGGCTCAAAAATCACTCTGAATGAAATCCATTCAAATTCCAGTAGTAGCAATCAGATTAATGTTGCTTTTGTTGGTAATCCGAATGCAGGAAAAACATCGGTATTTAATTATGCCTCCCGTTCTCATGAACACACAGGAAATTACCCTGGTGTCACTATCGATTCAAAATTAGCTCAAATAAGCTTGTACGAATATATTTTTAATATAACCGACTTACCTGGTACTTATTCTCTTTCATCCTATTCACCCGAGGAATTATTTGTCCGCAAACATATTACGGATACAATCCCTGATGTTATCGTAAATGTTGTAGATGTTTCGAACCTGGAACGAAATTTATATCTTACTACACAGCTCATTGATATGGATATTAAAGTCGTACTGGCTCTGAATATGTACGATGAGCTGGTGCGCAGACAAGATCGATTGGATTATAAATTATTAGGAAAGCTACTGGGAATTCCTATCGTTCCTACTGTTGGATCAAAAGGGGAAGGTATTAAAAAGCTTTTCCGAAAAATAATTAATGTTTTTAACGACAAGGAATTATCGCTGAGGCATATTCATATCAATTACGGTGATGAGATGGAAACCTTCATCGAACGCATACAGGCATTAATAAAAGTGCCCGAGAATTACTCAATTACGGATAAAGTATCATCAAGATTTATTTCGATAAAACTATTGGAGAACGATCGCCATATTGAAACTTATCTTTATAATGCCATGAATTTTAAGCAGATCACTGAACTTGTTGCCAGGGAACAACATAGATTGGAGGTTTTGTATGATGAGGATATAGTATCGATTTTTACAGGTAAAAGATATGGCTTTATAAGCGGTGCTCTAAAGGAAACTTATTACAAGAATCAAAAGCAGCAAATAAAAACAACTGATGTTCTCGATAGTTTTCTCACCCATAAGCTATTTGGTTTTCCATTTTTCTTTTTTTTTATGTGGATAATGTTTGCTGCGACATTTAAAGTAGGGCAATATCCTCAGAATTGGATAAATAGTGGTATTACCTGGCTAAGTGCAATTATTTCCGGGAATATGGCTGAGGGATCACTTAAAGACCTTCTGATAAATGGTGTTATTGGAGGGGTAGGAGGTGTAGTCATATTCCTCCCAAATATTCTGATACTCTTTCTTTTTATTTCTTTTATGGAAGATTCAGGATATATGGCTCGGGCTGTATTTATTATGGATCGGTTAATGCACAAGATCGGACTTCATGGGAAATCTTTTATACCCCTGATTATGGGATTTGGTTGTAATGTACCGGCAATAATGGCGACCAGAACAATAGAGGACAGAAATAACCGGATGCTGACTATACTTATCAATCCTTTTATGTCATGCTCAGCCCGGCTGCCAGTTTATTTACTGCTGATTGGAGCTATCTTTCCTGCCTTTCAGGGTACTATGCTCTTTTCGCTCTATATTCTTGGTATTTTAATGGCCATTATTTTCGCAATATTTTTTAAGAAAACCTTATTTCGTTCCGAGGGAACACCTTTTGTGATGGAACTTCCACCCTATAGAATGCCCACTGCACGCTCGACATTTAAACATATGTGGGTAAAAGCCTCTCAATATCTGAAAAAAATGAGTGGTGTTATCCTGATTGCGTCTGTATTAATTTGGGCAATGGGTTATTTTCCAAGGTATAAACCTCCTATCCAAAATTCTGAAAATAGTGTTTCTGGTTCTCAGATTACCCTCAATCAGGAAAACTCAATTCAGAGTGTTTATGCACAGGGGTCAACACAAAGCAATAATCATAGTAATGATGACGTTAAAAACAAGCAACTGGAAAATTCATATATTGGCCGATTGGGCAAATTTATAGAACCTGCCATCAGACCCCTGGGTTTCGACTGGAAAATGGGGGTAAGTCTTATTACCGGAATAGCCGCAAAAGAAATTGTGGTGAGTACGCTTGGAGTATTACATCATGTGGAAACCGATACACGCGAGGGTAAAAATAATTTGGCAGATAGACTCAGCTCGCAAGTTTATGAAACAGGATCACAGAAGGGACAGCTTGTCTTTAGTCCGCTTGCTACAATATCGTTTCTGATTTTTACCTTGTTATATTTCCCATGTGTAGCCGTATTTGCTGCCGTAAAAAAGGAATCGGGTAGTGTATGGTGGGCAGTATTCATGATATTTTATACTACGCTCCTGGCTTATTTGGTCTCCCTGATGGTTTTTCAGATTGGAGATTTATTGCTTTAGGGTTTTAAATTGTAAAGCATTATGATACAGAATTTGATAGTTTATATAATTATTTTACTGGCTGTTTTGAGAACGGGTTTAGCTATATGGGATTTCTTTAGAAAGAATGATAAGGGCACGACAAATTATTCAGGCTGCAAACATTGTACAACTACCCATACAAATAAAATATATAAAGATAAAATTGGAAATGTAATTACTGAAATTTATCCTCATCGTTCTTAAGTTTTACTTTAGGTATTCCATAGAATCTCTCAAATAATCAAATGATAATATCATTACCCTAATTTTTTTTATATTTGAACAGCGGTTTTCAGGATGTTTCGTTTTTATATTTTTTAGGAATTTAATACCGGAAATATTGTACAATAAAAGGTACGAAACATGAATTAATGTGAAAAAACTATCACTAGGGCAGGTTGTTGAAGGTATTAGGAATCGGGACAATCAGGTTCTTACTGCTGTTTACAGAGAAATATTTCCGGTGGTAAGGTATTATGTCATCAATAACGGTGGAAACCATGATGACGCTAAGGATGTTTTCCAGGAATCGATCATTATAGCCTTTAAACAAATTAATCAGAATAACTTTGAATTGAAATCTGGTTTCGATTCATACCTATATGGTATTGCCCGTTTGGTGTGGCTTAAGATTTTAAGAAACAGATCAATTCATAAGCGGAATATCAACAAGATAGAAGAAACCGAGTTTAATTATAATACCCCGGAATATCTTATTGAAGAGGAGTTGGAGCATAGGCTCTTCAGAAAGTACTTTTTAAAGTTAGGACCTGAATGCCGGAAGGTGTTAAAACTTATCTCGGATAGCGTACCCTATGATCAGATAGCCAGAGAAATGGGTTATAAGAGCGAAAAAATTGTCCGTAATAAAAAATATAAGTGTAAGGAAGCTTTAATAAAGATGATAAAATCTGATCCTGAGTACAGAAATATTCAAGATCTATGAGAATGGAGGATTTTGTTATTTATAATGAGTACTGATTTTCCGGATCTTTTTTAGGATCAGAAAGAGAAAGGCAATACTGATTAAGCTAATAATTGCAATTAAGTATTTTCTTGCATACAATGGTTGTGAGTTACCCATTACAACAAATGACGACCAGAAGAAAGGATGAGTATTTTCAGGGCGTGCCTCTCTAAGGCATTGAAGTTTTGCATTACGCATGGCCTTCGATTTGGATTGTCCTTTAATTAAATTCTTATAAAAGTATCTCATAAGCTCTGAACCCGATTTATCTTCAACCTCCCACATGGTCATAACAATACTGGGTGAACCGGCATAGACAAAACCCCGGGCAAGACTAATAACTCCTTCTCCATTATTGAACTCACCACCTCCAGTACTACACGCACTTAATACAATCATTCGGGCATTTAAAGCGAGATCGAAAATTTCGTATGTATTGAGCATACCATCTTGAGTGGAATCTTGGTTTGGTGAAAATATTAATTTAGAGTAGAGAGGATTACTGTTATCTATCACAGTATGCATGGCAAGATGCAGTATATCATAATAACTGGCCGTATCTTTAAAATTCTTCTCAGTAGCATTTATACCCATAAATACATCTCCGGGTACAAGTTTATGAATGGCCTCAACTTCTTCAATAACTCCGGGAATTGGAAACAAGTTTTTTCTGTAATTTTGCCTTGTTACGTAACGATTTGCAGAGATAGTCTCATTTCGATCTTCAGAATATTCAGGTGCAAAAGCAAGAAGGCTTTTTTTGGCAGACAGCCTTTGCTTACCACTCACCTGGTTAAGTAATGTAGCAGAATAGGAGTACGAAACATTGAATTCGTTGATTAGGTATTCCAGGTTTCGGTAAAGATTTGTAGATATTACATCAGGTATCTGCTTTATCAATGTTTCGAAGGGTAAATACGATAATATTCCATCCGGTATAACGATTAATGAATTTCCGAATATATATTCATAGGCAGGTGCTATTAAAATATTATAGAGAGAAGAGCTAATTTCGCAGAATTCAGAAAAATCGTTCAGGGACTGTATGCTAAAATCGAAATGATGAAATTTATATAAATACTGGTTAAGGTGTTTAAAAAAATCCTTATCAACAGTTTGTTCAAGCATATGAAAGCTATTCCTGGTAATAATAAAAGTAAAAAGAACAGAGTCAGAAAGACTGTATTCGATAAGTGATGTTCGAAGCGGTAAATGTTTTTGTAATTTTCGAATATCTGTTACGGAATAGTCATATTTTAAATTATAGTATTTTGGGTAATTGAGTTCGAAAAAAGCAATAAGCTGTTCATGTTCATGTTGTGCATTAAAAAGATACTTTTCCCAGGTATTGATTTTTGCCAGATCCGGATCGTTATTCTGTCTTTCTTCGTATAGGTTTTCTTTATAAAACGCAATGGATTTCGAAAGATTTTTTTCCTTTTTCAATAAGCTATCGGGGATATCACCAAATTGCTTTGCATCCAGTTCACTTAAAACTGATAAGAGAATTGAAGATTTTGATTTTTCCGATACGGTAAATGTAATCTCACTATATTTTGGTTTGCCTGTATACTGATAAGCGATATTTAGCAAAACAAGAGTATTATTAAATATCTGGTATTCTTGTTTTGTTGTTTGGAGTTTGCTATCGTAACTCTGGTAGCTCTTTTTAAGTTGCTCAATCAATTCAATAGCCAGTAATGATGTATTAATTGCCCCGTCAAGGTATTTGATATTCTTCTTCTTAAAATAGAGTTTTGTGAGACAATTAATTTTCGATTTAAGTATTTTAAGAGCAGGCAATTCAGCTTCTATCTGTTGAATTTCAGGATTTCCCATCACCTGGTTAGTGGGCATAAGAGGTGCAGTAACCTCCAAACCCTTCTGATAGTATTGAAGTGCTTTCATGAAATCACCTTTTATGCACAAGAGCCTTCCGAAATTTTCGTACAGTTCAGCTAAAAATGATCCTTTCACTCCGAGACTATTGAAAATTGTTAATGCTTTTAATAAGGTCTCGTTGGCCTTATCTAATTGTTGAATTTCCAGATAATCTAATCCTATATTATTATAAAGAATAGCTAATCGAAGTGCATTTTGTGCTGAATCATTCCGGGCAAGTTGTATGGCAGTTTGCTGGAGTTGAATACTTTTACTAAAATCTCCTGATTTGGCATAGATTAAAGCCGAACCCATAAAATAATCAATTAACAAACTTTCATTTTGATCTAATTTCTGAATTATCTCAAGGCTTTTTTGATAGTACTTTAGTGAACTCTCTATGTTTTCCAACATTAATTCCATATCAGCAAACAACATATAATGAGATACTAACTGTTTTTTATTTTTTATATTATTATTTATTAAATATTCGTCGGCTCTCCGGAGAAATTGTTCAGCCTGAATATAATTTCCCATATCTTTATAAATACGGCCGTAGTATGAATAAATAATACCTATTTCTTCCGCCCTCTCTTTTTCTACACCACTACATATCGACTCAGCCTCATGTAAATATTGTAATGCTTTTTCGTATTCATAGACAAGCGTATTTACATTAGCCATATTGATAAAACTTTTTATCATTACCCTACTTGTATCGGGGAATATACTTTTTCGTAAAAAATGCAATTTTTCGGTCAGTTTTAGAGTATTTTCATAATCCCCAATTCGAAGGAAATTATTGGCAGTACTGAGTACAGTTTTAATAGAATCCTTTACTGACAGTGAATCTTTATTTTTTTCAACTGCAAAAACCGGCGACCACAAAATTTGCCATAATTCAATCAGGCTAAATAAAACCAATATTATTCTGAGATTTCTCATGGAAAAGGGCCTCTATGTTTCGAAAATAGGAAAATAATGTGAAAAAATGAAGAATATAAATTATTGTTAAACAGATCCTTAGAAAAATAATTTTAAAAAAAACAAAAAAAAGGGGAAAATGCCGGTGACATTTCACCGGTTAGTGGAACTATACTATATAAGAAAAACATTTCAAAAACCCCTGTACAATGAAAAATGTAAACTATTTAAACGGCGATTCGAAAAAAATGAATAAAGAATTCAGAATATTGAATCTGGAAGAGATGTCAAAAATTCGTGGTGGTGGAAAAATTCCTCCTCCTCCTCCAGAATTAGAATAAGCTATTTGAAAAATTGATTGTTTTCTCAATAATAAAAAAAGGGGTATACAGGCGAGATAGAAGATGGTTTTAACGGCACATAACTTCAATTCCTTTCCTAATCTAGATTTTATCTCGCCTCCTTTTTTAAAAAAATGCAAAATTCAAGAGAGTAACTAAAGTTAACTCTGAAATTAAGATATTGACTGGTATAAATAAGAACACTTTAAAATAAAGTATTGTTACTATTAAGTATTTGCTACCGGTTATAATTAATCGGGTTATAAGAATATTACTAAACTTTAAAGGTAATTTGCACTCTATTATTTATAGAGTTCCTTATTAAGATCAGGATTTCTGATTAGTATGAGGAGATTGAGATTATGCGACCTGATGGAGGAGTATATATAAATGTATATGTCTGAAAATATGTAAATTGAAATAATTATTGCTATGAAACAGGAAATTAACTATTCCAGGTATGTTGATAGATATCTGGATGGCATTATGAGCGCCAGTGAAAAAATATGGTTCGAGAAGGAGTTAAGAGATAATGCAGAATTACTATCTGAGATTGATCTGCAGGAGAAAATCGGTAAAGTTTTAGCTGATCAGGAAACTTTTGAACTTCAGTCTCAACTTGACGATGTGTATTTGAAAACTTATCGTCCCTGGACTAAAACAATCAATATTCCGAAATTAAAGAAAAAGCAACTCTATGTGATCTCAGGTGTTGCAGCTATTCTGATTTTGGCTACGGTTTTATTTCAAGGGGTTATAAAGCGATCATCATCATCTGCTACAATATTTGCTCAATATTACCAGCCGGCAGATATTAATATGAGTTTCAGGACAGCAGAAGATATTGTAGACAGTGATTTGCGATTGGCCATGATATACTACGAAAATAAGGAATTCTCAAAAGCGATAGAACATTTTGAAAATATCCTGGTAACTGACAATTCACGTATTGGTCTGAATCTGTATTCAGGAATTTCCCGAATGGAAATAGAACAATATGCTGAAGCAAA
>CAZMVE010000018.1:0-36370 GCA_964569585.1 uncultured Bacteroidales bacterium | reverse complement strand
GAATCCGGATCCGCCGCAGTTCCTCAATTGCACGCCGGTGTTCGTAATATGTTCCTACAACCACCCTGTATCGCATGTTCCCGGTATGTAAGATCTCAGGCGAAAATCCTTTGCGAACCAGCTGCTCTTTTAAAATTTCAGCATTCCGCGTAGTTTTAAAGCTTCCGGCCACCAGGTAATAGGCAATTTTGTCTTCTCCGGGAATTTCAGTAACAACCTCTCCTTTATCCCGTAACGAAGTCTTTTCTATTGTCAATGCATTTCTCGTTGCCGTTTTATGATCCAGAACCTGTTCAACTGCCCGGGAAATTGAATCGGCAACAGGATCAGATGAAGGCCCGAAAATCACAACTTCATCGGTTAATCCGGAATTCTTATTGATATTGAACAATCGAACTTCTTTCCCTTCGGAAATCAGAATGATAAATGTTATGGATATCATTAGCAGTAGTAAACCTATAGCTATATACCATCCTGAAAGCTTCCTGGGTCCAGGATTCAATGGTGATAGGTTTGTGATGACCGCTTTACTGTTATTTTCTATATCCGGTTCAATATCAAGCACATCAAGTCCAAAAGAGTCTACAAGATAATTAGCGTCTTCAAGTTCTTTGAACTGTAACCTTTTCTCCTTATCAATAACAAACTCACCAATCCCCTCTAATAAAACTTTCCCTTCCTTTCGTATCTGATTGTGAAACTCCTGTACGTAATTATCGATATGTTCCGATGCTTTTTCATTGCTAATACCTAACGATTTTGCCAAATGATTTTCAAGTACACCATTATCTTTAATCCATTCAGATTGAAAGTGTATTCGTTTGCTTGGCGGAACAATAATTTTCTTATCCTTCCTGTAAATAGCATTTTTATAGGCTGTTTCAAATCCGCCAATTCCGCGCAGAATGACACATTCGTTTAACAGAATCAACTCACGTATAAAGGGTGTAATATCCAAGCGGGAATTATTTGGTTTTAAAAATAAGTTAGCTCACAAAAATATAAATTATTGACTGTAATTATTTATAAACACCAGACAATCCTATTATCCACCCTAAATTGAGTAATTCAAAGAAAAGTAAGTACTCTCTAGGTAGGTTGAATCGAAAATCTTAATTTCGCTGAAAACAATAACATTCATGCAACAAATAAAGATGGTGGATCTGCATGGACAGTACCTCCGAATAAAGAAGGACATTGATGCAGCAATTCAGAAAGTTTTAGATTCAACTGCTTTTATTAACGGACCTGCTGTTAAAGAATTTAATACTGAATTAGCAAAATATCTTAATATAAAACATGTTATAGGATGCGCTAATGGCACCGATGCTCTCCAAATTGCTTTAATGTCACTTGATCTTAAACCCGGCGATGAAGTGATTTCAGCAGATTTTACTTTTATTGCAACTGTTGAGGTAATTTCACTATTAGGTATGAAACCTGTTATTGTTGATGTTGACCCCAATACCTTTACAATTGATATCCAACAGGTTAAAAAAGCCATTACTCCAAAAACCAAAGCCATTATCCCCGTTCATCTTTATGGATTATGTGCTAATGTAGGTGACCTGATTTCAATTTGTAAAGAAAACAAAATAGCCATTATTGAAGATGCAGCACAAGCTCTTGGTGCTGATTATGATAACGGAAATATATCAGGTAAAGCAGGTACGTTAGGCACTATAGGCTGTACATCCTTTTTCCCTTCAAAAAACCTGGGTTGTTATGGCGATGGAGGTGCAATGATAACTAATGACGATAAGCTCGCTGAGAGATTGCGAAGTATTGCAAATCATGGTGCCAAAGTAAAATATTATCACGATGAAATTGGAATTAATTCACGGCTCGACACTTTACAGGCTGCTATCCTTACTGTAAAACTGAAATATCTCGATGAATATGCCTCGGCCCGTCAAAAAGCTGCTGCTTACTACACTCAACGGCTTTCAAAACTTGAAGGAATATCCACTCCGATCGTTCCTCAATATACAAACCATGTATACCATCAGTATACTATCAAATATGCCGGCGATCGTGATGCTCTAAAAAATTATCTGGCTGAAAAAGGTATACCCAGCATGATATATTATCCTGTTCCCATGCATGCGCAAAAAGCATTTCATGCTCAGGGTAACTATGCCGTATCGGACATTCTGGCAAAAACAGTACTTTCATTGCCTATGCATACTGAGCTTTCTGAAGCTGAACAGGACTATATATGCAATACCATTGAAAATTTCATTTAAAATTAAATTATGTCGAAGGATTATTTTGTTCATCCCTCAGCAATTATAGACAAAGGAAGTACTATTGGGCCCGGAACGAAAATCTGGCATTTTACGCATATTATGCCTGGTTCTGTAATCGGAGAAAACTGTAATCTGGGGCAAAATGTAGTGGTATCGCCAGGAGTTGTACTTGGAAATAATGTAAAAGTACAGAATAACGTATCGATCTATTCCGGAGTTATTTGCGAAAATGATGTCTTCCTTGGTCCGTCCATGGTATTTACCAATATAATCAATCCACGTAGTGCAGTTGTGCGACGTGACCTATATATTAAGACTTTGGTGAAAAAGGGTGCTACTATCGGTGCCAATGCAACATTAATATGTGGAAATACTATCGGCGAATATGCTCTCATCGGAGCAGGTGCTGTTGTAACAAAGGATGTTTTAGATTATGCGCTTGTCGTTGGAAATCCTGCTAAACAGATAGGCTGGGTCAGCGAACATGGACATACACTTAAATTCAATAGTGAAGGGATTGCTGTGTGTCCGGAAAGCAAGGAAAAATATAAATTAGAAAACCATCAGGTAAAAAAAATCTAACTGTGCATACTATTTTAGTGACAGGAGGAACGGGATATATCGGCTCGCATACAGCAGTTGAGCTTATGACTAGCGGTTACAATGTTGTGATTGTTGACAATCTTTCCAATTCACAGATCGAAGTACTCGACGGAATTGAAGCAATTACAGGAATACGGCCTGCTTTCGAGCAATTTGACCTCTGTGACAGAGGTAAAGTATATGCTTTGTTCTGGAAATATCAAATAGATGCGATCATTCATTTTGCTGCCCTTAAAGCCGTTAATGAATCTATCGAAAAACCGCTTGAGTACTATCATAATAATCTTGAATCGCTGATAATCCTGTTGGAATCGATGAAGAAATTCAACACTCCTTCACTGGTTTTCTCTTCATCCTGTACTGTATACGGTCAACCCGATGAACTTCCTGTAACCGAAAATGCTCCGATAAAAAGAGCCCTGGCACCCTATGGCAAAACAAAACAAATAGCAGAGGAAATTATCCAGGATACCATTCATGCAGTCCCTGGTATAAAGTCTATTTCACTTCGATACTTCAACCCTATCGGAGCCCATCCCACAGCTAATATTGGCGAATTACCCAGAGGTATCCCTCAAAATCTTGTCCCATTTGTAACACAAACTGTTGCCGGCATTCGCGAAAAACTCAGGGTTTTCGGTGAAGATTACAATACTCCCGATGGCACTCCGGTACGTGATTATATTTATGTTGTCGATCTTGCAAAGGCGCATGTGGTTTCGGTAAAACGATTGCTGGAGAACCAAAATGAATCGAACTACGAAATTTTTAATCTGGGAACAGGTACAGGTAGTTCAGTGATGGAAATTATTAAAACATTCGAAAAATCTACAGGCCTCAAAGTTGCATACGAAATTGTTAATCGCAGAGAAGGTGATATAGAAAAAGTTTGGGCCGATACAACCCATGCAAACAAAGTATTAGGTTGGAAAGCCGATACTCCACTGGAAGAAACTTTACTTACAGCATGGAACTGGGAGAAAAAAATCAGAAATATTCAATAGAATAATTTATGACGAAGAAGACAATAGTTGTTACCGGTGGTGCCGGATTTATTGGATCACACGTTATCCGGCAGTTTGTAAAGAATTATCCGGATTATCTTATCCTCAATGTCGATAAACTTACCTATGCCGGTAATCTTGAAAACCTCAAGGATATAGAGACTTCCCCAAACTATAAATTTGTCAAACTGGATATTGTTGATCAGAAAGCTGTCGATTCGCTTTTCGGAGATAATAAAATTGACGGTGTAATACATCTTGCAGCAGAATCGCATGTCGATCGCTCTATATCCAACCCCATGGAATTTATCAATGCCAATATCATAGGTACAGTGAACCTTCTCAACACATGCTGCAAATACTGGAAAAACAATCTACAGGATAAACGTTTCTACCATATATCGACCGATGAGGTATATGGTTCTATTGAAGACGGAGGCTATTTTCAGGAAACTACACCTTATGATCCACGTAGTCCCTATTCCGCATCGAAAGCCAGCAGTGACCATTTTATCCGGGCCTATCAGAATACCTATGAATTGCCTGTTGTAATCTCAAATTGTTCAAATAACTATGGCCCCAACCAGTTTCCGGAAAAATTAATCCCTCTATCCATAAACAACATTAAAAAAAATATTACCATTCCCATTTACGGAAAAGGCGAAAATATCCGTGACTGGCTCTATGTTATTGACCATGCCAGAGCTATCGATCTTATTTTCCATAAAGGGAGAAATGGGAGCACATACAATATTGGTGGAAATAATGAATGGAAAAATATTGACCTCATCCACTTGCTTTGTAAAGTTATGGATAAAAAACTTGACAGAACAGATGGTACTTCAGCAAGACTGATCACTTTTGTAAAGGACAGGGCTGGTCACGATTTGCGTTATGCTATTGATTCTGGAAAACTGAGGAAAGAACTTGAATGGAATCCTTCAGTTTCCTTTGAGGAAGGATTAGAAAAAACGGTCGATTGGTACCTGGCAAATGAAATCTGGATTGAAAATATTACGTCGGGTGAATACGAAAAATATTACCAGAAACAATATACTGACCGGTAGTTAACAGAGATATTAATTATTCGACTGTAACAGATTTAGCCAGGTTTCTGGGCTGATCGACATTACATCCTCTAATCACTGCGATGTAGTAAGAGAATAGTTGCAACGGAATGACTGAAAGAAGTGGTGCAAACACATTTTCTATTTCAGGAATCTCAATAACATAATTGGCCATGTTGTGAATGGTAGTATCACCTTCGGTTACTACTGCTATAACAATTCCATTCCGAGCTTTGACTTCCTGAATATTACTTACTATTTTTTCATAGGATGAATCCCTGGAAGCTACAACCACAACAGGCATCTTGTTATCAATAAGCGCAATCGGTCCATGTTTCATTTCAGCAGCAGGATAACCTTCTGCATGAATATAGGATATTTCTTTAAGCTTAAGTGCTCCTTCAAGTGCAACAGGGAACAGATATCCACGCCCCAGGTAAAGAGCATTGTTGGCATCTTTATAAAGTGTAGCAAGTTTTTTTAATTGATCCGCCTTAGTAAGAATTTTTTCGATTTTCCCGGGTACTTGCGTAAACTCCTGTATAAGAGCCTTATACCGAGTATCAGTTATAAGTCCTTTCTTTTTCCCAATAAGTATAGCCATCATGGCCAATACCGTTACCTGGCAAGTAAATGCTTTTGTTGAGGCAACTCCTATTTCAGGCCCGGCATGAGTATAAACACCAGCATCGGTTTCCCGTGGTATCGACGATCCGACAACATTACATATGCCCAGAACCATTGCCCCATTTTCTTTTGCCATCTTGATCGCAGCCAGGGTATCGGCTGTTTCACCACTCTGACTAATAGCGATTACAATATCTCCCTCATTAATAACAGGATTCCGATACCTGAATTCCGAAGCATATTCAACTTCAACCGATATACGCGCCAGATCCTCAAAGAGATATTCCCCAACCAGACCCGCGTGCCAGGAAGTACCACAACCAATAATAATTATTCGTTTAGCCTCAATTAAATTAGGTAATACCTGAAATAATCCTCCCAGACGGAGTTCTCCATCTTTCGAATTTACACGCCCTCTGAAAGTATCTTCAATGGAACGGGGTTGTTCGAAAATTTCTTTCAGCATAAAATGTTCATAGCCCCCTTTGTCTATTTCACCAATATCGAAAGTCAGTTCCTGAACAGTTGGAGTTGAAATATCCTGACTAGTTGTTTTAAGAATTAATTGCTCTTTCCTTATTATTGCAACATCCCCGTCGTTCAGATAAATTACGCTTTTTGTATACTCTACAATAGGAGTGGCATCCGATGCCACAAAATATTCATCATTACCAACTCCAATAACAAGCGGGCTGCCCTTACGCGCAGCTATTAACTTATCAGGTTCATCGACGCACATAACCACAAGTCCGTAGGCTCCAATTACTTTCGATAATGCTAAGCGGACAGCGAGTTCTGCATCAACTTTGCCATTTTCGTAGATATATTCGATAAGATTTGCAAGTACTTCGGTATCAGTTTCACTTTTAAATTTTACTTCCCGGTCTTCCAATCTATTCCGAAGGCGAGTATAATTTTCAATTATACCATTATGAATTATAATAAATTTACCTCCAAAGGAAACATGAGGGTGCGCATTGATATCATTAGGTTCGCCATGGGTTGCCCAACGGGTGTGCCCTATTCCGACAGATCCCTTTGTATCTTTTCCATTTAAATGTTTTTCAAGATCAGTAACTTTCCCTTTACACTTAAATACATTAGTCTTACTACCAAGAATGGCTATACCAGCAGAATCATAGCCACGATATTCAAGTCTTTTTAATCCGTTTATTAACACTGGAAGGGCTTCACGATCACCTATGTAACCAACTATACCACACATAATTACTAAGGTATTTTGGAATAAATAATTCGGACAAATGGAGGTCGTGAAGTTTTGCGCCCATTAAGTACAACTCTGGAAGGAGTATATTCTACGTACGTTACAGGCGACCCTTTGGAGGCAAACAGATAAAAAGCATCGCTTAATGTGCTGTTATCATCACGAAGATATTCGTGAATATGAGTTCCTATATTTAATACATATTGATAATTGTCGCTATCAAAATATCCTCCAAGATAATTTTCCACAAGCTGATCATCAAGAATTGCAGTATTTGATTTGCTATCGTATATTCCCAGATGCACAGGAGGAGGGTATAGTTCCTTATCGCGCAGAAAACGAACTGAGTCCACTGGCAGAATAAGCTGGGCCCTGTTTACCGATACTGAATTGTTAAGAGTTTCGCGCAAGGCAGCAAGTGTAGGAAGTTTGACGTAAACTTTTGTGCCGGCAAGTGATTGAACGTAAGCCGAACTGTAGCTAGTTATCGTGTCGTTTACTAATTGCTGTAACTTAGCATTAAGGGTACTGCGGTATAGGTTAAGATGTGCGCCTCCTTCATCAAAATCGGAATCAGGATTACCTAAATAGAATATATTGCTAACTGTATCCCATTGAACCGAATCGGAATTCCATTCAAGGGTCCGAAGTGTCATGGAAGAGTTATAGTGATTTACCATAATAATTCCTCCTCCCGCTTCTGCACGAGGTTCAACGGCAAAGTAAAAACCTTTGAAATATTCTTTAAAAATATCCTGATCGTACAAACCATAAATACCTTCATTAATTAAATTTGTATCAATAAATCGTTCAGCAAACTCTTTTTTTAGCTTTATGGAATATATAGAAATTGTATCATCATCGCCAGAGATCAATTTGCCTTTAAAAGAACCACCATCGTTTATAGGTTCCGGGCTGTACATATGCGAAAACAAAATATAATCTGATTTGGAATAAGCCGGCATCGGTTCGTATAGTTCAAAAACATTGAAATTAATATCCATTGAATCACCATAAACCGTAGTATAGTCCAATTCAATTGTAAGATCAAGGATCTCTGTACTATCGGGATCTAAATCATTTCTAAAACTTACTTCATCAGCATAAATAATATCACATATAAAATCGGTTTCGATTATGCCAACAACAGTATCGTTCACACATCCTAAAGGACTAATCCCTATCGATTTGGTTTCAAGAGCTTCAAGACTAACTGTGTATAATTCAACAGGAATTGAATCGATAATTACATCCAGCATGTCATTATCAGGCAAAATATCGTTTGGATCAATCTGAAGAGGTTTTTCAGTACAATTTGTCAGGATAGAAAATGTAATGAAAGAAAGTAAGGCAATAGTTATTAATTGCCGGAATTTTGAGAAAAGATTATTTTGCTCCATCAACTACTTCACTTAGTATTTTATCATAAAAATCTGAGTATGCTTCGACATATTCATTTTCCGGTTGATACTCCAATATAGGTAAATCGGATTTTGAAGCAAATTGTTGTACATCCCCGCTAATTTTTTCACTTCCCATTATAAGGCCATCTGAAAATTTGATTGCCAGCTTAATTAAATTTATATAGTTAGGAGTTTTAATAACTTCCATATCCTTGATATCTATACCATCCCACACTAGCTTCTGAATCATCCTGTTGTCTAGCGAACCTTGAAAATCATAATCGTAAATTGAGGTCACTACGCTCGAATCCATGAATAGCGGATCGTCGTGATAAAACTTTTTAATGTACAAAGGTACCAGGCTGGTAAACCAACCCTGACAATGTATCAGGTCGGGTGCCCATTGTAATTTCTTCACTGTTTCAATTACTCCGCGGGCGAAAAATATGACTCGCTCATCATTATCCTTGCATAAAATACCTTTTGTATCCTTGAGCATCGATTTCCTCTGAAAATATTCATCATTATCAATAAAATAGACCTGCATCCGGGCAGCCTGAATAGAAGCTACTTTTATTATTAAAGGATGGTCCGTATCATCGATAATTAAATTCATCCCCGATAAGCGAATCACTTCGTGAAGCTGATTTCTGCGTTCATTTATGCAGCCAAACCTGGGCATGAATGTACGAATTTCTTTCCCTTTGTCCTGTATACCCTGAGGAAGATTTCGGCCAATAAGCGATATTTCTGATTCTGGAAGATAAGGAGTGATTTCTTGTGAAATAAACAATACTTTTTTACTTTCCATCTGCTGCTCAATATTTCCGAAACTAGCTGCAAAATTACGAAAAATATTTTCAATAGTGAACCGCCAAGATAATGAGGTCATTTTATTTTGACTAAACCAGGTTGCCAAAGTCCCTGAGAACAATGTTTTGATGAATGATCGCTACTGTCTCGTTCTGAAATTAATTAAATTTGTGCCATTTTTAAAATGAAAAAATATACAACAATAAAATCACTTCAGTCTGCGCTTACAGAATATCGCAGTAAGAACTATCAAATTGGGTTTGTTCCCACAATGGGAGCCTTACACAAAGGACATTTATCGCTGCTGAAAAAATGCCTTACAGAAGATGATATTTCAGTTGTCAGCATTTATGTAAATCCTTCACAATTCAATGACAAGAAAGACTTTCGTAACTATCCTAGAAATTTTCAGAGCGACTTGGATCTATTGGAAAAAAATGGCTGCCATATAGCTTTCCTTCCCAGTGACAATGAAATGTATCCTTCAGCAGACACACGTGCGTTCGACTTTGGAATGATGGGAACAATAATGGAAGGAAAATATCGTCCGGGTCATTTCAACGGTGTTGCACAAATTGTTACCAAATTATTTGATGCGGTTAATCCTCATAGAGCTTATTTTGGCAGGAAGGATTATCAGCAACTAGCCATCATAAGGAAACTTATACACGATTTAAATTATTCTATTGAAATTGCTGAGTGTCCAATAGTACGCGAATCTGATGGACTCGCTATGAGTTCCAGAAATGCTCTCCTTACGTCCAACCAGCGAAGAGTTGCACCTCTGATATACGAGACTTTATATAAAGTGCGCGATATGATTTACCGGAATGATATCCCTACAATTAATTCCTTTGTTCAAGCAACTATTAATGCCAGTTCACTTTTAAAACTTGAGTATTTTCAGATTGTCGATACTTTCACCCTCAGTCAAATTACGGAATTAACGCCTGAAATACCCTCCACTGCTTGTATTGCGGTATTTGTAGATAGTATTCGACTCATAGATAATATCCAATTAATTTCGTAAATTTGCAATGCGATGTTTATAGAGGTAGTTAAATCGAAAATTCACCAGGTTAAGGTTACTGAGGCTAATTTACATTACGTTGGCAGCATTACCATTGATGAGGATTTGATGGATGCAGCTAACTTAATTGAGAATGAAAAAGTGCAGGTGATGAACGTTAACAATGGTGAGCGGTTGGATACTTACGTTATCAAGGGGAAAAGAGGCTCCGGAGAAATTTGTCTTAATGGCCCTGCAGCCCGCAAAGTAGCCATCGGCGATATCATTATTATACTCTCATTTGCCAGTCTTGAATTCGAAGAAGCTAAAAATTTCAAACCCCGGATTATATTTCCGAATTCTGAGACAAATATCCTTCAATAAATGTTCAATTAGATTATTCTTCTTTAAATCCGGCTTTAGTTTACTATTTTTACCTGTAAAGTAAAGCTTTATGGATAAATTAGAACCCATCAGAACCAAAATTCTAGATAGTGTACATCTAAGCAGACAGCTTGCTATCTGGCGTTTTCTTGAGCAAAAAATAGTATTCACTAACGGTTGTTTTGATATTCTTCACCGGGGTCATATTGAATACCTGGCAAAAGCAGCTGGTTATGGCGATGTTCTTATCATTGGATTGAATACCGATAATTCAGTTCGCCGTTTGAAAGGGCCCTCACGACCTGTTCAGGATGAGAATGCCAGGGCCATGATTTTGGCGTCATTGAATTTTGTTCATGCAGTGACTTTATTCGATGAGGAAACACCATATAAACTTATAGAAAAAGTCCAACCCGATGTTTTGGTTAAAGGAGGCGATTACAAGATTGAAGATATTGTAGGGTACGATCTGGTAAAAGCTAAAGGTGGTCAGGTCGTTACACTGGAATTCGTTAAAGGTTATTCAACAACAGGTATAATTAATAAGACATATACCCCGAAATTATAATATGGCAAAAGTTAAGACAGTTTTCGTTTGTCGTAACTGCGGTGTCGATTCTCCAAAATGGATTGGACGCTGTCCTTCATGCAATCAATGGAATACTTATGTTGAGGAAAAAATTGTAGTTTCTAAAACCGAAACAAGTTCTATTTCAAAAGCTGCATCTTCAAAACCTCTTCCATTGGGTAATATAGAACCTGAAAAAGCGGCCCGTATACCTAGTTCAATTAAAGAGTTGGACCGCTTGCTTGGAGGAGGTATTGTGCAAGGTTCATTGATATTGCTAGGAGGCGAACCCGGAATAGGTAAATCTACCCTGGCATTACAGATTGCCCTTGGCATTAATATGAAAGTCCTGTATGTTTCAGGTGAAGAAAGTCTTGAGCAATTGAGTATGCGGGCGGAACGCCTTGCTATGAAAAATCCGCAATGCCTGGTATACAATGAGGTAAACCTCGAAAATATTATGAATCAGGTAGAACAGGAAAAGCCCGGTTTATTAGTGATCGACTCCATTCAAACCCTTACTACCGATATAATTGATGCCAGTCCTGGAAGTATAACACAAATCCGTGAATGTGCTGCTCGCCTCCTTAAACTTTCAAAAATTACCCGGATCCCAACCCTTCTGATTGGTCATATTACAAAAGATGGAATGCTGGCCGGACCGAAATTACTAGAACATATTGTTGACGCAGTTTTACAGTTCGAGGGCGATAATCAATATGTATATCGTGTACTACGTTCGCTTAAAAACCGTTTTGGGTCTACCTCAGAATTAGCCATTTTCGAAATGGAAGCTGATGGGCTTCATGAAGTTAAAAATCCTTCTGAAATATTTCTTAGCAGAAACAATATTCCCCAGAGCGGCGTGGCCATCGCATCGACTATTGACGGTACCCGTCCTTTTCTTATCGAAGCTCAGGCGTTGGTTAGTTCGGCTGTCTATGGTACTCCGCAACGGACTGCCACAGGCTACGATACCAAGCGACTCAATATGCTGCTTGCGGTGCTTGAACGAAAAGCAGGTTTCAACCTTGCTGCAAAAGATGTTTTTCTGAATATTGCCGGTGGATTGAAAGTGCAGGATCCTGCCACCGATCTGGCTGTTGCCTGTGCAATTCTCTCCTCAACATTCGATCAACCAATTGATCCTGATACATGTTTTGCGGCAGAAATAAGTCTTACAGGTGAACTAAAACCAGTGATGCGTATTGATCAAAGAATTGAGGAAGCTTTACGATTGGGTTTTAAAAAGATTATTATTCCAGATTTTACAAAATCGAAACAGTATAGTAAATCGCACCAAGATATACGTGTACTAACTCTTTCAAAAATAGAACAGGCAATCCGGGAAATTTTTTCAAATAAATCAAAAAACGAAGCCTGACAATTTTCCAATCAATCGTCGTAATCGTCGACGAAGCTTGGCATTTCATATTCTTCTTCCCTGTTTAAATTCTCCAGGTATTTCTCATCGTTACAGTCGAGTGATATTTCGAAACCTTCGGGTTTTTCAAAATCGTCCAATTGGGTAATATTAAGCGTTGAGTCGGCATATATTCTGGTCATAAAATCAGCCCAGATGGGAAGAACCGTATTAGTTCCCGAACCCATGGCCGTATAATCAAAATGTACGGAGCGGTCATCTGCCCCAACCCAACCGCCTGCAACAAGTTTAGGAGTAATTCCCATAAACCAGCCATCGGAATTGTTATTGGTAGTGCCTGTTTTTGCTGCTATGGCAGCCGTAAACCGATATCTCGATCCCCGTAACCGGGCAGCAGTACCATAATTCACTACACCCTCCAATAAATTTAACATCAGATAAGCTGTTTCTTCACTGATCGATTCCCAGGTTTCAGGAAGGAAAGTAGCCAGCACATTACCAAATTTATCTTCAATACGCGTCACGTAAGAGGGTTCAATATGAATGCCCTTATTGGCAAAAGAAGTATAAGCAGCAACCATCTCTTCCACCGACATATCGCTTGGACCATAGATCATAGAAGGTACAGGATCGATATGGCTTTTTATCCCCATTTTATAGGCAATATCAGCAATTGCCTGAGGTTTGAACCTGTCGACCAGCCAGGCCGATACATAATTCTCTGACTTTGCCAAACCCCATTTCAAAGGCTTATAGGTATTGATATCTTCAGGCTTTGCAGTTGTCCGGGGCGACCAGGTTGTATCATTTACATAAAAAGTAATAGGCGACACAGGAACTTCCCGGCAAGGTGAATATCCTTCCTGCATAGCAAGAATATAAAGAAATGGCTTAAAAGTTGAACCTGATTGTCGTTTCCCCTGAGTGACATGGTCATACTTAAAATATTGAAAATTAATGCCTCCTACATAAGCTTTAACAAAACCCGTATAAGGCTCCATGGCCATGAATCCACAGTTCAGAAAGTGTTTGTAATATAAAATGGAGTCGAGCGGACTCATTATGGTATCCCTTTCTCCTTTCCAGCTAAAAATAGTCATTTGCAAGGGTTTGCGAAATGCGCGATAGATCGAATCCCACGATACACCCTGGTTATAAAGTTTCGATCCTCTATCGGAATATCGTATGGCATGCCTTATTATCTGATCAATTTCCGAGTTTTTCAGATCAGTGGAAAAAGGGGCACGCCTGCGGCCTTTCTTTTCCTTAAAAAATGCAGGTTGAAGTTCTTCACCCAGGTGTTTGGCAACAGCGGCTTCGGCATATGCCTGCATACGCGAATCGATGGTAGTGTATATTCGAAGTCCATCAGTATAAAGGTCGTAAGGATGCCCGTCAGGTTTCAGATTTTTATTGCACCATCCGTAGAGAGGGTCCCTGATCCAGCGGGCCGAATCTTCCTGGTATTTACTATAATTCCATTTACTGTAGTTTTTACGTTGGGGCTCCCTAGCACTCATAGTCTGTCGTAAGTATTCCCTGAAATAAGTTGCCAATCCTATATTATGACTCAGTCGCTGAAAATTAATTTCAAGTGGTAGTGCCTTGAGTGAGTCTGCTTCAGCCTTTGAAATGTAACCGTATTTCCCCATCTGACTTAAAACAGTATTCCTTCTTCGGAGAGCAATTTCAGGAAACCGTTTAGGATTATAAAGCGCTGAATTCTTAGCCATACCAACCAGCATAGCCGATTGCTCAATTTTCAACGAATCCAGTGATGTATTAAAATATACCTGCGCTGCCGATTGAATGCCTACCGCATTATATAAAAAATCGTACTGGTTAAAATACAATGCAATGATTTCTTCTTTTGTATAAGCTCTCTCGAGTTTAACTGCAATGACCCACTCGTTTATTTTTTGCTTTAATCGCTCTATCTTAGTTTGTGCCTGATCATGAAATAGAAGTTTTGCGAATTGCTGAGTAAGCGTACTTCCTCCTCCGGCACTTTTTTTTCTAAGAATCCCACGCAGAATAAAAGCACGGGCAAGGCCTTTGATATCAATCCCTGAATGCCTGTAAAAACGAATATCTTCAGTAGCTATAAGTGCATCGACAAGGTGTTTGGGTAACCGGCTATAGTCGACATGCGTTCTGTTTTGATTTTTATAATAAATATTCCCAAGTATTTCTCCATCGGCTGATATTAAGTGAGTTGCAAGATTAATTTTCGGATTTTCAAGATCTTCGATTTTTGGCATGTAGCCCAGATTACCAGTAGCTGCCAGGATAATAAGCATGAATAATCCTAAAAAAGGTAATGCGAACAAAATCCATAAGATACGTGTATATTTAAAGAAAGGATTTCTTTGATCTGACATAATATGTGTTGCTTTTTATCGTAAATGTATTAATTATTTAAATTAATTTTTTTGAACGTAAATTTGAATGATGTTTCTTTGTTGTCCAATAAAATAAATATTTATGATCGATAATCTGGTAATTGTTGAATCGCCTGCCAAGGCAAAAACGATCGAAAAGTTTCTGGGAAAAGAGTTTCATGTCGCATCGAGCATGGGCCATATTCGTGATCTCTCGAAAAAGGACTTCGGAATAGATATTAATAACAACTATTCGCCTGAATATATTATCCCAAATGATAAAAAGAAAGTAGTATCGGATTTGAAAAAGCTGGCTAAAGAATCTAAAACTGTCTGGCTGGCTTCCGATGAAGATCGCGAAGGAGAAGCCATAGCATGGCACCTGAGTGAGGTGCTGAAACTTGATCAGGATAAAACGCGGCGCATAGTTTTTAGTGAGATTACAAAAGATGCTATTCAGAATTCCATTAAAAATTATCGAACTATCAATCAAAATTTGGTAAACGCTCAACAAGCCCGTCGCATTCTTGATCGACTGGTAGGTTTTGAGCTTTCGCCTGTTTTATGGAAAAAAGTTAAACCTTCCTTATCGGCAGGAAGAGTTCAATCGGTTGCAGTACGTTTGATAGTTGAGCGTGAAAGAGAAATAACAGGCTTTTCTCCCAATTCAGGTTTTCGTGTCACAGGTCTTTTCAAAACAGAAGGAATCGAAAAAAGCAAGATTTATTCATTTACAGCCGAAGCAAACAAGCGATTCAAAGATGAGAAGGAGGCGATGACATTTCTTGAAAAATGCAGTAAAGGAGAATTTAAGGTTATCGATATTGTTAAAAAACCCACGAAAAAATCACCTTCTCCTCCATTCACTACTTCAACATTGCAGCAAGAAGCCAGCCGGAAACTTGGATTTTCCGTATCACAAACCATGACAGTTGCACAACGCCTCTATGAGGCAGGTCATATTACATACATGAGAACCGATTCGGTAAACCTATCACAACTGGCATTAAATTCGACTAAGAAAGTGATTGCTGATGAGTTTGGAGAAAAATACTCCAACCGGAAGAATTATGTAACTAAATCGAAGGGGGCGCAAGAGGCACATGAGGCAATCCGGCCTACATACGCCGAAAACAGAAGCATTGATGGACCAAATGCCGAAAAACGTTTATATGAACTTATCTGGAAGCGCACCATTGCTTCACAAATGAGCGATGCCCAGTTTGAAAAAACTACAGTTACTATCAATATATCAACTGCTGAAGAAAATTTCGTTGCCCAGGGTGAAATACTTAAATTTGATGGTTTCTTAAAACTTTATTTTGAATTAAGCGACGATGAAACTAGTGAAGACGAAACCAAAGGATTCCTTCCACTCTTAAAATCCGATCAATTTCTAGTAAATGAAACCATATCAGCCGTCCAGCGCTTTACCTCTCCACCACCACGCTATACAGAAGCCAGCCTGGTAAAAAAGCTTGAAGAATTAGGAATTGGGCGTCCTTCAACTTATGCTCCCACAATATCAACAATCCAGAACAGAGGGTACATAATAAAAGAGGACCGCGAGGGAAAAGAGCGGAAATTCGTTGTCCTTACACTAAAAAATAAGAATATTACAAAGTCTGAACAATCAGAATTCTATAATCGGGAAAAAGCGAAATTATTCCCTGATAATATTGGAATGATTGTAAATGATTTTCTTTTTGAATATTTTAAGGAAATTATGGACTATAATTTCACAGCCACTGTAGAAAAGGAGTTTGATGAAATTGCATCCGGTAAAATAGAATGGACAAAAATGATCGACAGTTTTTATAAACCTTTCCATAAAACAGTTGAGAAAACCATTGAGGTTTCAAATTATTCGAAAGGAGAACGAGAGATAGGAATTGATCCTGGTACAGGAAAACCAATTGTCGCAAGAATGGGGAGGTATGGTCCGATTGTTCAGATTGGAATTGCCGATACCGAATCAGATGAAAAGCCAAGGTATGCCAGCCTACAAAAAGGTCAGCATCTTGAAACTATAAGCCTTGAAGAAGCTCTAACCTTATTTCAACTGCCAAGAAGCCTTGGTGAATTTGAAGGCAATGAAATGGTAGTAGGAATAGGTCGGTTTGGTCCTTATGTTAGGCACAACAACAAATTTTATTCACTGAAGAAAGGAATTGATGATCCTTATGAAATTGATCAGAAGAGAGCTATTGAATTGATAAATGAAAAGATCGAACAGGATAAAAACCGGGTTATCAAAACATTCTCCGACGAACCTGATCTCCAGATTCTTAATGGCCGTTGGGGTCCTTATATTTCATACAACAAGAAAAATTACAGGATTCCGAAGAAAGTAACTCCTTCGGAACTGACTAAAGATGATTGCATGAAAATTGTTAGTGCAGCACCTGACCCAAAAAAATCAAAAAAATAGTACATGGAACTATATGATTTTCTCGATCCCGTCAGCCTTGAAAAACCTGAGGAACACCTTATATCAAATCCAAATATTTTTGGAAAAAATATCGAAATACATACTCCGGATTACAGGCCTGAGATATCAGATAATTACCAGATTGCCCTATTAGGAGTCCCCGAAGATAGAAATTCACTAAACAGAGGGGCATCTCTGGCTCCTGAAAAAATCAGGGCGAAACTCTTTCAGTTATTTAAAATTAATTGTAAAATAATCGACCTTGGAAATTTAAAACAAGGAAATACATACGACGATACATACATTGCACTGAAAGAAGTAGTAAGAATTTTATTATCGAATAATATAATAATAATTCTTATTGGTGGTACACAGGAATTAACCTTACCTGTTTTTCATCTCCTTGAATCTTTCAGGACTACTATTAATCTTACCACTATCGACAGAACAATTGATATCGTGAAAGATCTGATAAAGCCTACAGCTGAATCGTATCTTACCGAACTTATATTTAAAAAACGCCTTCTATTTAAATACTGTAATCTTGGACATCAAATACATGTTACCGATAAAGAAAATATCGATCTTATTGGAAAATTATATCATGATATTTATCGTCTGGGAGAAGTTCGTTCAAACCTAAGTGCTGTTGAACCTATTCTGCGCGACAGCGATATAGTAAGTTTTGACATTAGTGCCATCCGTCAGGCTGATGCCCCGGCTCATGTAAATCCCTCACCAAGTGGCTTTTACGCTGAAGAGGCCTGTCAGTTGAGTCGATATTCAGGCATTAGCGACCGTGTAATGGTTTTCGGTTTATTTGAAGTTAATCCTAAACATGATGTAATAGACCAGACTTCGAACCTGGCTGCCCAAATTATCTGGTATTTTCTCGATGGATTTTCATGTCGTAATCCGGAATTCCCCGATAGTGAAAACAAGAACTTTAAAACCTTTATCGTTGGCCATACTGATCTGGATTACGAAATGACATTCTATAAAAGTCTGGTAAGTGAACGCTGGTGGATGGAAGTCCCCAATCCGAAGAGTAAAACCTCTGTAATGGTATCCTGTTCCTATTCCGATTATCAAAAGGCGTGCGAGCAAGAAGTTCCCGATCTTTGGTGGAAATCGTTTCAAAAACTTTCTTAACTGGATTATTATAAGATTTCCCCCGTTTTCTTTCCTACACTGGTTATCTGATAAGATATGAACTCATTAAACAGTTAATTTTATTATAACTCAGATTAAAAAACTCCCTTCTTCATTTTATCCCAACAAAGAGTAACCTTAATATGCAAAAATGAGTATAAATACCATGTTAAAAGGCATTGTTGATTATTCATCTTGTATGAGTACAATATTTTTGCTTATTTTACTTTATATATAAAGACCTTGCTATAAGCGGGTTTTTATACTCAAAGTAGAATAAATGAAAAAAATACCCATATTGTTTGTTGTAATCGCGATGCATTTTTCTGCCAACGCAATTCAATTGCCACAGGTGTCGCATTTCACATATGATTATTTGCGAATAAATCCAGGCAGTGCAGGTAGTATGGATATGGTATGTTTAACCGGCATAATACGACAGCAAATGGTAGGTTTCCCCGGAAATCCTGAAAGTTTCTTTTTCAATGTTGAAGCTCCGTTTTCATTGTTAGGAGCCCAGCACGGAGTAGGTCTTTCTGTAAACCAGGATGCCCTAGGGTTTAACACCGATATCAATCTTAATCTTACCTATGCTTTTCGTTTCAACATTGGCGATGGCTCACTTGGAATAGGCATTGAAGCCGGTTTTGTCGACAATACGATTGAAGGTTTTAATTGGCTGACAAGTGATGGTTCTGTGGCAGATGAATTTATTCCCCAGGGCGATCCTGAAGGTATGAGCCTTACACTTGGTGCCGGAATTTTTTATCGTGCCGAAGATATCTACTTTGGTGTCTCTGCCTTGCACTTAAACAATCCGGAAGTAACTACAGTAGCCACCGAACCTGGAAATTATGAATCAAAGTATAACCTTAGTCGTCAATATTACGTAACTGCAGGATATAATATGCAGCTTTCAAATCCGGCATGGGAACTAAAGCCGGCAGTTCTTTTAAAATCTGATGGAATTGAAACAGATATGGATTTGAATCTCACATGCTTGTACAATAAAAAGATCTGGGGAGGCGTTACCTATAGAACCGGAGAAGCTGTAGTAGGAATGATAGGTATAGAGCTTTTTGAAGGATTTAAGATCGGATATTCATACGATGTGCAAACAAGTGCATTGATTAACCATACTCAGGGTTCGCATGAATTTGTGCTGAATTATTGTTTTAAGATCGGTGTTGAAAAGGCTCCTCAAAAATATAAGAGCATTAGGTATTTATAAAAAATTAATTAAATTTATATAAGTTTTGTTTTATTAGGAAAAAATTGTGATTTCAGATAAATTCCTTTGATTATGAAAAAGATAATTTCTTTTGGTTTCATTTTCGCTATTCTCGTAATTAGTAGCTGTTCAAATTACCGTGGTGGCGAACTTACCGGAGTCCCCGGAAGATCAAGATATTTTGAACCTGATCCTTTTGGAATGATTTTCGTTCCTCAGGGTAGTTTTGTTATGGGTCTTAACGATCAGGATGTGCCATGGGCACAAAATACTTATTCGCGCACTATTACTGTCGATCCTTTCTGGATGGATGAAACAGAAATAACTAACAACGAATACCGCCAATTTGTATATTGGGTGCGCGATTCCATTATGAGGCGTATGCTCGGCGAAGTACTCGACGATTATGTAATTTCAGAAGATCAGTTTGGAAATCCCATCGACCCACCACAATTGAATTGGGACATTAGAATTGATTTCAGAGACGAAGAAGTCAATGAGACATTAAATGAATTATATTATAACGATCAGGAGCGCTTTTATGGCAGAAAAGAAATTGATACACGGAAGTTAATGTATGAATATTTCTGGGTTGATTTAAAGCAAGCTGCAAGAAGGACTAATCGTTATAATTATCAAACCAAAGAATACGAAGGATATGTTACTAACAGCGATGGCGAAAGAATTGAAATACAGGATCGTTCAAATTTCATCATCCGCGACGTCGTAAATGTTTACCCCGATACGCTTTGCTGGATCGCCGACTTTACATATTCATTTAACGAACCCATGACAACACGATATTTCTGGCATCCTGCATATGATAATTATCCTGTTGTCGGCGTTACCTGGAAACAAGCTTCAGCATTTTGTATCTGGCGTACAGAATTTTTTAATGCTTCGCTTTCTGCTGCTGGTCAACCCCCTGTGCACGAGTACCGTTTACCAATAGAATCGGAATGGGAATATGCAGCACGTGGCGGACTTGAACATTCAATGTATCCTTGGGGTGGATATTATACCCGTAATAAAGAAGGTTGTTTTCTTGCCAATTTTAAACCTCTAAGAGGTAACTATATTGACGATGGTGGCTCTGTAACATTAGCTGTAGGTACATATCAGCCTAATGAATACGGTCTGTATGATATGTCCGGAAATGTTGCTGAATGGACAGCTAATGCATATGATGAATCAGCTTACATCTTCTCACATGATTTGAATCCTGATTATAAATATAATGCATTACCGGATGATCCTCCTGTACTGAAAAGGAAGGTTATTCGTGGAGGTTCCTGGAAAGATATTGGGTACTTTCTCCAATGTGGTGCACGAACTTATGAGTATCAGGACACTGCAAAATCCTATATCGGATTCAGATGTGTTAGATCGTATCTTGGTTCTAATTAATAAGCAATTCTCACAGAATAAAACTTTCTTACTATGATCAATGTAACCGATATTGTTCAAAGTTCAGGCTGGAGAAATTTTATGGCCAAACTTTATGGTTGGGGTGCTTCAGTCGTCATTATTGGAGCTCTGTTTAAAATCAATCATTGGCCAGGAGGTGCACTAATTATTACCTTCGGCCTTGTTACCGAATCTATTATCTTCTTCTTTTCAGCCTTCGAACCTTTACACGAGGAGCTCGACTGGACTCTTGTTTACCCTGAATTGGCGGGACTTTCAGATCCGGATGAAATTGAAAATTTCAAAGAGAGAAAATTACTCGAAGAGGGATCTTCCCGTCCAGTTGAAAGAATCGAACAAATTCTCGGGCATACCGGCGTTGACCCGGAGGCATTAATACAGTTGGGAGAAGGATTCAGTAAACTAAATAAAACTGCCAAAGGATTATCGGATATATCTGAAGCAACCGTTGCAACAAAGGAGTTTGTTAGTAATTTACAAGGAGCTGCTTCGTCAGTTAGCGGGTTGTCAGATACTTATTCTTCAACGACTGATTCGATCAAAGATTCCACTAAGAATCTTACTTCAGCTTATTTCGAAGCTGCCAATAAAATTGTACTTTCTGGCAATGAAATTGCCGACTCGTATCAGTCAATTGCTGCCACTATTCAGGAAGAGCAAAAAAATATCTCGCTCGGCAGCAAAGAACATGAAACTCATATTGAGAAGCTTAATAAAAGTCTCGCTGAACTTAATTCAGTCTATGAAACTCAGATTCGTGAAGGTCAAGATCATATGAAAGGCTCAATGGAACTCTATTCAGGTTTACAATCAATGATAAAGAACCTTAGAGAGTCCGTTGATGAGACCAATAAATACAAGGAAGAAATTGCAAAACTTAAAGAGAATATTTCTTCATTGAATTCTATTTATGGCAATATGCTCACCACAATGGATGTGCTTACTAAGCCATAATACTGTTTTAATAATAAGAAATTAGCAGATCTCAATAATTTATGGCCCACGTTAAAGAAACCCCAAGACAAAAGATGATCGGCATGATGTATTTGGTGCTAATGGCCATGTTAGCATTAAATGTATCAAACGAAGTACTTAATGCTTTCGATGTACTAGACGAGGGCCTTAAAAAAACCATTGAAACTCTCGAAGCAACAAATAGGAAAGTACTTGGCGATTTTGATATTCAGTATGAACTAAATCCTGCAAAGGTCGAGCCATGGAAAGATAAAGCCATGAAGGTTCAGGAAATGGCTGATCAAATCGTGGAATTCATACAGCTTAAAAAAATAAAGATACTTAAGCAATCAAAAGATGATGAAGCGTACGATGATGAAAATAATGTTGACACTAAATTAATTAAGAGTAAAGATAATACAGATCATCCTGCTTTCATAATGATTGGTGATAACAACGATAAAGCAGGAAAAGAACTGAAGCTGCTCATTGAGGATTATCGTAATTTCCTGATTAATGAAGTAGTAAATGCTGAAAACGCATCCTTAATTCGAGCTTCGATTGAATCGGGATTAAATACAGGTCCCGCTGCTCATGGAGAAGGTGACACAGAGTTGCATGAATGGGAACGGGAACATTTTGAACACCTTCCTCTTTCAGGTGTATTAACCATAATGACTGGTTTACAAATCAATGTAAGAAACGCAGAATCGGAAGCCCTGAAATACTTGTATGGTCAAATTGATGCCGGATCTTTCAAATTTAACCAGCTCAATGCCACCGTTATTCCAAATTCCAACTATATTATCAGGGGAAATGATTACAAGGCGGAAGTTTTTCTTGCTGCCAGTGATACAACGGCTTCACCAAAAATTTATGTTACAACCGATCCACGACCCTATGATTCAACTGTTGTTAACGGAGTTTCAATGTACTCGTTACGTCCCGGAGTAAAATATGATAGTTTAATAGTATCAAAAGGATCGGGAAAAGGTATTTATTCTGTACCGGCATCGTCGCTAGGTACTAAAAGGTGGGGAGGTATAATTGAACTTACCGGACCTACCGGGACTATTACAAAACCATTTAAGAAAAGCTACCTTGTTGCAGAAGGTTCCATAACAGTTGCTCCTACTAAGATGAATGTTTTCTATCTGGGTGTTGATAATCCGGTCGATGTATCTGTAGCAGGAGTGCAACCTAATAAAATTGATATTAGTGTTACCAACGCACGTCATGTAAAACAAGGATCTTCCTATATTATCAAACCTATTCGCCCTGGAAACGCTTTCGTAGTAGTATATGCGAATATCGATGGTCATAGAAGGGAGATGGGTCGGAAGGAATTTCGTGTTAAAACAGTACCTAGTCCTTATGCCATGGTAAACGGACAAAAGGGTGGTCATATCAACCAGAGTGTGTTGCTTGCCCAGCTTGGTGTCGTTGCCGAAATGGGAGAAGATTTTGATTTCGACCTGAAATTCACCATTACCGAATTTACTGTTTCCGCTGTTGTACAGGGTTTTGTTCGGGAATTTACTTCAAAATCAAATCGATTTACTCCCGAACAAATGAATCTTCTTAAAAATCTTAATCGCGGGAATAATGTATATATTCAAGATATTAAAGCTGTCGGTCCCGATGGGTCAACACGACCTTTATCGACCATTAATTTTAAATTGAATTAAACTTTTAAATTAGATATGATGAAAAAGATTGTGTTTTTGCTAATTGGAATTATGATTCTGGTATTCTCCTATAAGCTGAATGCACAGGATAATTTGAGAGAAGTATATGTGAGGGAACACATTCCACATAAAAGTCCGGTTCCATATGAATACATCAGGGAAGCAGATGTAATGTGGTCGAAAATAATTTACCGCATGCTTGATCTTCGACAGAAAAAAAACCTGCCCTTATATTACCCAACAAAACCTATTGGAGGAAGAATGAATTTTGTTGATCTTGTTCTCTGGGGAGTTGATAATGAAGGAGTCAGGGCTTTCTCGACTAATGATCCTCTTAACGAATTTACAGCTCAAATGACTATTGACCAGGTTGATGATGCATTTGATGCCGGAATTGATACAACAAAAACTACTGACCCCACAACCGGTCAACTGGTGGAAGTAATTGTTGAAAATCCAAGAAAAACCTATGAGGTTAAAAAGCTCTTGGTTAAGGAAAAATGGTTCTTCGATAAGAATCACTCAGTAATGAAAGTAAGAATTATTGGAATTAGTCCAATCAGGGTATACAATCGTCTCGATGAAGAGGGTATGCCAACAGAAGAAATTTTACAAGCTCAAACATTTTGGGTATACTTCCCCGAAATTCGTCCAATACTGGCAAATCATGAAGTTTTTAATCGTATGAACGATTCTCAAAGAATATCATTCGATGATTTCTTTATGCAACGACGATTTGACAGTCATATATTTGCAGTGTCCAATGTATATGATAATCGTTGGAATAATTCATATACACAAGGTGTCGATGCTTTGATGGAGGCTGAGTTACAAAAAGAATGGCTATTTAATATGGAACACGATCTTTGGGAATATTAAAATATCTTTTATAGAATAGAATAAAAAAGAGGTTGCCGGTTACGGCAGCCTCTTTTCGTATACTTTATTCAAGATAGTTTAAATATAATTCTCTCCTTTTTCAAGCTTTATGTCATTCACAAAATTTTTAATTTTCTGTTCATCATCTTTCCTGCAGATCAGAAGAATGTTATCGGAATCGACAATAATATAGTCATCAAGCCCTTGGATAACAGCAAGCTTATCGTTAGGTAGATTAATAATGCAATTTGTTGAATCGTAAAGGGACACATTTTTCCCCTGAACTGCATTCGAATTCTTATCCTTATTCGACATATCGTAAAGTGAACCCCAGGTCCCCAGATCAGACCAACCAAAATCGGCACACAGAACATAAACATTTTCAGCTTTTTCCATGATGCCGTAGTCAATCGATATGTTTTTACATTTCGGATATGTTTTTGCAATAAAATCGTGTTCATCTGAAGTATTGTATGTACCAATCCCTTCTTGGAATAAACTATCAACTTCGCTTAAATACTTTTTAAAAGCCCCCGAAATTGTCTTTAACGACCAGAAGAAAATTCCGGAATTCCAAAAGAAATCACCACTTTCCAAAAATAAAGTAGCCATTTTTAGATCAGGTTTTTCAGTGAATGTTTTCACTTCCCGAAAACTTTCATTTACTACTATAGCATCTTTATTCCCATTAATCTGAATATACCCATAACCTGTTTCAGGCCGACTGGGTTGAATTCCTAAAGTGAGAAGTGCATTATTTCTGGCTATATATTCAAGTCCCTTTTCTACAACACCCAGAAAATCTGCTTCTTTCATAATTAAATGGTCGGAAGGGGCAACTACAATGTTCGCTTCAGGTTCAATTTCACGTATTTTATAATTAGCATAGGCAATACAGGGAGCTGTATTTCTTCGCATAGGTTCGAGTAGAACCTGTTCAGGTTTTATTCCGGGCAACTGCTTTAGTATTAAATCCAGATACTCTTCATTCGATACAATAAGTATGTTTTCCTCCGGAATAATATGTGCAAATCGTTCAAATGTTTGCTGTAACAGTGTTTTTCCAATCCCCAAAATATCTAAAAATTGTTTGGGTTTTCTGGTGCGGCTCAGTGGCCAGAATCTGCTACCAATACCTCCGGCCATAATAACACAAAAATTCTTTTTATCCATAATAACAATATGTTTCTTTTCTCAGAATCCGAATTTAATAAAATTGAAATAGAATGGAAGAGTATTTTGATATATATACAGGATTATGGTACTAAAATCATCCTTCCTTTTTACTATTTATTTGTATTTTCGCTCAAATTCAGGAAGTATGAAAATCCTTAAGCCTGTTGGAGAATATTTAATACTTATGGGAAGAGTTATTTCCCGCCCGGAGAAAAACAAAATTTACTATAAGCAAGTTATCAATGAAATCGAAACTCTGGGAATTAATTCAATAGGTATTGTAATTATTATTTCTATTTTCATGGGAGCTGTTATTACGCTTCAAACCAGATATAATTTAGAGAATCCGCTCATTCCTTTGTATTTAATAGGCCTTACTGCCCGGGATACCATGTTACTCGAGTTTTCATCTACCATTGTAGGTCTGATATTGGCTGGTAAAGTTGGATCAAATATTGCCTCAGAGATTGGTCATATGCGTATTACAGAACAGATTGATGCGCTGGAAATAATGGGTGTCAACTCTGCAAGTTATCTGGTTCTGCCAAAAGTTATCGCAGCTGTCATTTTCAATCCTATACTGACTCTAATTAGTATGTTTGTCGGAGTTTTTGGAGGATGGCTTGCCTCCGTTGCAACAGGAGCACTTTCGTCAATGGATTATATTTATGGGATTCAATACTGGTTCGTACCTTTTTATATAACCTATTCGCTGGTAAAAACCGTGGTGTTTGCCATTATTATTACAACCGTCCCCGCTTACTTTGGATACTATGTGAAAGGAGGAGCCCTTGAGGTGGGCAGAGCCAGTACAAAAGGAGTTGTTACCAGCAGTATTCTTATCCTGCTATTTAATGTTATATTAACTCAATTACTTTTAGCCTGATGATTCGAGTTGAACATGTCAGTAAATCATTTAATAACGAACAGGTTCTCCATGATATTTCTGTGAGTTTCGATGAAGGCAAGACGAATCTCATTATAGGACAAAGTGGCTCAGGAAAAACCGTTCTGGTAAAATGTATAATCGGATTGCATGAGGTAGATGAAGGGAGTATTTATTTTCATAACAGGAACCTTGTAACCATGACGGTAAAAGAACGGCAACTGCTACGACGTGAAATGGGTAAATTGTTTCAGGGTGGAGCGCTGTTCGATTCGCTCACTGTTGAAGATAATATAAAGTTTCCACTTGACATGTTTTCAACACTCACAACCGGAGAAAAAAAGAATAGAGTCGATTTTTGTCTCGATCGTGTACACCTACCTAAAGCACATAAATTATTCCCGGCCGAACTTAGCGGTGGTATGCAAAAACGCGCCGCCATTGCCAGAGCTATTGTTCAAAACCCAAAATATCTTTTATGTGACGAACCCAATTCGGGACTTGATCCGATAACCGCTATTGTTATTGATAACCTGATAAGCGATATTACGCATGAGTTTAATATGACTACAATAATTAATACCCACGATATGAATTCTGTCATGGAAATAGGTGAAAAGGTTATGTTTATTTATGAAGGCCTCAAAGACTGGGAAGGTACTAAAGATGATATTCTTGATTCTACCGATAAAAATTTGAATGAATTCGTGTTTGCATCAAATCTGGCAAAGAAAATAAAAGAAAAGATGTAGAAAATTATATTGTAATTTGTTTAATCGTCCTTCACTTCCTCGTATTTAACATATTCACCATCTTCCTTATTTATTTTTTTCTTTTTATTAGTCGGCTGATGATCAATAAAAATTTCACCTTCCTTTTTTTTGCGAGAATTAAAGTTGCTTCCGGAGGAATTTACCGAATTTCGCTGAAACCCGAACAATATTCTTCCAATCAGCCGGATTAAAAGATAGAATAATATAAAAAGTAATATTGCCCTGATAAGAAACATCTGAATTAACGATTCATGAAGATGCAAATTTACTAATAATCATCGGAAAAATACATGGGCTTATCTTTCGATAATCTTTTGCGTTCATTACAGCCAATTACAATGTTCAGACCCAACTGAATATTAAATCTGCTTCGGTTTGAAGGTGCTATAAACACCGGAATGGATTCGTACTTATAAAGATTATACCGAAAAGCTCTGTAATCAGCCACAGTATAAAAGCTGATCGGACCACCCCGGACTGCGAAACCCAAACCAAATGTTGATGCACGGCCACCAAAAGGACTATAGTTAGCAGTAAGATTGAAAGCACTGGAAGGATGCCAATTAGCATGTATCATTACATTGGCTTTTGTACCGGATTTCGTAAAATCAAACCTTGAAAGTAGTCCTAAATCCAATTTAGGTAGTACAGCATATGAACCACCGATGAATAATTTAGGCTCAAGGTTTGTTTTAAAAGGTTCGTTTGTACTGGTGCGAAAATCAAAACTATTGGTAATAGAATCCAGTAAATTTTCGGCAAAATTGCTGGTATCTGAATTTAGCTGTAGTTCAACTCCATCAAATTCCAATGAACCCTCGAGAGTCAGTGTGTGAATGTATTCCTTCCATTTAATATATCCCAAGTCGATAAGGCTCGCTGAAAGGGTTAGCCCTTCAATGGGTTTAACATGCACTCCTATATCCACTCCAAAACCTTTGTTTGTCATCAGAAGTTTCCTGTAATCGGCAGGTGTGGAAAGAGTAGAATCGAATAAAATCTCTTCTGAAAGGTCGAAATTACCTTCTTCATCCAGAGGGAAAATAAAGCCCGGTGCACATATTTGCAGTTCCATCTGTGAATTGAGTTCATAAATCTGAGTGGAAGCATCCAGCGTAATGTTATTGTCTCTTGAAGATATATTCCCAATTCCCGTAATCAACTTAGGCCTGATCCCGATCTGTAATATATCATCCATAAACTTGCGTGAAACTCCTAAAGCATATTCAACATAACTGGTTACCTGGAATCCCAGACTGCTAAAATCAAAAGTTGATCCATCAGGGATACGAGGTATAAATACAGGGAAAAAATCACTCGGATAGTAAAGTCCCTGATCTATTTTGAAAGTTATATCGAAAGTAAAATACATCTCCTTAATTCCCAGACCCATCGAAATCGGGCTAATTGCCAGGTCAAGCGAAAGGGTATTTTCATCATTTAACATGCCTAAAAACTCATCCAAAGCAGCATCGGAATGAAATGGATAAATAACCTGACCGGTTTCCGGGTCGTTCCATAACATATCGGTAATTCCAAACGAGGTATTATAGGTTTCCATGTAAAATGAATTTACAACCGGGAGCCCGAGAAAAAACCTGCATTGGGGCTGGGTTGCCGGATTGAGCCGGTAAGACTGAGGAGCCCCGTTAAGATAATACATAATATTACTTTGAGCCATTACCCTGAAGGCGGCAAAAATCAGTATCAGTAAAATCAGTGATATGTTTTTCTGGTTCATGGGTCCGTGTTTTTGTTAGTTAGTATCCGTTGTGTTTCTCCATCTTACCTCAATACCGAAATGAATATTAAGTCTATGGGTACGCAGAATCTTAACAAAACCTCCTGTAGAAGGCACCTCGATAAAAAGAACCAATTGGGTAGTCTCATTGAATAAATTATCCAGTACATTTTGCGACAAGGCAACATAACTGTTATCTGTTACAACCTGATCTTCAATTGCTAATCCGTTAGCATCGCTGGGTGCAGGATCAATAAACAGTTCATCCGGATCGCTAAACCAAATGGTGTCAATATTTTGCCCGGTAGCATCATCATATAAATATAACTTTAAGTCCAGCCCAACTGGAAAATAATTGGTTATTTTATGATGCAAATTCAAAAAAACAAATTCCATATTTTCTCCTATTCCTCCCAAATCTATTGTGTCTTCCAGCCTGATATCTTCCAACAGGTAGAGAAATATCGTATCACCACTCGTAATAATCAAAGAATCGTAGCCATGCCCGGCTATATCATCAAACTGCAAAGAAATATTAATTGCAGGAAAGGCAAGTTCCTTCGTAACATTCATTTCAGTAGAAACGTCTTCCAGTTGAATGGTATCCTCAATGCAGGCTATTACACTGAAAATAAGTATTAGTATGGGTATAAATTTTATCAGTTTCATGACTGTATTTTTTAAATCATTTATTGTACGGAGTAGTTATATAAAAAGTTATTTCTCCCGCCTACAATCAGGTCGAATACACCATTCTGATTTTCAAGATATCCAATACTGAAAAGTGTTGATCCTTCGAGGGGAAAACCTTTAAAAAGTGAGCCATCCTGATTCAACAGGTAGATTTTATGTTCTGTATCATCAACAACTCCTATTTTCCTGTCGGAATAGGAAAAATTAAAATAAATAGGAGCTTGTTTTATATCGTTAGCAAAACTGAAATTTAAAATCTCTGTCTTATCCATATTAAATGCTGCAAGAATATTACCATCCAGAAAAATATAATCTTTTTGCCCATCAGCATTTACATCTTTAAAATCAAAAAAGTGCTGGCTGGAATACTTTCTAAGCATAGTAGAAGTAACATGCCCATTAAAATCGATCGTTATAATAGTACCTGCAGTATCGGTAGTAACTATCCTCGATTTTTCAATGCTCACCTTATCATCAAGGTAGAAGAGGTTATTTGGTGATTTTGAAATAATCCTTTCTACCGGAACTCTCTCATTACCTCTCCTGTCGAGAATATACGCATAATACTTATCGCCGAAAACGATGAAATCCTTGTCTTCGACACGAAAATGCTCAGGAGGCTGAAGAACAGGATAATCCGTTCCCTCGAACATCCATCCACTTATCAGACTTCCATCCTTGGTATAGGCATATAATTTATTATCAGCGCAGGGTATAAAAATTCGATAATTCCGGTTGTTTTCGTAATCGAATAATGCCATACCTGCGGTTGCCCGTTCACGCAGTCGCACCGGATACCTTTCAACATAATTTCCGTTTCGATCAATCAAATGCAAATAATTCTCCGTACTGAAAATAAGCTGGAGTTTTCCATTTTTATAATAATCGATTTGATAAACTTTTGAGTTGATTGATTCTGTGATCTTTTGTTTCCATAAAATTCTACCTGCTTTATTTATCAAATAAATGGTATTGCTTAAGTCCTGAATGAAAATTTCTTTTTGTTTGGAATAATGGTTTTCCACAAGATGAGGTTTACATAAAAAAGCAGTATCAAGTAAGCTCTCCCAGATGGTTTGTGGTTTACCTTTGAAATCATCAAGATACTGAACTATCAGGTTACAATAGTTCATTCCGCTAACTTCTGTAATTTGCATCCCCAGAGGTTGTATGCGCTGAAAAACATCATAATTCTTTTCCCAGGATTCAATAATATCAGGATGAAGAAATCTGTTGAAAACCCGTGAAGAGCGACCTAAATTGGTATAAAAAATCAAAAAAGAATTTTGAGCTATATTGTTGTTAAATGCTTTATACGACTCATTGGTAGAAAGAGTTTTGCTAAGAATGTTGCTATAAATAAATTCTCCAAGAGCATTTTTAGAGTCGGCAAAAACCAGATAATTTCCAATGGTAGTATAGTAGCTCTTGCCTGATATTGAATACAAACCACCAAAAAGTAATCCGGTTATATCCTCCATTGGGAACTCGACCAAGGTATTTTTTGTGTCGGCATCTATAGTATACGTACTTGTAAGCTGGGAATATGCTTTGCCCGTAATGTTTCCAGTTTTATTGATAATTTCTTTTAATTTTTTTTCTGCCTGTATCCCGCTTTTGCATTTTATCAGGACATAAACCGACGGATCATTCAATGTTCCTTCTTTAATCCCTCCATACGCCACCGATATTTCATTATCGATAAGAGAAAGAAATATTTCTTCAAAACGTAGATTATATTTATTCTCCAATTTAGTCAATCGGATTTTCCTTTCATCAAACTTTCCCTCCTCCTGAAGGTAAAGTATATATTGCTCATGAAGTTTGTTCAGGTTTTCAGCACCTATTGATACAAATGAGGAAACAGTAGCAGGAAGTATTTTGTCGACCGAAATATTTACGGGATCATTTCCTGAGAAAATAGTATTAAAGCTTTTTTGTTGATCCCCTGATGTTAGAAATCCATTCAGAAAAAGTAGTTTTTCTGTCGAATTCATATCGAGTTCCATCCATCCTCCAAAATTAGTATAGCTCTTTATCTTTTTACTAAATTCATCGCTGGCAATAGCCGAGATCATTCCATTAAACTTACGCAGATCAATAAATAGATTGGCTTCCTTACTCTTTCCGGCCGTTGATATGATCTCAACAAACTCCTTTTCAGTTAACAGTGAATTAGGCAGGCTATATTGCCTTATCGCATTTTCAATTAGTATTACCGATTTACTTACAAGAATATTCCCTTCGAGAAGCGAAATATAATAAGTAACCGGAGAATCGCTCTGAATTTTTAGCGTATATATCGATTTCCCTTCATATTTTCTTTCCGTTTTTTTAATAGTCTGTTCTGTGATATCTGCCAGTACCTCAATAGCATATTTTTCATTTTCACCCTGGGAATGCTCAATCAGAAAGAGAAATTCAGTCTTTCGTCCGCCAATGAAATGTCCTGAAATGAAAATCCTGCTCCGAAACACGAATTCAGCCAAATCATTAACCTGTAACGCCAAAGAATCGATATACTTAATGTTGTTTGTTAATTCTTTGAAAGGCGAAATTGTATTCAAACTGCCAAATACTTTATTTTTCCCAAACAGGTTGGTTGCCAGACCATGAAAATCATTAATCTGCAATATAAAAGCAACATCGGTAGGAATCGCCTGAAAAGGATTGGATATCGATTTGCTTTTTCGGTGTACAAATCGAAAACCTATAATAACCACAAGTGCTAACAAAAACACCGTAATAACTATTATTATCCGCTTTGGCATAAATGCTTGTTTCTCTCTTTATCAAATTTAAGTAAAACATCTTTTAAGCTATTCCTGACTTACTAACAAATAGGATGTGTATACACGGGCAAACTAAAAAGCGGTAAGTGGCGCGATTTTTGTGCTTAAAAATGATTCTCAAGCCCTGAAAACCACTGTTTGTTTGACTTAAAAAATATTATCCATGAGAGCTGTATTTATTCTGCTAATTGGTAGTATCATTTCCTATTTATCATATTCACAGGAAATTAAGATTATAAACTCTACCACCAATGAACCCATCGAACACGTCGCAATTTTTAATCAAACCGGAACAAAGTCTATTTTAACCGATGAAAACGGAAAAGCTTCTGTAAGTAATTTTTCCGAATCTGATACTCTTAACTTTCAACATCCATCATTTGTACGTGTAAATTATACATATAAAGAAGTCGTTTCATCCGGAACCATCCACCTTACAAGAAAAGTGATAATCTTACCTGAATATGTGATCTCGGCCTCCAAATATCAGGAGAACCAGCGATTTGTACCGCATATGATTGATGTCATCACCCCGAAACAATTTACACTGCTCACTTCCCAGACCTCAGCAGATATACTTACATCGACAGGAAATGTTATGGTGCAAAAATCGCAGGGAGGTGGAGGTAGTCCTGTTTTACGAGGTTTTGAAGCAAATAAAATACTGTTGGTGATTGATGGTGTACGAATGAATAACGCTATATACAGAAGCGGACATTTACAGAATTCCATAACCATCGATAATTCCATACTGGAGAAAACAGAAATCATTTATGGCCCGAATGCTTTAATGTACGGAAGCGATGCCCTTGGAGGAGTGATACATTATATAACGCGTGATCCACAACTTGCCAGCGAGGAGGAAGAATTTATCACAAATGCGGAAGCCTATTTACAACTTGCTTCAGCCAATAGCTCCTGGAAAACACATATCAACTTTAATGTGGCTTCAAAGCAATTCGGGTCACTGACAAGTATTACCTATGCTGATTATGGCGATATCAGAATAGGAACGCGACGTGATCCCTTTCTTGAAGATTATGGCAAATGTTTTTACTACATGGAACGGATCAATGGTATGGATTCAATTGTCGAAAATGATGATCCCAATATTCAGAGACATACCGGTTACAGCCAGATTGACTTTTTCCAGAAGTTCCGGTATAAACCTTCCTCAAAAGTCGATCTGATAGTAAATCTGCAATATTCAACCTCCTCTGATATTCCCCGATATGATATGCTTAACGATACAATTGACAATGGAGATCTTAAATATGCTGTATGGAATTATGGCCCGCAAAACCGGATATTTGGTTCGTTGAAATCAGTTATCACTTCAAGTAATTTCTTCTTCAATAATTTAACTGCTACTAATTCTTATCAAAACATCCAGGAAAGCCGTATCAACCGAAAATACAGGAGTAACAGCGAAACAACCCAACTGGAGAAAGTTAATATTTACACACTGAATGTTGATATGATTAAAGAGTTAAGCAAAAACCACCGGCTTATTTATGGTTTTGAGACCAATTTCAACTGGATCGCTTCCGAGGCTTATACGAAAAACATAGTGTCAGAAGAAAAGTCGAGAGCCTTATCAAGATATCCTGATGATGGCAGCAGTACAGCTTCTTATGCTTCTTATTTGAGCCTTAAAAGTGAACTGAGCAGTAAATTCATCACTTCTATCGGCGTAAGGTACAGTTACTCTAATCTTAATGCCGGATACAGTGATTTTGTATCCGATACCATTCCCTATAAATCGATTGCCATTCAGAATAGTTCCTATACCGGCTCTCTCGGACTTATTTTTCTCCCATCGGAGGATCTGAAAACAAACCTGTTGCTCTCCACCGGATACAGGGTGCCAAATCTGGATGACCTGGCAAAGATCAGGGCCAAAGGTAACCTGATAACATTCCCCAATCCCTATGTCGATCCGGAATATACCTATAACGCCGAGCTAGGAATTTCAAAAACATTCGACGGATATATTCAAATAAACGGCAGCTATTTTGTTTCCTTCCTTACCAATGTTATTGTTCGTGTTCCCTATATTTTCGAAAACGGTTCCGATACGATGTATTACGATGGAGAATGGTTAAAAACCTTTGTAAACGATAATTCCAACGAAGGGATCATCCATGGGTTTAGCCTGAACCTGATTTCCGATCTTAATTCCAGTATCAGTTTCAAAGGGACATTGAATTATACATACGGCCGCGATTTAAGTCAGGATGAACCCTTATCCCACATTCCTCCTGTTTTTGGAATAGCCTATATAAGCTACGAAGTAAAAAAATTCACTAATGAATTTTATTTTACTTACAGCGGTTGGAAAAAAATTGAAGATATGACAACTACCGGAGAGGATAATGCTGAAGAAGGTACAAAATATGGATTCCAGGGATGGTATACATTTAATTTCCGGACAAATTATCAGATTGATCAGAATATCTCTTTACAGTTTGCCCTGGAAAATGTCATGGACAATTTCTACAAAACGTTTGCAACAGCTGTGGCTTCTCCCGGCATTAATTTCATTGGGACATTACGCATCAGGTATTAATAATTTTTAATAGAGAATGGAGGAGTGTCTGGTCTGTAAAATATTCTATTTTTATAGACAAATTCTGAATCCGTGCTGAAATTTCTACTCATCTGGTTTCATCTGTGCTTCATTATTAGTATCGTTCGTGGTACCGAATTGAATGATAGCTGTCTGCATTGCCCGATACCTGAATATACTATCGAGATTGTTTCTGGAAATAATCAGCATACACGTTCAGGTAATCCATTCAATTATCCACTGAAAGTTAGAATCTATGATAGTATCAACCAGCCTGTCATAAATTTTCCCATTCGCTTTTTGCTTCTGAATCAAAGTGGTATCAAGGTTCCGGATTTCAAAATTAAAAATCCTGTTTATACCGATTCGTTGGGTATGGCCGCAGTATGCATCGATAGGATTAAAGAATCGGGAGGTTATGAGATTTTAGTAGCGTGTAGTGAAGAAGCACAATATAATCCGCAGATATTTAAACTTCATGTACGAAAAGCAAACTGGATTTTTATTAATAATAGTCCTTGTTGGAGGAATTGCTTTATTTCTTTTTGGGATGAGTAGAATGAAATTATTTATTATCACGAGCATACATTGAATATTATCATACAATCGCTGAAGGTCTTTAAAGATTTCGACTTAAAGACCGCCAAACGCCTGCGATTGCAGTACAATCAATACAGGGAGGAATATTTTGAACTGGAACGGCAACACTACGATCGCCTGAAAGATAAGGTGGAAAAAACCATTTCAAGCAGTAAAACTCACCTTGAAATAATAACCTTATTACGAGTGATAAGTAGCCATGCTATAAATACTTCACGTATTATAATCTTTAGCAAGGAAACCACAAAAAAGAATCAAACCCATGGGCCAGGTAAATCCACAAATTGAAGCCAGCTGGAAAGAAGTTCTAAGCGATGAGTTTAACGCTGATTATTTTTCATCACTTAAAGAATTTCTGGTAGAGGAAAAGAAAAAATACACTTTGTATCCACCAGGCAGTAAAATTTTCAATGCCTTCGATCATACTCCTGTCGACAAGGTCAGGGTGGTTATTCTAGGGCAGGATCCCTATCATGGCGCGGGCCAAGCCCACGGATTATGCTTCTCGGTACCGAAAGGAATAGCACAGCCTCCCTCACTGGTAAATATATTCAAAGAATTACATACCGATTTAGGCATACCCATACCCAATCATGGCAACCTGGAACACTGGACCGGACAGGGAGTTTTACTTCTTAATGCTACATTAACCGTCAGGGC
>CAZMVE010000017.1:0-36727 GCA_964569585.1 uncultured Bacteroidales bacterium | reverse complement strand
TTAATATGAACTTGCTTTAGCTCCATATGTTGATTATAGACCGGATCGTCCTTATAGTATAAAGAAGAGTAAGACTCAAAGAATTGTCTTACCTCGTCGCGAAAAGAAACGGAACATTCAGGAAGAGCAGGTAATTCTGTAAGTTTTAATGAATACATATTCATGTAAATCTGTTGCTAAATATAAACAGATAATTCCTCAATGGCTTGCTGGTAATCATTTTATATAATCCTGAAAAAAAGCCCCATACAATGGGGCTACCTTAAAGCGTCGACACGCTGGTTTCTATAGTGACATCCCGAGAGGAATGAGGTTGATGTCATCGCATACGAAATTAGCTTTGTTTTCAGGGAAGTTGTTTAACTAAGCCTTAACTTTTCTTTAAATAATTCAAAATAGCCTGAGTAGCGCCCAGGTTTCTTTGAACAAATTGTTTGGTAGCTTCGGAAGCTGATGCCAGAGAATCCTTTTCTTCTCTTAACTTATCCAAGATATTTTTTAGCTCTTCAAAAGAATTCACAGGAAAAGCCCCTCCTTCCCTGAGTAGTTCAACCGCCTCACTAAATTTATGATATCTTGGCCCGAATACCACAGGCATACCATATACAGCAGGTTCAAGAATATTATGTATTCCCTTCCCAAAACCACCTCCGATATAGGCCACATTTGCGTAACGATATATTGAGGATAGCAGTCCAATATTATCGATTATAAATACACGTGCTTCTGAGAGACTTTTGCCATAGGCAAGTGAATACAAAGTAACACGTTTATGCAACCGATTCATCAGTTGCTGAATATGTGCTTCCCCTATTTCATGAGGAGCTATAATGAAACAGGCATCCGATTTACATGAATTGATATACGGGATAATAATATCCTCATCTTTCTTCCATGTGCTTCCAAAGACATAGGTAAATCTTCCTTCGGTAAAATTATTTACTGTATCAATCTGTCTGGACTGAACCGCAATCTGGGCTACCCTGTCGAAACGTGTATCACCGGCAAGACTGACATTCAGATCCCCCAATTGCATAAGCAGATCGACCGAATTCTCATCCTGAACAAAAATTTGATTGAAAAAATAAAGAACTTTCCTGTACCATTTTCCATAGAATCTGAAAAATAACTGGTTGGGTCTGAAAGCTGCTGAAACAAGAATAATGAGCGCACCGGAACGCTTAGCTTCGTGAAGTAGATGATACCAGAGCTCATATTTTACAAAAACGATAAGCCTGGGTTTTACAATGTTTATAAACTTGCGTGCATTCCTGCGTGTATCGAGGGGGATATAATGTACGTAATCGACACCTTTATAGTCCTTTACAATGTCATAACCGGAGGGTGAAAAAAAAGTAAGAAGTATTTTATATTCAATATTTTTCTCCCGCCATGCCTCGATTATGGGCCTACCCTGCTCAAATTCACCGAGCGATGAAACATGAAACCAGATAAGAGGATAAGTAGTATCAATATTATTTTTAAGTTCTTCTTCCCAGTCTTTTCTGCCTTTTATCCACGCACGAGCCTTACTGTTGAGCGGGCATACTAATAGTAAAACAAAATAATATAATCGAATTGCCAGGTTATAGAATAGCAACATTTCCTACAGTTATTAAAAACAATCCAAGATAACAGTTTTAATGTAAACTATTAAAATTATTCTTTGATTTCCAAAAATTATCAGATCCATAAATTATTCGATTCATGAAGAATTAATAGTATTCTTTATTACATAGAGAGAAGTCAAATTTCATTTGAACATTTTGCCAGCATCCGGGTTTTAAAACTAATGGTTATTTATAACTATTCTAAATAAAAATGTTAATCTTAAAAATAAAATATTATGGCATTTGAATTACCAAAACTGGATTATGCTTATACAGCACTTGAGCCCCATATTGATGCCCGAACCATGGAGATTCATCATACCAAACATCATGCAGCCTATACTTCGAACCTGAATGTTGCTGTTTCGGGCACTAAACTTGAAAACGAATCGATTGAGCAAATACTGGCAAAAATAGGTTCACTCCCTTTAACCATTCGTAATAACGGAGGAGGATATTACAATCACGACCTTTTTTGGAAAATTATGAGCCCAAATGGAGGTGGGGCACCAAAAGGCGATCTTGCCAACGCGATAAATAAGGATTTTGGCTCATTCGAGAACTTGAAAAAAGAATTTTCCAATGCAGCAGCAACACGTTTCGGATCGGGATGGGCATGGCTGTTAAAAACCGATACAGGTCTGAAAGTAACCTCAACCCCTAACCAGGACAATCCATTAATGGATATTACTGAAGTGAAGGGTGCCCCAATTCTCGGACTGGACGTATGGGAACATGCTTATTACCTACTCTATCAAAACCGTCGACCTGACTATATAACAGCTTTCTGGAACGTTATTGACTGGGAGAAAGTAACGGAACGATTTAAAAAGTAGAATTTGTTGCACTAACTAAATTGTTAAGTTAATATTTTAAAAGACCCTCAGAAATTGATCTGAGGGTTTTTTTGTTTCTCCTATAATTAATTATCTAAATAATATTCATATAAATTCACGATATTTGATAGAGTATTATGAGCAAATCTCAATCTGAATAACCAAAAACATACAACCATGGCTTTTGAACTACCGAAATTACCCTATGAGCTGGATGCACTTGATCCGGTGATCGATAAACAAACAATGGAGTTTCACTATGGTAAGCATCACCAGGCCTATGTGACAAACTTAAACAATCTTGTTCCCGGAACACGGTTTGAAAATGCTACATTAGAAACTATCATCAAAGAAGCTGATGGAGGTATTTTCAATAATGGCGCACAGGTTTGGAATCATACTTTTTATTTCACTTCCTTCAAACCCGGGGGTGGGGGTGAACCTACAAGCTATCTTGCAACTGCCATCAATCTTAGTTTTGGTTCTTTCAGTGAATTTAGGGAGCAATTTACAAAGGCTGCCGCTACACTATTTGGATCCGGTTGGGCCTGGCTGGTAAAACATGAAAATGGAAAGCTGGAAATAACACAGGAAAGCAATGCCGGAAATCCACTAAAGAAAAGACTTATCCCTATTCTCACCTGCGATGTTTGGGAGCATGCCTATTATCTTGGATATCAAAATCGCCGGGCCGATTATTTAAAGGCTTTCTGGGATATTATCGATTGGAATGCAGTAGGAAAGAGATTCTGACCTTAAGCATAAGATGTAGTGAAATTCTTTAAAATCCACACGATGGATCGAATCCTGAATTAGTTTTCTGTCAAGATCAAAACAAGGGCTTTCAAGATTACCTAAAAAATTCCCATATCAAGAACCTTACGTAAGTCTTCAGGAGTGTCTATACCATAGGTTTCATGATTTGTAACGGCTGTTTTTATTCGGTATCCGTTTTCCAGCCAGCGTAATTGTTCAAGTGATTCAGCCCTTTCAAGCGCACTCTCCCTCAACAGAACAATTTTTTTCAAAACATCAGTTCTATACGCATAGATACCAATATGCTGGTAAAATTTGTGATACAGATGCCAATCAGTATTACTTGTGTTGCGGAGAAAGGGAATTATTGAACGACTAAAATATAGCGCAAAACCATTCGTATCGATAACCACTTTGGCCCGGTTAGGGTTCGTTAATACCTCCGAATCAACTATCGGATTGATAAGTGTCGCTATTTCAGTTGAATCATCAGTAAAACACGATTTCAGTGCCTCGATCTGCTCATGGCGGATAAAGGGTTCGTCGCCCTGAATATTTATAATAATATCCGGTTCCTCTTCTCCTCCTTTCTCAAGAATACTAATTGCTTCAGCGCATCGGTCGGTTCCACTCCGATGGTCAGTAGATGTCATTAATGCCTTTCCTCCAAATCTTTCAACTTCCTGGTATATTCTATCATCATCGGTTGCAACCACAACACGATCGATAATTGCTCCGACTTTTTCATAAACCCGCCGGATCATGGTCTTACCTTTTATGTCGGCCAGGGGTTTTCCCGGAAAACGAGACGAAGCATATCGGGCAGGTATGATAGCAATAGAGACCGGAATGTGCATAACTGTTGAATTTGGATTCAGTAAATATGCAAAAAACTTTTAATATTGTAATTTTGTCAGTTCCCGGGTAACTGTAAAATTAAACTTTACTAAGGATTACATTAACAGTACTGACATTTTTTCGTATCGGTAGATGAATATTCAAAATATAAAACAACGGTTTGGAATTATAGGTAATTCAGCTGGCTTGAGCAGGGCCATCGATATTGCTGTTCAGGTAGCCCCGACCGATCTCTCTGTATTAATTACCGGAGAAAGTGGTGCTGGTAAAGAAGTTTTTCCCCAGATCATCCATAATTACAGTTCCCGGAAGCATGGAGCATACATTGCTGTTAATTGTGGTGCAATTCCCGAAGGAACAATAGATTCGGAACTTTTTGGACATGAAAAAGGTTCATTCACAGGTGCTTACGATAGCCGGAAAGGATACTTTGAGGTAGCAAATGGAGGCACTATTTTTCTTGACGAAGTTGCAGAATTGCCTCTTTCAACCCAGGTAAGACTACTGCGAGTGCTCGAAGCCGGAGAATTCCTTCGTGTTGGGTCGTCAAAAAATATTAAAACCGATGTCAGGGTTATTGCAGCCACCAATATTGATATTCAAAAAGCTATTCAACAGGGAAAATTCCGTGAAGATTTATTTTACCGGTTGAATACTGTTCCTATCCAAATACCTGCGCTTCGCGAGCGGCAGGAAGATATCTACTTGATATTTAGAAAATTTGCATCCGATTTTGCCGAAAGAAACCGTATGCCTGCTATACAACTTACTGAGGATGCAGTGAAAATACTGTCAAACTACCGCTGGCCTGGTAATATCAGACAATTGAAAAATATAACTGAACAAATCTCAGTTATAGAAACCGAACGTGAAATCAATGCCGCTGTTCTCCGAAATTACCTTCCCGACTTTTACGAGGATAAGCTTCCTGCTCTTTATGATACTCCGCTCGATCAGAAAACTTTTAACACAGAACGTGAGATTCTTTACAAAATCCTCTTCGATATGAAGAGCGATATGAATGATCTTAAAAAACTAGTCCTTGAGATTATGCAAAAAGGAACTATTGATTCCGACCTGCATGAAGACAATGCACAGCTATTACAAAAACTTTACAAAGACAAATCTCCAACCATTCAATCCGGAGAATTTGTGAAACCCACTATTGAATTTTCAAACCGCGATGAAGATTCAATACAGGATACTGAAGAGATTATTGAAGAATCTCTTTCATTAGAAGAGAAAGAGAAAGAATTAATTACAAAAGCATTGAATAAGCATAATGGCAAGCGAAAATACGCGGCCGAGGAATTAGGAATTTCAGAAAGAACACTCTATAGAAAAATTAAAGAATACGACCTCAATGAACTCTAACAGGAAAAACTATAAATCTTTTCTCGTTGTAATACTATTATTTTTATCTCTTATCGGCTGTTTTTCAATCAGGTACGATATGAAAGGAGGCGCTGATATCAATCCTGCAGTCAAAACAGTATCGGTACAATATTTTAATAACCGGGCTATGCGAGTGGAACCATCGCTGAGCCAGAAATTTACTGATGCTTTAAAGGAATATATGGAAAGCAACACAAAACTCCGACTGATTAATACATTAGGCGATGTGGATTTCTCCGGTGAGATTACCGATTATGCAATTCAATCAGTTGCTATATCGGCCGGAGATGTTGCGGCTAAAACACGGTTTACAATCACAATTCGGGTTAAATATACAAACTCATTAGATCCTGATGATAGTTTCGATACAAGTTTTAGCCGCTATCGTGAATTTGAAAGTACTTCGGCCTTCGGCTCGGTTGAAGCTGCACTTACTGAAGAAATTATTGATGAAATTATAGAACAGATTTTTAATAAAGCATTTGTAAACTGGTAGCCAGTCAGTTGTCTGATGATCACCAATCTCTTATATAGATACCTTGAAAGCCCTGAGAGGCTCGATTCAGAAAGTTTGAAAAAGCTGGAAGACTGGATGGAGAATTACCCGTTTTTTCAAACAGCCAGGTTATTGCATATAAAAAATATTCAGAATCTGGAGGGTCAGGTCGAAAAGGAAGAATTGAACCAGACAGCAGCTTATGTGACCGATCGGAAAGTTCTGTACTACTTGCTCCATAAACTTTCCGGCCAGGAAAAAGAAACCCTGTCAGAAAACTTTGAAACTAAACCGGTAAAGTATAGTAAAGATATCAAAGATACTATGAAGGAGAATATTGCCGAAACCATCACCCGGCAACGCTTAATCTTTGATCTTGAACCGGATCGTGAGATCGAACTCATCCCGGGACTGGCAATCGATATTCGAAAAGAATACGGAAAGAATATAGAACTGGGAAACATAGATTTTTCACTTCATAGTCTATACAACAAACCCCGTGAAGAGTTTTTCGAACTTTCAAGTGATGAGCAACAAGAAGTTGAGCCAAAGAAAAAGACAACTCCGGAGATAGAAGTAATTCAGTCTGAATTTGCAACTGACCGAACCTCAAATTATAAAGAGCCTATCGAATTTCTCGTGGATGAAAAAGAGCCAAATACAGATAGAATTAAAATCGAATCAGAAGAAATCACCACTGAAGCTCCTAAAATAAAGGAAAAAGAACATTCCGGGAATAAAAAGACAAAACTATTCACAGAATGGCTCGATGAACTGGGTGACAAAAAGAGTGATATTTTAAAGATCGAAACCACAGAAGAGTCATTATCAGGTGCAGTTTCATCAGAATCAGACCTAAGAACTCCCGATGAAAGCTATCAATCAAGCAATTCCAGTTTAATAGAGAAATTTATCCAGACAAATCCAAAAATAGCACCAATAGTTCAACCGACTGAAAATAATGATATTTCAACCGATAGTGTAAAAGAACATGAGAGCTTTTTTACGGATACACTGGCAAAGATTTATATAAAGCAGGGTCATTACGCGAAAGCTATTCTGGCCTATGAGAAATTAAGCTTGAAATATCCCGAAAAAAGTACTTACTTTGCGGGACAAATTTCGGAAATAAAAAAACTGATAAACAAATCGTAAATACAAAGCTATGTTTACCTTAATATCGGTACTTATTTTAATGGTTTGTATCCTCCTGATACTTGTAGTACTCGTCCAAAATTCAAAAGGTGGAGGCTTAGCTGCTAATTTTGGAGCTTCAAATCAGATTATGGGAGTTCGCCGTACAACCGATTTTTTAGAAAAGGCCACATGGACCTTAGCCTCATTACTTCTTGCGTTAAGTATACTAACCAGTTGGGTCATTGAAAAACCCGAAAGTGAAGTTAAATCGCGTTTGGAACAACAAATTGAAAGTACAACAGATTTCGACCAGGGACTTCCAAATATCCCTGCTGGACTTCCTGATGAAGAATCAAACAACGAATAATACTCAACGAACCAATTTTTAAGTGCCAGTCTGTCATAAGTCTGACACATTATTTTTCCTATAATACATAAGCATTGAAGCGTTATTTAATTGATTATCTTAATATTAGGCGTATTCAACTAATTTTTGACCATTTACACATCTAATGCGATATGCAATATTGTCCTGATTTCAACCGGAAAAACATGTATTTTGGCTATGGCACAAAATATGTAAAAGACAGTCAGAATTAGAAAACCGAATGTTTAACTAAAATAAGTTGTAATATGACTCAAGTAAAAATTAAACCTTTGGCCGACAGAGTACTTGTTGAGCCACAGGCAGCTGAAGAGAAAACCTCCAGTGGTATTATTATTCCCGATTCTGCTAAAGAAAAGCCGCAACGTGGAAAAATTGTTGCTGTAGGTCCGGGTACAAAAGATGAAAAAATGGAAGTCAAAGTGGGTGATGTTGTGCTATACGGTAAATATGCGGGCACCGAATTATCGATCGATAGTAAGGATTATCTAATTATGAAGCAGTCTGATGTTTTGGCTGTTATCTAATTCTTAAAATGTGTAAATAATAAAATGTAAGAATATGGCTAAAGAAATCAAATTTAATATTGAAGCCCGTGATCTGCTCAAAAAAGGAATGGATCAACTGGCAAATGCTGTTAAAATTACTCTCGGTCCGAAAGGTCGAAATGTAATTCTTGAAAAGAAATTCGGAGCTCCCAGCGTAACCAAGGATGGGGTTACCGTTGCAAAAGAAATTGAACTGGAAGGTAATTTTGAAAATATAGGAGCTCAACTTGTTAAAGAAGTTGCCTCCAAAACCGCCGACGATGCCGGTGATGGTACTACAACAGCAACAGTACTGGCACAATCTATTGTAAGTGTTGGCTTAAAAAATGTTACTGCAGGGGCGAATCCTATGGATCTGAAACGTGGTATCGACAAAGCAGTGAATAAGGTAAAGGAAAGCCTTAAGAGTCAGTCGCAGGAAGTAGGAGAAGACAGTGAAAAGATTAAACAGGTTGCATCGATCTCTTCTAATAACGACGAGGAAATTGGCAAGCTAATTGCCGAAGCCATGCACAAAGTAAAAAAAGAAGGTGTTATAACAGTTGAAGAAGCTAAAGGAACCGAAACTACTGTTGAAGTTGTTGAAGGTATGCAATTCGACCGAGGTTTTATTTCGCCCTATTTTGTAACCGACACGGATAAAATGGAAGCCGTACTCGAGAATCCTTATATCCTTTTACACGATAAAAAGATCTCTACCATGAAGGATCTTCTTCCTATTCTCGAACCTGTTGCACAAGCCGGTCGGCCCTTGCTTATTATTGCCGAGGATGTCGATGGAGAAGCTTTAGCTACATTGGTTGTTAACAAACTTCGTGGTTCATTGAAAATTGCAGCCGTTAAAGCTCCGGGTTTTGGCGACCGCAGAAAAGAAATGCTTGAAGATATTGCTGTTCTCATTGGTGGAGTTGTAATTGCAGAAGAAAAGGGTCTGACACTTGAAGGAACAAAAATGGATATGTTAGGAACCTGCGAAAAAATTACCATCGATAAAGAAAATACAACTATCGTAAACGGTGCTGGTGATAAAGCCAATATCGCATCAAGAGTTAAACAAATCAGAACTCAGATCGATAATACTACTTCCGATTATGACAAGGAAAAACTTCAGGAAAGACTAGCGAAACTGGCAGGTGGTGTTGCTGTTCTCTATGTAGGAGCCGCTTCCGAAATTGAAATGAAAGAGAAAAAAGACAGAGTAGAAGATGCTCTGAGTGCAACCCGTGCAGCTGTTGAAGAAGGTATTATTCCAGGTGGTGGTGTTGCTTACATTCGGGCTATCGAAGCTCTCGACTCACTAAAAGGTAGTAACGATGATCAGAACACAGGTATCCTGATTGTTCGCCGTGCACTGGAAGAACCATTGCGTCAGATTGTTGAAAATGCCGGCCTCGACGGATCTGTTATTGTTCAGAAAATTAAGGAAGGAAAGAATGATTTTGGTTACGATGCCAATAACGATAAATATGCAAATCTATTGAAAGTTGGTGTAATCGATCCAACTAAAGTAGCCCGTATTGCACTGGAAAATGCCGCATCGATTGCTGGTATGTTTCTGACTACGGAAGCCGTTGTATCGGAAATCCCAAAAGACGAACCTCCAATGCCTCCAATGGGCGGTGGCGGAATGGGCGGTATGATGTAATAATTGCCTATACAAATTTATTGATCCCTTCTTCAATCATGAGGAAGGGATTTTTATTATGTCTCATTATAACCTATCAGTAGGGTTTGCCCCGTTCATCAACCATAGGGACAAAGAGTACAGGCAAAACGTTCCTTTTCTTTAATTTTCCTCCCTTTTTCTCAAGCAATACCAGTTCCTGTACATACCTCTCTCCAACCGGCACAATCATTCTTCCACCTTCCTTCAACTGTTCCTCAAGTGGCTTTGGTATATGGGTCGGGGCACAAGTTACAATAATGGCATCAAAAGGAGCAAATTCAGGCCACCCCTTATATCCATCTCCAATTTTCACAGATAAATTTTCATACTCTAGCACCGAAAGAAGATTTTTTGCCTGAACACCCAGTTCCGGAACCACCTCTATTGTATAAACCGAACGGCAAATTTCAGCCAGAATTGCAGCCTGATATCCTGAACCCGTGCCGATTTCGAGCACGCAATCTGTACTATCCAGTTCCAGAATCTCGGTCATAAAGGCTACAATGTAAGGTTGTGAAACGGTTTGACCATATCCGATAGGAAGAGGTCCGTCGTTATAAGCCCGGCTGGCATAATCTGATGGTACGAAAAGATGGCGTTCTACCTTTTGCATCGCCTTCAGGACATTTTCATCAGTAATACCACGGGCAATAATCTGATTAGCTACCATGTTCATACGTCTCTGTATATATCGATCCTGAGTACAGGCACAGCAGCAAATGCTTATAAGTGAAAAACACACACAAACTCTGGCAGTCAACATTTCACCAAAATAATAATATCACTGATTATCGCGATTAACTTTTTCGATCGAAAAAGCGGGCAGGCAAACAGCCATATATTCCGCTCCTTCTTCAAAGGGTGTACTGTATTTTACCCACTCTCCCCGGCTGGTAATAAAAACCTGACCTTCAGAAACAGTTAGTATTTCTTTCGCTGTTTCAACTTTAAGTGTTCCCTTTAATACGATGGTATATTCGTCAAATTCAGGGGCTTGTCCGGATTCTTCCCATCCCTGAGGACTCTTCATATGTGCAATACTAAGATCAGAAGTGCCGGAATTTACTCGCCCGATATATTCTCTGATCTCTTTAGGCTTATTACCGGCTGCTTTAATAATTGAAGGGGCCGGAATTAGTTTAGCCATTATTCGATAATAAAATTAAGTGTCTGTTCCGAAGTATTTCCCAACTTATCGAAAGCTTTAGCAATAATTTCATTTCTTCCCTTTGGTAGATTTTTAATAATTCCGGTGTATTCCAGATCAGATCCGCCATTCAGACTATAGGTCATACGATGAAAACCAACAACAGCATCAGTAGCAATAATGAAAAGTACGGTATGAGATGGGTATACTGCCAATCCCTCCTGATTACGAAGCCGGGAAGTTCCAAAAGCGTGTGAGATTACCGGACCTGTATTGTCAACTTTAACACTAAAAGATTTTGAACTGGTATTATCAACATTATCAAAGCCGGTAAAATCGATGACGCTAAATCCTTCTTCAGATAATGAAAAGGGTGCTTCATATCCTATCGGATCGCTGCCGTCTCTACTATATTCTATGTGATTAAGCCCGGCTTCCGAATCATTTGCTTTCAATACAATTGAAGTATTTTCACTGATAAAGAGAGTATCACGTGTATTAAATTTCGGTCCATTAAATATAATACTCAGATCAGGTCCGGTGAGATCGATATAGGGTATATTGGTTTTTTCGTTAGCAGTCTGACTGTTTGATCTGTTATTCACATAATCTATTGCATAGGATTTAATTAACAGATTCCCTGAAGATTGCGTTAGGAAAACGGATGATTCATAAAGCTTATATTCACCACCGTTTACGGAATAGCGAACCTCTTTAATGCCAGCCTTGTTGTCGAACGAAGTTAGTTTCAGCCTTGTTTTACCTGAAGAGTATTCTATTCCTCCCGAAAAGAAGCTATTTCCCATAATTTCTTCGATGATGGTTGGAGGTGTTTTATCGATATAAAAAGAAAAACTCTGTATCTCTTCTTTATTCCCGACCTTATCCACTGCATAGAAAGTTATAATATGATCATCCTGCGATAGCTGGACCGTAATGATCGACGAAGTATATGGTTTTTCCTGCCCATTATCTATAGAAAAGTAAATGGCCTTATATCCTATACCCTTGTCCTCGGTTTTTAAAACTATTTTTGATCGGTTTGAAAGAATATTTTCGTGGCGGTCACCTTCAATCTCAAGTTTCGTTACCGGCGATGTTTCATCGAAAACAATAGTAATCTCGTGGAGATGTTCAACATTCCCTACATTATCGACAGCATAATATTTTACCTGATATTCCTTTTCCTGATCAATTGTAATTGGATCTGTATAGGGCTTATAAATACTGCTATCAATAGAGATGTAAATATTTTCGACACCCGCTAATACATCAGTTGCAGTAAGATAAATTTGAGCGCCCGATCCTATATACAATTTACCTTCAAATGAGAAAGGTTTTGCATCTCCATAATCGATTTTTGTAGCTGGAGATTTACTATCGGCATAGACCTCGAAAATAATATCACGAAGCGGATAAACAGTTTTGTGGGTTGAAGTATCTACTGCCGATGGCGATCGTACGGAATTCCATCCTTCGGTATCTAAATACATGGGATTGGAATACCGGCTGGTTTTACCACTCCATAATCTGAATTTCTCCGATTCTTCATCCTTTGTAGTTGAAAGCCATAAGTATATAGGCAAATCCTTTTGAATGTAGTATTTCCCATCGGGAGCAATATAGGTTTTCTTTTCATGAACAGGAATCTGCTGGGATAACAGGTTCAAACTTAATACCATCAGACAAAAACAAACTGCAAGTCGAAACATGATTTTTTAAGTTATAGTTCTAATAATTTTAAATTAACAAAAAAGAGAGCTAAATCCCAAAAATTAGTTCAGAACATAACTTTTAAATTGGAACGATAAGTTGGTAATATCAGCAAATTCCTCACCGGTTTCTTTCATTTCATCATCATCTTCATGATAATACCATTCTACCTCAACCTTTTTACCCTTTACGTTAATCCTTGAGAGTATTGTAAATATTTCATTCAGTGCGCGCTGCGATGCCGAATTAAAATAAATAACTTTCACATACATTTTCGTTTCTTCATTAGGATTAGTGACATATTGCTCCAGCCAAGAAAATATCGGAGAATAAAATTCTATAACATCTTCAGGCAATGATTTTCCGGAAATTTTCAAGATTCCACCGTCTTTATTAAATTCTATTTCGGGTGTTTCATCGGAGGCAGGGATATAAAGTTGTTCCATATTGGTTATGTATTGAAATGAAAGTTAGATAATATATAATTAATTTTCTTTTTTTCTCCTGGTTAATTTATAATGAATATTCCAATCCTCAAAATCTATATCGAATTACAATATTGCCTGCTTTTAAAATACGATAAATAAACAATGAGTATAATCTATAATTGTGGGGTCATCAAGAATTCTTTAATCCTGTCAGCTGAGAAACCGTTCCATCTTTTTCATGAAAGTCTTTAAATCAATCGGCTTAGCAATATAGTCATCGGCTCCGGCCTTAAATGCTTCATCACTTTCATCATCAAAATGCATAGCTGTTTGCACGATAATAGGAATATCCTTTCGCATCTGTTTTATTTTTTGTGTAGCTTCATATCCATTCATACGCGGCATATTGATATCCATAAGTATCAGATCGACCTCATTATTTTTTACATAATCGAGAGCTTCCAAACCATCTTTAACACGAACAAGGTTTGCCCTGGTATCTCTAAGCACTGCTGTTAAAAGGAAATAATTCACATCGGTATCTTCTGCAATTAATATAGTTTTATTGTGCCAGTCATTCTTTCTTATGGCTTCTTTTGCCGATATTTTTGGTGCATAACGTATCCCTACAATAAGAACATCATCGAGCTGTGACCTTTCTCGTTTCCAGTCATTAAATGTCTTGGTAAGTAGTGCCATTTGATCTGTCATGGGCTGAGTATGTATTCTTAGCAGGATTTCCTTAAATTGCCGGGCCAAAAATTTCATTCCCTGGTCACCTCCAAACTGATCGACAAAGCCATCAGAAAACATATATATACGGTCATCAGGTAATAGCGTAATATCTTGTCTGACAAAAGGTACGTCGCGTTTCTGATGATAGCTCACCGGCATTTTATCAGGATTAAACTGAATTAACTCTCCATTCCGAATAAGGAACAGAGGATTATTGGCTCCTGCAAACTGCATTTTTTTATGATCAAAGTCGATAATACATATTGAAATATCCATGCCATCCTTAGGCTCCAGCGTATTCCCAGTTTGATGCAGTGAGGAAATAACCATCTCACGAAGTTGATTCAGAATATCATCGGCATTCAGCATACTGATGTGTTTATTGATAGCAATCTTATTCACAATTTCATTCAGGTATGCCACACCCAACATGCTCATAAAAGCCCCCGGTACCCCATGTCCCGTGCAATCTGCAACAGCAATTATAAGTACATCATCCTTTCGTGTTGTCCAGTAGAAATCGCCACTTACAATTTCTTTTGGCAAATGGAGAATAAAATAGTCGCTAAAGTTCTGGTTAAAAAAGTTCATTGGAGGTAAAACCGCATGCTGGATTCGCTGTGCATACTGAATGCTATCCGTAATATGTTTTTTCTGCTTATTTGCCAGATCGCGCTGCTTTTCAATTTCCTTCTTCTGTCGATCAATTTCTTTATTCTGCTTCGTTAAAAGATGGTTGGCTTTTTTCTTTTGTGCCAGTTGCCAGTAGATCATCCCCATGATACAACCAAACAAAATAAGTACCGCTATTAGTCCAATGAACCTCGTACGCCGGGTTTTTTCCCGGGCTTTCAAACGAGCTTGTTCTGCTTCCAGACGCGCTTTTTGTTCTTCCTTCAGTTGATTCTCTTTATTCAACAAGGCATTTTGCAGCTGCATTTCCCGATTTAACTCTATTATTTCACCAAGAGTATCGAGTGTATATTTGAGTTCTATCTCTTTCGATTGCACCTGTTTTTCAATTTCTTTTGTGCGATTGGCCATGACCTCCATTTCCCTTTGCTGCAAGTGTTTGGTCAGTGAATTGTATTTTTCATAGTATTCTGATGACTTCTTTTGTTGCCCTAACTTGTCATAATTCTCTCCCAGAATACCATAAGAAGTTTTTACCATTTCAAGATTATTAAGCTCAAGTGCCATCTCAAGTGCCTTTTCTGCTTTAGCATTCGATTCGGAAAAATATTTAAGCGATTGAAACGATAGAGCAATATTTATATAATCGGAAGTTGCTTCAATTTTATTTCCCTTAGCGAGACTAAGTTGTAAGCTTTTCTCAAAATATCCGATTGCTTTCTGATATTCTTCAATTTCAGAATAAATAAGTCCAAGATTATTGTAAAGAGTTTTTACTGCATTATTATTACCCAATTCCTTATTGACATTAACCGATTGTTCGAAATACTCGATTGCTTCCCGTTGAACTCCAATCTGCCAGTATAAATAACCTAATTTTGTTAAATATTTTGCCAGTTCATTATTATTCCCTTCTGCTTCACATTTCGATACAATTGCTTTATATTGTTCTATCTGATTTTGAATATCGTCTGAACTGCTTCTAAATGCTGAGCATAATGAGATTATAAATAGTACTGACAGGCAAAATATAATTAGCTGCGATTTTCGATAATGCATGTAAGATTTTTATTCTTAAGTTACGAAGGATAGAGATTTTAGATTACATCAAAGTGGTGACATTCGTCACCTAATTACAGTGACTAAGATCATCATTGAAAGTATTTTTTATTGAATTGTTAAGCTAATACGATAACTTTTCCCTGATTAAGGCAGGCATTTTACATAAATCGATTCTGCAATATCTTTTGCCGTTGTAATAGTATTCAGGTCGATGTATATTTCACCATTATCACCGCTATAGTGACTGTGCCCAATGAGCTCCAATTTATATGATTTCTGATTATCCCCACAATTCATTGATGTACGATATACCAAAGCCGGTTGACATGAAGTTTTATAATCCTCATCATCAGGATATTTATTATTTGTCCAATGATTATTCCAGTCCCAAGTTTGATTAATTTCAAAGTACACATAAAATTCTTCCGGTAAAGGATTATCGGTTCTGCTAAACAAAACAAAATGTGCGAGAGGTGTTGCTCCGGTATAAGCATCTGGAATTGCTGTTTCCTGTGTGGGCATATATAGCCCGTCATTTTCCCGGACTCCACGACTGTGAGCCCAAACCGGCAATGCTGCGGGCCGGCGTATAGGCCCAGGAAGCCACTTGCCAGTTGATTCATCGCCATGACCAAATACTCCTTCAGCAATCGACTGGGCAACATATAATGTCTGAATATAACGGTCGGCTGTATCTTCAATCCAAACGGCCATGAGGGGATGATTATGTTCTGTACCACGATGAAAAATAATTTCCAGTAAATCACCTTCCCCTTTCATATTAGTGAATAGCGTATCGGTACGGTATTCTGTAGCTATACGTGCAGTCCTGCAACTTTGATAGATAAACAGAATACTAACAAGTAAGCATACTAATAAAATAGGAATGATTTTAGTTTTCATACATAACAATTTTAAAATTCAACTATAATGCCTATAGTAGGCAATACCGTTCCTGAACCATCGCTTTTAATGCTTGTCAGCTCGTAGCATTCAATACCATACGTATCAATATATGCATCATTAATGACCGGATCTTCAAACGAAGTGCGAACCAGTCTGTCCGGCTCATCGGATTTAAAATTGTAAACATTCTGAATGTCAACATAAAAATTGATGGACCATTTTGTAAAATAATACTGTTTATCGATGCGGATATCCAGTTGATGAAAAGACTTCAGGCGTAATTCATTATATCTTGAATAATCGAGATAAGGTCCACCCTGGGCATCCCATGCCTGCCGGATAGATGAAAAATCAACATCGTAAGGAGTATAGGGTGCTCCTCCAACAAAACGCCATTTGAAACCCAGGTACCAGTTACTTTTGAATGTACGAGTTGCTGTTAAATTTAACAAATGCCGGTTATCCCATGATGTTGGCAAATATTCTCCCCGGAAAGTAGCCCGAAGATCTTTAAATTCACTTCGAACATAGGTGTAAGATAATACAGTATTAAATCCCAATAAATCCTGCCATCGTCCCAGTAATTCAAACCCAAACGCCCGGCCCTGAGCAACACTGATCACTTTTTCATTTCCAAATACACCATAATCAGCACCTTTGCTGGCAAGTGCTATTGAATCGGATACAGAAAAGGGATAATCGGAATACTGTTTATAAAAGCCCTCTATGCTAAGTTGAATATTGTTATCAGGGCGATATTCGAAACCAGTAACCAGATGATCGGCAATTATATATTTCAATCCGTTCTCACGATTTACAAACACCCCGGCTGAATCCCTAAATCCCAACGAAGTATAAGGAGGGCGCTGGCGATAACGGCCAGTATTAAAATTCCATGCTATCTTTTCAGTAATCTGTAAGGAAGAACTGATGCGAGGTGATATATTTCGTGCCGGATTACGTATCGCTTCCGAGTATGAACTTCCGTCGGATCGCATTCCCAGCGAAAGTGTCCACCGTTTATTAAAATAGCTTTTGCTTACTTGCCCGAATGTTGCATAATGAAACATATCCAGGTAAGTATCGTCCGTCAATTCCAACAATTCATTATCCCGATATACTTGGTAATAGCTATTATTCAGGTATTTTGCAAATTCTACACTAGCACCAAAATTGAATTTATATTCAGATGGTGAATTGTAATTCCTCTCGTATCGAAATTTATTTTCTATCTCTGATGATGAGTAATCAAGTGTTTTACCCAGACTTTCATCATTATTCAGATATTTGTAAACAACATTGTTCAGGTAATTCCGGCTTAATACCCAGGTATCGTACCCATTCTCCCCGTAATGTTTATAAACTGATCCGACTGTATAGTTCCATTGTTCGTTTACCGGTAAATAGCTTAAAATATATCGCTGATCGGGAGTCTCATTGGCATCAAGGTTTAATTTGAACTGATCGATGGCTCCAAGTCCGATAAAAGTAATTTCGTTCTTTTCATTAATTCGGGTCCGTGATTTAAACTGAAAATCGTTATAGGTTGGAAGAAAGGGTAACTGAAGTGCAGTAAAAAGGAATTGCAGATAGGAACGGCGCGCCGATACAATAAATGTAGTATTCGATGAAAGAGGGCCATCGAGAGTAAGTGCCAGATCGCTTGCCCCCACCGAACCCCTGAATTTCAGCTTTTCCTTGTTGCCATCAATCTGCCTCATATCGAGGATGGAACTTAATGCATTACCTGTATTAGCCGGAAATGCCCCGGAGTAAAAATTCACTTCCCGGATAAAATCAACATTAATAATTCCCACAGGCCCGCCCGATGCCCCCTGAGTAGCAAAATGATTCAAATTAGGTATTTCTATGCCATTAAGGTAAAACCTGTTCTCGCTCGGCCCCCCTCCCCTGACTATAATATCGTTTCGGTAGGCAGGAGTCGATGCTACTCCAGGAAAAGCCTGAATTACTTTTGAAATATCACGGTTCCCTCCCGGGTTTTTTTCTATTTGTTCAATTCCAATTCTGCGAAGCGATAAGGGACTTTCTTCGCTTTTTCTGAAGAGCGATGCTTTAATAACAATTTCATCGAGAGCAACAGCTGTTTCTTTCAAAGGAATTTCAATAAACGATTTATTGGCATTGGTGACCAGAAACTCTTCGGATATGTATTGTTCAAAGCCAACCGAACTAGCTACAATTCGAATATAACCCGGCTTTATTCCGGTAAAAATAAATTTACCATCCAAATCGCTTACCGATCCTATATTTGTTCCGAAAATGATGAGATTGGCAAAGGGGACCGGTTCATTATTGGTTTGGTTGAATATTCTCCCCTCTATAACTCCTGCATCAGACTTCTGACTAAAAATTGCTGAAGTATATCCTAATAAAAATAATATGAATAGTAAAATACCTGGTTTTCCCATTATTGATCATACTTGCATTCTCAAATTATAACAAAGAGCAGACGATGATGTTTAATAGAAATATTTAATTTTCAAACAATATTGTCAAGCTTGTGAAGGAGCCTACTAAAATCAAGAAATTGATATGTCTGAGACAAATTTTTTATCCTATCGAGGAGGGCCTTCTTAAAATTATGATAAGCGCTAGTATCTGGAAAATAGGGTCTGTGATTAACCGATGTAAGGATTTTTTCAACATTTTGTAGAGTGGCTAAATCATTTTCTGAAATAAAGCTTTCTGTAAACTTCTCCCATATGTATTTCTGGGCACTTTCGGACGGATGTAACATATCGGAGGCATAAAACCGGTAATCGCGTAACTCATCCATAAATATTTCATAGGCAGGAAAATAATATATATTTTCATACCAATCCTGAAGCTTTGCAATGGCCAGGATCAGAGCAGCTTTGCTCCGTTGATTATTTATGGCTCCATCTTTCCAATGACGAATGGGACTAACCGTAAAAACAAATTTTACAGCAGGATTGACATCCTTAATGCGTTCAATGCTATGCTTTAAAGCCTCAAAAGTTTGCTCATATGAAAGGAGACTACGATCAAATAACGAAGCGGGTTGCTTATGGCAATTTGCCACTACCTTTCCGTTTTCTTTCAAACGATAAACCCATGATGTGCCGAGTGTGATAAAGATAAGATCGGTTTGGAGAATAAACTTACGTGCCTCAGCAAATTTTGAATTTATATTGGCAAGGCAGGTTTCCTTATCGGGGTGTGAGAAAAGTGAATAATGTGCATAGCTGAACCAAAGTTCATTAAAAAATGAGAGGTCATTTGCGGTAAACAATTCTTTATTCAACAATAGTTCAAAGCTTGAAGCAACTGATAAGGGATTGTAGACCACTCCAAATGGATTATAACAAACTGGAAATAATAATTCCTCCATTTTTCCCCCGATAGTATCTGAAAAACAGGATCCTATAAAAAATAGCTTATGCTGATAAGTAATTTTGAAAGGTGGTTTAGGAATCTGTACATGGGTAATTAAAGGGGTCATAAAATAATCTTTGGATTATCCGGTATATTTATTTAACCATGTTACAAGCGATTCAAATACTTTTTCATGGTCAAGATCATTATGAAGCTCGTGATAGCCTCCTTCCCATTCAATAAAAGTAGTACGTTCACTTGCATTGCGTACAAAATTCTTCGAAGCTTTACAGGATGTTATAGTATCGCTATTGCCATGCATTACAAGCAGAGGGCTATTGATTTTATAAATACTCATTGAAGCTCTTCGTCCGGCTTCCATAATCTGAAGTGCCAGGTTGACACTAATTTTATTATGTACTAAGGGGTCGTTACTATAGTTGTGTACTGCACGTAAATCTCTTGACAAATCTTCAGCTTTTAATCCACTATTCACTGATAATCCGGGCAGAATATTACCCGACATTGAAGCCAGAATCACTTTAGCACGGGAATATTTTTTGACCAGTTCCAGCCAGGGAGATGTCACTATTAAACCACTAATATTCAAATTTTGTTGTATGGCAAAGTTTATCGCCAGATTACCACCAAAACTCTGACCATAAAGGAATATTGGCTGATTGGGAAATTCGTTTCTGCTCTGTTCCATAAAAAGCTCCAGATCTTTAAGTAATTTCGAATAGCTGGAACAATATCCTCTTCTACCTTCAGAGCGGCCATGACCACGTATATCGAAACTTCTTACTGTAAATCCCTGTTCCGCCAGTTGCTGAGCCCATAATGCATATCGCCCGCTATGTTCGCTGATACCATGTATTAAATTAATTACAGCTCTCTGTTTAGTTGTAGCAAACCAGGTTTGTGAATACAGATTTATTCCATCAAACGATTTCCAATAATTTTCAGCATGTTCCATCACACTTTCCTTGCGCAAAACCTCACTCTTCAACATATTTGTATTAAAATATAACTTATAATCGGGATTATCGGCTGTTATTACTTAAATAACGCTTCTAAATAATTGTTTTTAATTTAGGACAAAAGTAGAAAAAATGCAAAAAATAATACAACTATCAACCCAAAACCAAAATGGCTTACATGATATCACAAAAAACGTTGAGAAAATTGTAACAGAAAGTAATGTTCAAACAGGATTAGTCAATGTTTATGCCCAGGGAGCCACATCAGCTATAATGATACAGGAAAACTGGGACGACTCGGTACAGCGCGATGTTATCTCGCTTCTGCGAAAATTAATACCCTCAGGCATATGGGAGCATGATGCACAGGATAATAACGGCGATGCCCACCTGAAGGCAGGCATTGTTGGGCCAAGTGAAACCGTTCCCATTATTAAAGGTAAAATGGGACTTTCTACCTGGCAGAATATTTTTTTCTGTGAATTCGATGGCCCCAGAAACAACAGAAGTATTGTGGTAACAATTAGTTCGATCTGATAATTTTTAACCAGTCAATGATGAGACTGCTTATTAATTGCCTTTGATAGACTCTCTAACCAAAGAATTTTACTAAATCCGGTCTATCACTTTCATGTTACAAATCTGATATTCCTTATTAAACTTTCGAAACCTGCCCGGGTAACGGCAGTTTCTTCAAATAATTCATTGAAACGAATTTCTGTTAATTCCTGCCAATCCTTACCAGTCATATTGATTAAGTCAGCCGAAGGTCGGAATTCATCTATTGTACTGGGTTGAGATTTACGGTTCCAGGGGCAGACATCCTGGCATATATCGCAGCCAAAAATTCTGTTTTCAAATTTTCCCTTCAACGATCCATCAATTTCATCCTTATGCTCTATAGTCCAGTAAGAAATACATTGCCGGCTGTCGATGAACCGGTCAGGCAGGATCGCATTTGTTGGACAGGCCTCGATACATTTGGTACAGCTACCGCAAAAATCGGGAACAGGTTTGTTGTTGCAGGCCAGTTCAATATCTGTTATTATTTCACCGATAAAACAAAATGATCCGTGTTTTGGAGAGATCAAGTTTGCATTTTTGCCTACCCAGCCCAAACCCGCCAAACTTGCAAGTGCCCTTTCAAGTATGGGGGCAGAATCGACAAATACCCTTCCATTTAATGATATCAGTTCTTTGTTGATCGATTCCTGAAATTTTCTGAGCATCGATTTCATAACCTGGTGGTAATCGCAGCCAAAGGCATATTTTGATATGAAAAAATTGCTTCCCCTCTTTTGTTGTTCCTCCGGAAAATAATTTAATAATACAACAATAACCGATTTGGCACCGGGAACAAGCAAAGCAGGATTGGTGCGCTTATCGAAATGGTTTTCCATGTATTTCATTCCGGCGTGCATTCCTGAATTCAGCCAATTGTGAAGCTTCTCAGCATCTTTGTTCAGTTTGGAAGCCGGAACAATTCCGCAATCGGTAAATCCTGATCTGATTGCAAGGTCCCTTATTTTGACTGATATTTCCTGCGAAACTTTTCCCATGTTCAGATAAAAAAGGCCCGTAATTGAAACGAGCCTCTAAAGTAATATCTGTTAGTTATATTTTAAAGTTTTTTCTTGACTTCGAATGTTTCATAAGCTTCGACAAAATCACCAGTTTTGAGGTCGTTAAAATTCTGGATATTTAATCCGCATTCAAGTCCACTTACTACCTCTTTTGCATCATCTTTAAATCGTTTCAGTGAACCCAGTTCTCCTGAATAAATTACGATTCCGTCGCGAATGATACGAACTTTCGAATCGCGTTTGATTTTTCCCTCTTTCACCATACACCCTGCTATTGTGCCCACCTTTGTTATCTTAAATATCTCTATTATTTCAAGAGTGGCAGTAATATCTTCCTTTATTTCGGGTGAGAGCATTCCTTCCATTGCCGATTTGATTTCATTGATCGCATCGTAAATAATGGAATAGAGCCGGATATCGATTTCTTCTTTTTCTGCCAGCTTTCGGGCACCCATGGATGGACGCACCTGGAATCCGATAACAATGGCATCGGAAGCAGTTGCCAGCATAATATCACTCTCAGAAATCTGTCCAACTCCTTTATGGATAATATTCACCTGAATTTCTTCATTTGAAAGTTTTATCAGGGAATCGGATAATGCTTCTACAGAGCCATCCACATCACATTTTACAATAAGGTTCAATTCCTGGAAATTACCTATCGCAATACGGCGGCCAATTTCATCGAGGGTGATATGTTTCTGAGTGCGCATCCCCTGTTCACGTTGCAGCTGTTCGCGCTTGTTGGCAATTTCCTTCGCTTCCCTCTCGCTATCCATGACATTAAATTTATCGCCAGCCTGGGGAGCTCCGCTTAGTCCAAGAATTAAAACCGGTGTCGCCGGCCCGGCCTCTGCAATTGCTTTTCCCCTCTCGTTATACATAGCTTTAACTTTTCCCATATTAGTTCCGGCCAGTACAATATCGCCAACAGTCAAAGTTCCGGCTTCTACAAGGATGGTACTGGTGTATCCCTTGCCTTTATCGAGTGATGATTCAATTACAGTTCCGTGTGCATTTTTGTTAGGATTCGCTTTCAATTCTAAAAGTTCAGCTTCGAGCAGCACTTTTTCCAGCAATTCGGAAATATTAATACCCCCCTTTGCTGAAATATCCTGCGACTGATATTTCCCTCCCCAATCCTCGACAAGAATGTTCATGTTAGCGAGTTCTTCCTTGATCTTTTCCGGATTAGCTGTGGGTTTATCAATTTTATTAATAGCAAATATCATGGGAACTCCGGCAGCCTGAGCATGGTTAATAGCTTCAACTGTCTGGGGCATAATTCCATCGTCGGCAGCAACTACAATAATTGCCACATCAGTAATTTGAGCACCTCTGGCTCTCATCGCTGTAAATGCTTCATGACCCGGAGTATCGAGAAAAGTAATTTTCTTTTCATCCTCAACTTGAACACTATAGGCACCAATATGTTGGGTAATGCCTCCGGCTTCACCTGCAACCACATTGGCACTTCGAATATAATCCAGCAATTTGGTTTTTCCGTGATCAACATGTCCCATTACTGTGACAATTGGAGGCCTTGGCAGCATTTCCTCATTTTTATCTTCATCCTCCTTAATTGCTTCCTGCACTTCAACACTGACAAATTCTACATCAAATCCGGATTCTTCAGCCAACAAAGTCATAGTCTCTGCATCGAGACGCTGATTTATGGACACGAACAATCCAAGGTTCATACATGTTGCAATCAATTCATTCGCCGGAACATTCATCATGGATGCTAACTCATTGACTGAGACAAATTCCGTGACCTTGATAGTATGTTTGGATTCTTCTTCCCTAATTGACTCTTCCTGCAACCGTTGGCTTGCCGCATCACGTTTTTCACGCCGGTGTTTGGCTCCTTTCGATTTTGTTTTGGTTAAACGGGCCAGCGTATCTTTTATTTGACGCTGAACATCTTCCTCACTGATTTCAGGTTTAAGTGTTTTTTTCTTACGTTTCTTCTTTGCTTTATCACGAAAGGAACCTTCTTCTTCTGGTTTGGCATTTTTATCCTCAAACCGTATACGTTCCCTGTCTTTCCTAATTCGTTTCCGTTTTCGCTTTTTATCTCTTAATTCCAGATCTGAAGAGGATTCTTTTGGTGTCCGTTTAGGAAGATCCATTTTACCAACCACTGTCGGTCCACTGAGTTTTTTAACCTTCGCCCGTATAATATCTTCTTTTAAATTATCTTCTGCCTTTTCTTCCTCGACAGCTTCAGCTTCTGTCTCAACCAGTTCTTCCACTATTTTCTTAGTGTCCTCATTATCCTTTTTCTTCTTTTCTACTTCACTGGACTTCTTGGCTGGTCGGGTGCGCTGATTCATCGAATCGAGATCGATCTTTCCAATAACTTTCACTTTCGAACCGGTAACTTCTTCCGTTTCTGCCTTATCAGCAGGTATTTTTTCAGTTTTTTCTGCTTCAGGCTTTTTCTCAAGCTCTTTTTTAGAAACGTCAGACTTAGCTTCAACAACCTTAGTTTTTTCATCGGGTTGTGATGGCACAGAAGTTTCTTCAGCAGGTTGTTTCTTAGGCTCTAAATCAATTTTACCTACTACTTTCGGTTTGATTTCAGACTCTCTGATTCCGGTATCGAAAGCAGAATCAACACTACGTGAATCTTTTATCAAAAGTTCGTCCTGATCGACAGAACCTTCTTCTGGTGATTCATTAAGATCATTTAAAGTTACCGATTGCTGTTTCTCTTTAAAATGACGAAGATTGACTTTTTCAGACTCCTTTTTGATTGTGATTTCGGAACTAAATTCTTCGATTAATAAATTATATTGTTCCAAAGAAATTTTAGAATTTGGACTAATGTCAACTTCTTCACCTTTTTTATGAAGAAAGTCAACAATAGTAGAGATCCCAACGTTTAATTCCCTTGCAACTTTACTCAGCCTTGTAGCTTTGCCATCTGTCATAAAAAAAATCCCTGTTTTCTGTCAAAATGCCTTGTATAGCAGATATTTCGCTAATATACTGTTTATTATTCAAATTCTGATCGTAAAATTTTCATCACTTCCTTGATGGTTTCTTCCTCCAGATCGGTTCTCTTTACTAGATCTTCAGGCGATAATTCAAGGACACTTTTTGCTGTATCGCAACCAATTGCTTTTAGTTCATCAAGAATCCAACTATCAATCTCATCTGCAAATTCCTCCAGGCTGACATCTTCTTCATCTTCAGTGCCTTCGCGAAATACATCGATTTCGTATTCTGTCAGCTGGCTTGCCAGTCTGATATTTAGTCCACCTTTACCTATCGCCAACGAAACTTCATTAGGTTTCAGGAATACTTCGGCCCGTTTATTCTCCTGGTCAAGTTTAATAGAAGTGATTTTTGCAGGACTTAATGCCCTAGTAATGAAAAGTTGGATATTATTGGTAAAATTGATCACATCGATATTTTCATTCTTTAATTCACGCACGATGCCATGAATTCTGGATCCTTTCATACCTACACATGCACCTACAGGATCAATACGTTCGTCGTATGATTCAACAGCAACTTTGGCGCGCTCTCCGGGAACACGTACAATCTTTTTAATCGTAATCAGTCCATCGAAAATTTCAGGGACCTCAAGCTCAAACAGTCTTTCAAGAAATATGGGTGACGTACGTGAAAGAATAATCAACGGGGTGTTGTTTTTCATCTCAACTTTCACAACAACTGCCCTTATGGAGTCGCCTTTACGAAAATAGTCGGACGGAATTTGTTCTGACTTGGGAAGAATGAGTTCATTGGCTTCTTCGTCAAGAACCAGGATCTCTCTTTTCCATACCTGGTATACTTCACCAGTGATTATTTCGCCTATTCTGTCGCTGTATTTCAGATAAACATTATTCTTTTCCAGATCGAGAATGCGTGCTGTAAGGTTTTGCCGGAGGGCAAGAATAGCTCTTCTTCCAAAATCGGCAAATTTAACTTCATCGGTAACATCTTCACCAATCTCATAATCGGCATCAAATTTCTTCGCCTCTGAAAGAGCTATCTGCCGGTTAGGGTCTTCAACAGCGCCGTCCTCAACAACTTCCCTGTTTCGCCAGATCTCAAAGTCACCTTTATCGATGTTAATAATAACATCAAAATTCTCATCCGTCACAAACATCTTCTGCAGCATACCCCTGAACACATCCTCAAGTACTGATATCATGGTAGCTCTGTCGATATTTTTAAGTTCCTTGAACTCTGAGAATGTTTCAATCAGATTAATATTTTCCATACTAAAATTATTATACGACCTTTAATACTTTAACACATTCCTTACCTTGCTCACATTATTATATGCAAAATTGATTTTTTCTTTAATTATTTGTTTCTTTTTTTTGCCTTCAATTTTTATTTTCTTCTCCTGTTCAATACTGAAGCTATTATCATCGACAAGTATTAAAATACCTTTTATTTTTTGCCCCTCCTTAGAAATTACTTCTACTGCCTTCCCGATATTCTTATCATATTGTTCCCTTATTTTAAATGGAGTTCCCAGGCCGGGAGAGGAAACTTCAATATCAAAATCCTCGGAATCGCGGTTGAGTCCCTGTTCAATCGCCCTGCTAAGTTGAACGCATTCACTAATTTGTATCCCCATCGTACTGTCAACTACGAGTCGAATGTTATTGGACGGACCTATATCAAGTGAAACCAGAAAGAATTTTTTTTCTGCTAATAAACCTTCAATCAGACCCAGTATTTTCTCCTTCGATATCATTTATAAGTAACAAAATAGGGGACTTATGTCCCCTAAAAAAATCTCCAAGCTCTGCAAAAGTATAAAATATAAAATAAACTACAAAATATTGGATTTCAATAAATAAGAAATTATTCTTAATTTGCCCGAACCCGGGTTAATTTCTAATTAAATAGGATCAGTTAATACAAACAATATCCCTAATTTTATCAATCCTTTTCGAAAGGGATCAGTTTAAAACTTTTTCATCTTGTCCAGATTCAAAAACCCTAGTTTTACCTTAAAGTACTATTAATGTGAGTGTCTATAAAAAAAATAAAAGAAAGATCATTAACGATCCCGTTCATGGTTTTGTGACCATCCCGACAGATTTTATCTTCGATCTAATAGAACATCCCTATTTTCAACGCTTAAGGAGAATAAAACAACTGGGATTGACTCATTATGTTTATCCGGGTGCTACACACACTCGTTTTCAGCACACCATCGGAACCCTTCATTTAATGACATTGGCCATTGAAAGTCTGATAAGTAAAGGAATAGCTATAACATCTGAGGAGCAGGAAGCCGTATTGATTGCTATTCTGTTACACGATATCGGTCACGGTCCGTTTTCACATGCCCTCGAGGAAACAATTATCACGGGAGTCAACCATGAACAACTTTCGCACCTGCTGATGAATAGGTTAAATGAGGAATTCAAATCTAAACTCGATCTTACCATTACTATTTACAACAATAGTTATTCCAAGAAGTTCCTGCATCAGCTGGTAACTAGTCAGCTCGATATGGATCGTCTCGACTATATAAAACGCGACAGTTTTTTTACCGGGGTAACCGAAGGAACCATTGGCACCGATCGCCTTATTAAGATGTTAAATGTTCATAACGACAACCTGGTTGTCGAAAAAAAGGGAATTTATTCCGTTGAAAAATTTCTGATCTCCCGTCGTTTAATGTACTGGCAGGTATATTTTCATAAAACCGTAATTGCTTCAGAGAATTTACTTGTACGAATGCTTCAGCGTGCCAAATTCCTGGCTAATCAAAATATCTCGATGTACTGTACACCCTCACTCTCCTATTTTCTATACCACACTATCAGTTCCGATAACATTGAAAATAAAGCTGAAGAAGTGTTACAACACTTCAGCCAACTGGACGACACTGATATAATAGTGTCGGCAAAAGAATGGCAAAACCAGGATGACAAAGTATTATCCATGCTGGCACGCAGCCTGATAAACCGGTCGTTACCAGTGGTAAGGATCACTGACCAACCTTTTCCGGAAGTAACCATTCAAAAAATCCGTAACGATATTCTGGTAAAGTACAATCTTAAACCCGATGATCTGGGCTACTTGATATCAGAGGGTCAGATCTCAAATAATGCCTATACCAGCCGTGACGATATGATTCAAATATTAATGAGCAATAATGAAATAAAAGATATTTCCGAAGTATCTGATATTCTGAACGATCCTTACATGGAACGACCAGAGAAAAAATATTTTCTATGTTATCCGAAGGATTGTGGAGTGTAAATAATATTGCCTACTTTTGCCACCAAATTTGCACCAATGGAATTTACAGCTCAGCTAATAGCCCAATATCTAAAAGGAGATATTGAAGGCAACCCACAGGAAATGGTAACTAACATTTCCCGGATTGAAGAAGGTAAAAAAGGGACTCTTGCTTTTCTGGCAAATACCAAATATGAAAAATACCTGTATACCACTCAGGCTTCGATTGTACTTATAAATAGAAGTCTGAAGCTAATCCAAAAAGTAAGTGCCACACTCATCAGGGTTGATGACGCTTATCAGGCATTCGCTTCCCTTCTGAATTTATATCAGAACAGCCTCCCCCAGAAAAAGGGAATCGACAGCCACGCTTTTATTGATGAAAGTGCCACGATTGGCGAAAATTGCTATATCGGAGGTTTTACCTTTATCGGAGAAAATGCAGTAATCGGGAAGGGAGTAAAGATCTATCCTCAGGTTTATATAGGCGATAATGTAAAAGTTGCCGATAACACTATACTCTATCCTGGAGTTAAAATATATAAGGATTGTACTGTTGGGTCAAACTGTATCATTCATGCCAGTACAGTAATTGGATCCGATGGTTTTGGTTTTGCCCCGGGAGAAGGTACCTATCAGAAAATACCCCAAATTGGAAATGTAGTTATTGAAGATGAGGTGGAAATCGGTTCGAATGTCTCCATTGACAGGGCTACTATCGGATCGACCCTGATCCATAAGGGAACAAAAATTGATAATCTGATCCAGATTGCCCATAATGTAGAAATAGGAGAAAACTCGGTTATCATTGCCCAGGCAGGGATTGCAGGTTCAACTAAACTGGGAAAAAATGTTGTTGTAGCTGCCCAGGCGGGTTTAGTCGGGCATATAAACATTGCCGATGATGTAAAAATCGGGGCTCAGTCGGGTGTTACCAATAATATTAAAACTGAGGGTTCCATTGTCCTTGGGTCACCGGCTTACAATTTCAGGGAAACAAAAAAATCATTGATTATCATTCGAAAACTACCCGAACTTTATGATAAAATAAATGCTTTTGAAAAAGAACTCGAGAAAATTAAAAAGAAGATCGGGGAATAATACTTCTAGCCATTGAGAAGATTTTTATAAATTGCGCACTCAAAAAATTTTATTGAGGTCATATAAAAATGGCAGACAAGCAAAAAACACTAGCATCGAAGATACATTTTAAAGGAACAGGGCTTCATAGCGGAAAAGAGGCTAATCTTACGCTAAAGCCAGCCAAATCCAATTATGGAATTTGTTTTCAGCGAATAGATATTGAAAATAAACCTGTAATACGAGCACTGGCGGAATATGTTGTTAATACAGCAAGGGGTACGACCATAAAAGAAAATGGTGCCGAGGTGATGACGATTGAACATCTTTGTGCTGCTCTTTTTGGCCTGGGTATCGATAATGTACATATAGAAATCGATGGCCCTGAAGTTCCCATATTCGATGGCAGTTCAAAACACTTTGTCGAAGCCATTAGAAAAACCGGATTAGTTGAACTGGAAGAAGAGAAGGAGTTTTTTACTATCCGACAGAAAATGGTTTTCAGCGATGATAAAAATGGCTCTGAAATAATACTTTATCCCGACGATGCATTCAGTATCGACGTTCATATTGATTTCAATTCAAAGATACTGGGACATCAGTTTGCCACCCTAAAATCAATCGATGCATTTGAGAAGGAGATTTCGGGTTGTAAGACATTTGTTTTTCTTCATGAGCTGGAAGCCCTAATAAAAAACAACCTTATAAAGGGCGGTGATCTTGATAATGCTCTGGTTATTGTTGAGCGACCCATGGAAAAGGAAGTACTTGATCGTCTGGCAGATATTTTTAATAAACCAAAAGTTGAAGTATTACCTGAAGGTTATCTGAACAATACCGAACGTAAATTTCAGAACGAACCTGCCCGGCATAAGCTTCTTGATGTAATAGGCGACTTATCCCTAATTGGTGTTAATCTGAAAGCAAAGATTATAGCTACAAAGCCTGGACATCATGTAAATACCGAATTTGCCAAGGAAATACGAAAGCTTATCAAGAAAGAAAAAACTAAGCCTGGTCCACCTGTGTACGATCCTAATCAGGCCCCCTTATTCGACATCAACCAGATTAAGAATTTTCTCCCCCATCGTCCTCCTTTTTTGTTGGTTGATAAAATTACCTATATGGACGAATGGAGTATTCACGGAATTAAAAATGTCACTATGAATGAAGCGTTTTTTACGGGACATTACCCTAAAGAACCTATCATGCCGGGAGTGCTTCAGATAGAATCAATGGCACAGGTTGGAGGAATATTGCTTTTAAATAAGGTCCCCGATCCGGAAAATTATGTTCTGTACTTCATGAAAATTGAAAATATAAAATTCAAACATAAAGTTATTCCGGGCGATACCCTAAATATCCGGATGAAACTTCTTGAACCGGTAAAACGAGGTATTGCAATCACATATGGACAGGTATTTGTTGGCGATACTCTTGTGATGGAAGGCCAGTTTATGGCCCAACTAGCAAGAAAGCCCGAATAACAATACGTGACCTCACCAATAAAAATCAGAAGATTATGAGCAGCAACCTATTCTATGTTCATCCCGAAGCAAAAATTGGTAAAAAAGTAGTAATAGAACCTTTTGCCTATATCGGGAAAAATGTAATTGTCGGCGATGGCTGTTGGATTGGACCCAGTGCCATACTACTTGAAGGAACCCGTATTGGAAAAAATTGCCAGATTTTCCCAGGTGCTGTAATTAGTGCTATCCCGCAGGATCTGAAATTTGCAGGTGAAGAAACTACTGTTACGATTGGTGATAGTACAACAGTTAGAGAATATGCTACCATAAACCGGGGGACCAAAGCAAGAGAAATAACACGTGTCGGTAAAAATTGTCTGATTCAGTCCTATTCACATATTGCACATGATTGTCAACTGGGGGATAGTGTTATCCTGGGCAGTCATGCGGGATTAGCCGGCGAAGTTGAAGTCGAAGATAATGCTATCATTAGTCCATACACAGTAGTTCATCAATTCGTGCGGGTAGGTACCCATTCATTTATACAAGCTACCGGAAAAGCCAGCAAGGATGTGCCTCCGTATGTCCTTGCCGGACGGGAACCCCTCTCATACACAGGAATTAATTCTATAGGACTGCGAAGAAAAAATTTTAAAAACGAAACTATCTATGAGATACAGGAGATATACCGAATTATTTATCAACGTGGTCTGAATATTTCCGATGCTATTGAATTTATCGAAACTAATCTGCCGGCCTCGACCGAGCGCGATACTATTATCCTTTTTATTCGTAACTCAAAACGCGGTATCATTAAAGGCTATTTTGACGATGAGAAATAGTATCTTCCTTATGGTCAATATTCCTGATATTAACTATTAAAAGTTACCTGTGATATTAATATGTTTTCTAAAGTGTCAGTCCTTTTTTCGGGCACATGTACTTATTCCGAAGGGTAAGTAAAGAGGACAAAAATTTATCAGACTTGTCAGGACGAGTATGCCTGCCAATACGAGTAGTACAATACCCAGGGTTCCTGATAATACCTTTGTAAAGAAAAGTACAACAATAATGGCTGCAATTATTAATCTGATAATTCTGTCGGCAGATCCCATGTTCTTTTTCATATTATTTATTTTTAGTTCGACAAAAATTGAATCAGTAATACCAAACCTGATATTATAGTAATGCAAGTTAGGCAAACCAATAGAAATTTTATAATCTTATATTTCATGAATTTAAGTTTGAAAGACAAATAAGCTCTCAGATCTTATTAACAAGCATAAAAAAATAAAGTTCCGGGTTATTTACTGATAGCCCTACGAATTTTAATATTCTCCTTAACCGAAAAGTAAGTTAATCAGGTTCTACGACACAATCAGCCTCTATTTCCACTAACCAATCCTGCCTGATGAGATCTTTGATCCCGACGAATGTGCAGGCAGGTCTGATAGCAGAAAAATATTCACCATGTGCTTTAGCCGCTTCTTTCCATATCGAAATATCTTTTAGGTATATCCTTGTTCGAATAACATCACTTAAATGACCACCAGCATCAACAATAGCTTTCTCGATGATCTCTATACACTTTTTTGTCTGGTTATACAAATCGCCGGGACAGGCCGTTGTGCCATCTTTTGCAATGGGAGCAGTTCCTGATACTGATATAAGATTACCAATACGTACCGCCCTGGAAAATCCAATGGGTTCTTCATATTCTGAACCCGATGATACATTAAATCGTTTCATAATTTCAAAAGATCATTTAAATACCAAAGTAGCCAGAAAATCGACCAGCTAGGATGAATGGTGAGTTTAAATTTTTAGAACAAATGATCCTAAAAAATTATTCCCAGAGTATAGTCAATCCCAATCAGGAATTTTAAACCTATTATGTATTAATAATGTCTATTTTGTTTGCTCAAATTTTATTTTTAAGCATAATTCCCTATATATTTGATTTAAATCTTTTTAGTTTTTCTTTCTACCAGGAAAGATGAAAGAATTATATCCATCTTTTCTGAAGTTATTTTAATAAGTTTTTAAATACCTGCCACGATAGCATAAACCAACTTTTAGAAAAAAATGCTATGGAAAGAAATAACAATTCATTACATATTATTGAAGGAGCATTGTGGCTAATAAGACTCAGGTGGTTAGCTATTGTTGGAATTTTTGTAGCCACGAAGTTTTCTGCAAGTGTTTTACATATTACTATACAGGAGGTGCCACTTTATCTTTTAGCATTTGTCTTATTTGGTTTTAATATAATTTCACTTTTCAGTTTAAAATACCTCAGTAAGCATAGTGTACCCATTAAATTTTTTAATGGCAGAACGATCTTATTTTTCCAGATATATTCAGACCTGGTAATTTTAACCTGCCTTCTTCATTACTCTGGCGGAGTTGAAAATCCGTTTATTATATATTATATCTTTCATATGATTATATCCAGCATTTTACTTACTCCAAAAGAATGCTATATTATAACATCCTTCATACTAAGCTTTATAGGAACATTAGCATTCCTGGAGTATCAGGGTATGATACCTCATTACAACCTGGAAGGGTTCTATACACATAGCTTCTATCAGAATAAAATATACCTCATGGGTACCGGTCTTATTTTTATAACCACATCCTATATGGTCGTGTACATGACAACATCAATATCTTCGAAATTGAGAAAACAGGAGGAAGCTTACAGATTAGCAAATATTGAACTCGAAAATAAAGACAACATTAAGAATGAATATGTACTCAGACTCACTCATGATATAAAGGGACATATTGCGGCAATACATAATATCCTACAGGCATTTTTGATCTCAAAGTCTAGTGAAGAAAAAAAAGATTTTGTCGAACAAGCTTATAAACGAACCCGGAGCCTTATGAATTTTGTCAGAGATTTGCTGAAATTAACGACTATAAGGTTACAGGATAAACTTGATATGAGTGAATTCTCAATCGAAAAATCGTTGACTAAAGTGATTCAGGATTTGAAAACCAGTTATCATGGGAAAAAAATAAGTGTTAATACAAATATTGCCAATGCAGCTCATCTGGTATATGGAAACCAATTATCTATTGAAGAAGCATTAAACAATTTAATCTCCAACGCAATAAAATACTCACCTGAAGGAAGTTCGATAAATATCAATGCACATAAATATAAAGATTCTTTTCTTATTGAAATTATTGATTCAGGCATTGGGATACCAAAAAACGAACAGAAATTGATCTTCAATGAATTTTACAGGGCCAGCAATGTAAAAAGAATTGAAAAAAACAGTTCAGGATTTGGTTTGTCTCTGGTTAAACAAGTTATTGATAAACATGACGGTAAAATCAACATCGAAAGTGAATTAAATGCTGGAACTAAAGTTATTGTTAAAATCCCCTTTCACCGGGCAAGCAAGAAAAAAATACGTACAGTATGGTTCTAATTATAAGACGTTTGTATATTTTAACCAAATACAATTAGTTATGGAAAATATGAAACTTTTAATTATTGATGATGATCTTGATATACTCATGTCACTTAAGGTTATTCTTGAAGACAAAGGCTTTATTGTTGATACAGCCTCGAATAAGAATGAAGGTTTGAGACTTTGTTCATCACAAAAACCTGATCTGATAATACTCGATATTATGATGGAAGATGATTTGGAAGGCTATAGCATTCTTAAGGAATTTAAAAATAATGATTCGCTACGCGATGTCCCCATTATTATGTATTCCGGTATGGCAGAACAAATTGGTGTAAACTTCCGGTCGGCCATTGAGGATGAAAAGATGTTCCCAAATGTTTCATTTATTGATAAAAGGGAAGATGTGCAGGACCTGATCCTGGAAATCAAGAGGCTATTGAATATTCAGGATGATGAATGAGTATACCGATTTTGTTCAGGTAAAATAAAATTGGATAAAATTAATATTTAGTGGTCATTTTGGGGGATGACTTCTTCATTGCAACTATATGGTTTCAACAGCATCGATTAAAATGAATCACATTTCATTCACTTAGAATAAATCAAATTATTTTCTTATAACAATCAGTGTCGAATTGATGACATACGGATATAATTCATTAATATCCTGATTTTTCATTGAAATGCACCCAAGAGTCCAGTTGAATTTCAAATCAATCAGTTTATCCATATCAAAAGGTACACCGTGAATTCCAATTTCACCGCCAATTTTTGAACCTTCGGGTATTCTGCCCTCCCTTTTTGCTGTATTATGTTTCCGCCATGAATCTGCATTAGGATAGTCAATCCAAATAAATTTCGACCATTTATTATGCGGATATTTTGATATCATTTTAAATGTGCCTTCGGGGGTGCATTTGTCCCCTTGTATTAATTTATCATCCACCGGATTTCCTCCGAAAACAACCGGGTATTCTTTAATTATAACTGTGTCAATAAGAATAGTAAGTTTATGATCGGATTTATCAATTAGAATTGAAATACTGCCGGCATCCAATTTTAAAGTGTCAATGATTCCGGCTAGCTTCAGCTCAGAGTTCTTATAGGTAACACTATCAGCATTGCAGGATAACACAATCAGAAAAGGCAGAAAATATAATAATCGTTGCATGATATATCGTAAACTTCATCCAATGAATTAATGAAGATATCCTATAAACTCAATTCTATTAAAATTTATAAATAGCCTGCTTTATTGTACTGTATGTTTTATATAATTGAATTATTGTATATGCCGTGCGAAGCTGATTCACTGCTTTCCTATCAATCAGGATGGAACGATTCATTTCCAAATCTAAACAAGCTTCGTACGGCATATAAGTCTTTTTAAAAAAAACCAAACCTTGATTATTTTTCCTTCTGCTTTTCTTTCATTTTTTTTAATATATCCGCTGCATAGTCTTTACCCCCTAAACCAAACGCCAGGCCAAAAGCCAAACAGATGGCTCCAAATATTAAAATAAACGCATTTGCAATTATTGATTGGGCTATATTAAGCTGTCCCAATACCAGGAATATGGTAAAAACAACAATTGCATAATAGGCTATTTTTTCAATCATCTCAGCCGACTTATCTTTCATGTTTTTCAATGATGATGATAGCACCGTAGAGATAAATTTGGCTACATACAGACCAAGCAATAAGATGATAATAGCAACAATAATGTTGGGTATAAATAATACAATTTCATTAAATAAATCTCTTGCACTGGTAAGTTGCAACGAATTCAGAGAGGCCAGAATTACAGTTAACATAATGATCCAATAGAACAAACTGCCAATTAGATCGGTAACGGTAAGTTTTACACCGCCCTCCTTTAAAAATTTTTCAATCCCTACTTTGTCTGATAATACATTAAGCCGTATCACTTGCAGTAGTTTAATTATAGCTTTTTTAATAACCTTAGCTAATATCCAGCCAATGAGAAGTATTAATAGTGCCCCTATAATTTTAGGCAAGGCCAAAGCAATTTCATTTAAAAACTGCTGTGAACTTTCAATAAAAATCTGAACCTGTTCTTTCATAGCTGTATGTTTTTTATTAGTAAGAAAAATTTATCATTATAATTTACAACTTTTTTATGTTATTTCATTGATTATTAGCAAAAAACATACATTTTCCAGTGGAAAAATGGCTCGTAAAATGTAAAGAATAAACCTTTGGAGATAGTAATAGATTATTATTTACTTGCTATACTATGTAAGTAATTTTCTGATCTTTTAAAATA
>CAZMVE010000016.1:0-39221 GCA_964569585.1 uncultured Bacteroidales bacterium | reverse complement strand
TCGAACCATTCCATATCCTTATCGCGGCGAAACCAGGTAAGCTGCCGGCGTGCATAGGCGCGGGAATGATTTTTAATTTGCTCTGTCGCTTCTTCAAGCGTTAAACTGCCTTCGAAATACGCAAAGAGTTCCTTATAGCCAACAGTATTCAGTGGAGTGAGGTGCCTGTAAGGGTAAAGCTTTTTCGCTTCCTTCACTAGTCCGGCTTCCATCATCCGGTCGACCCGCTGGTTGATACGTTTGTACAACAACTCCCTTTTTTTATTCAGCCCGATCTTAAGGATGGAAAACGGCCTTTCCTGCGGTGTTTTTTTCAAAAATGATGAGTAGGGTTTCCCGGTCATTTCAAAAACTTCGAGTGCCTTGAGCAAACGCTTCGGGTTGTTGATATCGGCAGAAGAAAAGTATCCAGGATCGCTGGTACTGACTTTTTCCTGCAGGAATTCCAGCCCGTTAATTTTAAAAAGCTCCTGCCATTTTTCCCTCACCTCAGGGTCGATAGTAGGTAATTCGTCGATCCCTTTGCACACGGCATCGATATACAATCCCGAACCCCCTGCCATGATCATTGTATTTTTCCGGGTGAAATAATCGTTCAGGAAAGAAAGTATCTCTACCTCGAACATACTGGCATTATAATAATTGTGGATGGAATGAGAGCGGATGAAATGATGCGGAACGGCTTTTAACTCACCGGCTGTGGGAACAGCTGTGCCAATACTCATCTCTTTGTATATCTGTCGGGAGTCGGCCGAGAGGATCTCACAATCTATCTCTTTTGCCAGCTCAATAGCAAGCTTGGTTTTGCCTATTCCGGTAGGGCCGCAAATAACAAATAAGTGGAATGGATATTTCACAACCGGTGCACTATAATAATGGATGATTACTTATCATCCTGAATTTCTATTGTCGTTTACGAATTGTATTGAGAGCCGACCCTGCCCTGAACCAGTCGATCTGATTCTCATTGTAGCTGTGAGCGGTTTCAAACTCTTCGGTGCTTCCATCGGAATGTTTTAGTCTGACTGTAAGGTTTTTTCCGGGAGCAAATTCAGTCAGACCAACTATATCGATGAGATCGTCTTCACGGATCTTATCGTAATCTGCTTTGTTCACAAAGCTTAATGCCAGCATACCCTGTTTCTTCAGGTTGGTTTCGTGTATTCTGGCAAAGGACCTTACCAGTACAACTTTCACTCCCAGGTGCCGGGGTTCCATGGCGGCATGTTCGCGCGATGAACCTTCTCCGTAATTCTCATCACCGACAATTATGGTTCCTATTCCTTTTTCCTTGTAGGCCCTGGCAACAGAAGGTACTTCCCGGTAATCTCCGTTAAGGAAATTTTTGATTTTGTTGGTTTTGTCGTTGAAATAATTAACGGCTCCGATAAGCAGGTTATCCGAAATATTATCGAGATGGCCGCGATACTTTAACCAGGGGCCTGCCATGGAGATGTGATCGGTAGTACATTTCCCTTTGGCTTTAATGAGCAGACGGAGTCCTTTCAGATCTTCTCCGTTCCAGGGTGCAAAAGGTTCCAACAACTGCAGCCGGTCGGAAGCGGGATTAACCTTTATTTCAACCGAGCTGCTATCTTCGGCAGGAGCCTGGTATCCGGCATCCTTAACTTCAAAACCAAGGGGTGGCATCTCAATACCTTTTGGTTCTTCAAGTTTTACCTTTTCCCCCTTCTCATTGGTCAGAAAATCGGTAACCGGGTTAAAGCTAAGACTACCTGCAATGGCAAATGCAGTGGTTAATTCGGGCGATGCAACAAAAGCATGCGTATTCGGATTTCCATCGTTTCTTTTAGCAAAATTTCGGTTAAACGAAGTCATAATGGAATTCTTCTCCTTCTTGTCGGCTCCGTGCCTCGCCCATTGTCCGATACAGGGTCCGCAGGCATTGGCCAGCACCACACCCCCGATTTTTTCAAACTTATTAAGCAATCCATCACGTTCTGCCGTATAACGCACTTGTTCCGAGCCTGGAGTTACCGTATATTCTGATTTAACGCTTAGATTTTTCTCAATAGCCTGTTCGGCAATTGAAGCTGCGCGCGTAAGGTCCTCATAGGAGGAATTGGTACACGAACCTATTAAGCCGACTTCCAGTTTTTCGGGCCATCCGTTTTTCTTCACGGTGACTGAAAACTCAGAAAGGGGAGTGGCCAGGTCGGGGGTGAAGGGTCCGTTGATATGCGGTTCCAGTTGGGAAAGATCGATCTCGATAACCTGATCGAAATAGGTTTCAGGATTCTCATATACTTTAGTATCACCGGTAAGTTCATTCATTATCTTATCGGCCATAGAGGCAACTTCTTTACGGTCCGTGCCCCGGAGATAGTCGTCCATTTTCTGATCGTATCCGAATATGGATGTGGTAGCCCCTATTTCGGCGCCCATATTACAGATAGTACCTTTTCCGGTGCAGGAGATCGTTGTTGCTCCTTCTCCGAAATATTCCAGTATACAGCCGGTACCTCCTTTTACAGTGAGTATGCCTGCAACTTTAAGTATGATGTCTTTTGCCGATGTCCACCCGCTCATCTTCCCGGTGAGTTTCACTCCGATCAGTTTTGGAAATTTAAGTTCCCAAGGCATACCCGTCATTACATCCACAGCATCGGCTCCGCCAACACCAATGGCAACCATTCCCAGTCCTCCGGCATTTACCGTATGAGAATCAGTACCGACCATCATACCCCCGGGGAAGGCATAGTTTTCAAGGACCACCTGGTGAATTATTCCTGCTCCGGGCTTCCAGAATCCGATTCCGTATTTATTCGAAACTGAGCTCAGGAAATTATACACTTCTTTGTTTGTTTCGTTGGCGATAGTCAGGTCGGTTTTTGCGCCTGACTTTGCCTGGATGAGATGATCGCAATGAACAGTTGATGGAACGGCGACTCTATTTTTTCCTGCCTGCATAAATTGTAAGAGGGCCATCTGGGCAGTGGCATCCTGCATAGCTACCCTGTCGGGATTAAAATTGGCATAATCTTTTCCTCTTTCGTAGGCTTTTAGAGCAGGCTCCGTAAGATGGGAATATAATATTTTTTCAGTCAGCGTCAGCGGTTTTCCAACAGATTTTCTTATCCATTCAACTTTTTCGCTATACGCTGCATAAGCGCGCTGTATCATTTCGAGATCAAAAATCATGAGTCAAAAATATTCGTTAGTATTCTCATTTGTAAAGGCTCTGCAAGTTAACGAATTTCCGGGTTAAAGTCTGCGCCGAAACAGCAATTCATTATGCATTATCCATACGGAAATTTGCTTATCGGTCCTGCTAAAATAAAACAACGGTTGATTATACCTGTTCATAAGAAATAAACGTTTTCAGTAAAATATTGTATATTTAATGGATTGTTTAATACTCAATACCGGATCTTATAAAAACCATGGAAAAACTTGAGATTGAAAGAAGGGCAAATACTCCTTCGGTTTTATTCGACCCTGAAAGCGGAAATCTTAAAATAGAGGGTCGTTCTATTCCTGAAAATCCAGGTGATTTTTATGATGAGCTCATTGATTGGATACGCGAATATTTCAAAAATCCCCGGTCGAATACAACAGTTGATCTAAATCTTGAGTACGTAAATAGCGGTTCTTCGAAATACTTACTGGGACTGTTCAGAGTGATGAAAGAGGAAGTACAGAAAGGCCATAAAATAGATATCAACTGGTATTATGAGGAGGATGATGAAGCTATTCAAAGTTTAGGAGAACATTATAAGACCTCCCTTAAAATTCCATTTAATATGATAGAGTATATTTAGGACTTGACAATAAAAAAAAGGCTGCTCATTTGAGCAGCCTTTTTTTATATTTAAAAAGTCAGTATTCTTCTTATTTTACGGTGTCCATATACTCAATGAATTCAACTACTTTGGCTGAATATCCCATTTCATTGTCGTACCAGGATACAACCTTAACAAAAGTAGGTGAGAGCATAATACCTGCTCCGGCATCGAAAATTGAAGTGCGATGATCGCCAACGAAATCGCACGATACAACTGAATCCTCAGTATATCCCAAAATTCCTTTAAGTTCACCTTCGGAGGCTTTTTTCATAACCTGACAAATCTCTTCATAAGTAGTTCCTTTAGCCAGTCGTGCTGTAAGATCTACAACCGAAACATCGGGGGTAGGGATGCGGAAGGCCATACCGGTAAGTTTACCGTTTAACTCGGGAATAACTTTGCCTACTGCTTTAGCAGCTCCAGTTGAGGATGGAATAATATTCTGACCAGCTCCGCGACCACCTCGCCAGTCCTTCATAGAGGGACCGTCAACAGTTTTTTGAGTTGATGTGGTGGCATGGATAGTAGTCATTAATCCCTCAACAATTCCAAACTTGTCATTTAATATTTTTGCAACCGGTGCCAGACAGTTGGTAGTACATGAAGCATTTGATACGAAAGGCATATCATTCTTGTAAGCTTTGTGGTTTACACCCATAACGAACATTGGAGTATCGTCTTTTGAAGGAGCCGACATGATAACTTTTTTTGCGCCTGCATCGATATGTCCCTGTGTTTTTTCTTTAGTAAGAAATAAACCGGTTGATTCCACAACGTATTCGGCACCCACTTCATTCCATTTCAGATCGGCAGGATTTTTTTCGGCAGTAACTCGGATAGCCTTACCGTTTACAACGAGTTTACCATCTTTAACATCGACCGTACCTTTAAATCGTCCGTGTGTCGAATCATACTTCAGCATATAGGCCATATAATTGACATCAATGAGGTCATTCATGCCTACAATTTCAATATTTTCTTTTGTCACTGCAATTCTAAACACGAATCGGCCGATTCTTCCAAAGCCATTGATTCCTATCTTAATTTTTCCCATAATTTATAAAATTTATTGCTTGTTATTTTTGAGTATACCCTCGAAATTGAAGTGCGAAAATAGTAAATAATAATTAATTCAACAAGCTGGATTCCTTTCGGATCTGAAGTATTGTGAAAGAAATAACATTAAATTAAAATAGTGAAATTTGCAGAGCATTATTCTTCTGATTACTTCGATGTATTAATCGATCAGAATTTCATCAATCTTATTAGATTTGGTTTTAAACTGGGCATCAACAATTCTTCCGAACCTGTAACTTAGAAAAAAAGCAGGGTATATCCAGTGATTTTGTTTATTTGCCATTATGGGAACTTTTTTAATAAAAGCATCCAGTACTATACCCGTTTCAATAGCATTAAAGGAGGCATCCGATTTACTAAACTCGAAGGTAAAACCGAATTTTCCATAGGCTCCCGGAACAATTGACAGCTCCTTAAAGCCAACATAGAAAGGTGCCCTTCGCTCGATCATAATAATATGCGATTCGAATTTCATTCGTTTTCGAACCTGAATACTAACTCCCTGACTATCTTCTTCATAAACAATTACATCATAATAAACGGGTTTCTGAAAGCCAATGGAGGGGCCAAATGTATAAAAATACCGTATCGAAATTCCGCCTTTATCTTCTTTACGGAATATTTCTTTTTGCATACCTATTCCGCCATGAAGCGTAGTTAAACTGTTTAATTTACCATAGACAAAACTGCCGCCCAGTTGCTGAGAGTTTGAAATACTTATTTTGATCTCCTTTTGATGCTTAACCATATTAAGCCCCACCTCATAGACTGTCTTTTTGAATGCATTGACACGGCGGGCATACCGGAAGTTAGTTCCTAATCCGTTGGAATTTAGAGTAAATGCATAGGTCTTTTCGTTCCGATAAAATATCTTTTCCTCATCGTCGATTTCGCCTTGTGAGAAAAGGGGAAGACTTATGGTGCCTATTAAAAATAATATTGCTGTTATCGTTTTCATTCAATAACAGCAAAATTATAATAATCCCATTAATAAATCTATGCTATGCAGGGTAAGTTTTTGGGTGGCTTCCCCTTAGCTATTGATATCTTCCTGCTGCTCGACATCCGCTTTTCCATAAGCAGGACATACTTTCGAGGCACTACAGGATGCAAACAATAACCCAACAATAAGAGTAATACTAATTAAGATGGTTTTAACTTTCATGATATATTAAAATAGTGAAACTTGCATAGGGTAAAGATAGCAACAAGAATAATTTGTCACATTAGCTTGGTTCTGCTATGTTTTCCTCACTTGCTTTTTCTGATGAGTAAGCAGGACAAACATAATGACTACATGCTGCAGATAGCATAGCCAACAAAACAACAGCGGCGATTAATTTTACGATTCTTTTCATGTTTATAAGTTTTGTTCTATCCTTAAATTTAATAAAATATTCTATCTTTTTCGAAGGGTATACGGCAGAAATATACCCAGGTTGCATTTTTTCTATCAAATTCCCTTTTCAGGGGATAAATGCCCACTTTTTAGAAACGTAGCCTGTAACTCTTCTATTATATGCTATGCAATGATTTGTTTTATTTTATCAAATAAACCCATAATTTCAGGCTATTTGGACAAGTCTGGTTTATTATTTATAATTCAAAGTATATAGTTTTGCAGTACTATCAAATAATTACCCTATATGATCAATACAATAACTGAACATCGCTCGATACGGAATTTCTCTGATAAACCGGTTGATAAATCTATCCTTGATAAAATCATTTATGCCGGTACCCGTGCATCGACAACAGGAAATATGCAGGTGTATAGTATTATTATTACTACCGGGCGGAAATTGAAGGAACAACTCTGGGAAGCCCATTTTAAACAAAATATGGTAAAGCAGGCACCTATAATTGTAACATTCTGTGCCGATTTTAACCGATTTAAGAAATGGTGTGGACAGCGGAAGGCAATACCCGGTTACGACAATTTTTTATCGTTTTTTACCGCAGCCATCGACGCCCTGCTTGTAGCACAAAATGTTGCTCTTGCATCGGAAGCTTTTGGTCTGGGTATTTGTTACCTGGGAACAACAACCTATATGGCTGAAAAAATAATCGAGATCCTCAAACTTCCTGAGTATGTCGTGCCTGTTACTACCCTGGCAATAGGATATCCTGATGAAAGCCCGGGATTAACGGACAGGTTACCGATTAATGGAGTTATTCACTCTGAAACCTATAAGGATTATACTCCGGAAGATATTGACAGAATCTATAAGGAGAAAGAATCGCTGGAATCGACAAAACAATTGCTGGTAGAGAATGAAAAGGAAACTCTTGCTCAGGTTTTTACGGATAATCGTTATACCAAAAAAGATAATATTGCTTTTTCACAGGCCCTGTTGAAAGTACTCGAAAAACAAGGATTTATGAAGAATGAATAAATGTTAAATAATTAATAATGAAAAATTAAGAATTAAGAATGAAGAGTGAAAATTCAGAATCCTAAATTTCAAATTTAATATCCAATTTACCAGCTATCTCCTTCAAATCCTCAGCAATGGCCGGGATAATACTGATTCCCTCTTTGAGGATGATTTCTTCTTTTTCACGTTCGATATCGCCTGGGATCTTTACAGCGGGTTTTCCCGGAGCACTTTTTGCATCACGGAAAGTGCTGATCCAATTGTCCATTTTGGCCTTAAATTCACTTGCCGGTTGAAAGGCATCGATACGCATGGCACCAAAAAAATGCCCGGTACCTTCACCGACTTTTTTATCGAGTACGGGCAAGTAGGTCACCGAAGGCGGCACAAAGGGGCCGAAATTTGCGCCTGAAAGAACAGCGCTGAAAATATCCACAATTGAACCTAAACAATAACCTTTATGACTTCCATGCTCGTAGTCACCTCCCAGCGGTAGCATTGAACCTCCTTCTTTTAATATGGATGGATCATCAGAAGGATTTCCATTTTTATCCTGCACATATCCCGTAAGTGTTTTTTCGCCTTTTTTTTCAGCAACGGCAAGCTTACCACGGGCTATAGGTGTGGTAGCAAAATCGGCCACAAAAGGGGGTTGATTTCCCGTAGGGATGGCCACAGCAATTGGATTGGTACCCAGGAAGCGACTTACTGAGAAGGTAGGAGCAACAAGGGGATTTGCGTTGGTCATCGACATGCCTATCATATCGTGTTTCAGGGCCATCATAGCATAGTAACCTGCTATTCCAAAGTGATTTGAACCTCGTGTCGAGACCCATCCCGATCCGCATTTGTCGGCTTTCTCAATAGCAATTTCCATCGATTTTGTGGCGGCTACCATGCCAATGGCACCATCACCATCGACTACCGCCGTACTGGGGGTTTCATGTACTATACGAATATCAGGTTTTGTATTAATGCGTTTACTATCCCATAGCTGGTAGTAGTCCTTTATCCTGATCATCCCATGCGAAGCCAGCCCTCTTAGTTCTGCTGCAAGAAATACCCTGGCGGTGACGGAGGCATCTTGATCGCTGCACCCCATTTTTTCAAAAACCTGTTTTGTAAAATCGAATAAATATTCGTAGGTATACATTTTCTCAATTTTTTTAGACTGCTAAAAGTAATTAATATCTCCGATTTCGTGAATTTGATTTGTTAAAGGAATTTCCTTGTTGTCGATAAAAATACTATTTTAGAGGTCTGTTCGTTTTTGAAGAAATACATTTTTACATTGAAAAAAATATTATTGATTTTAGCTGTCTTCTTTTGTCTTCCAATCTATGTGTTTTCGCAAAAACCGAAGGTGAAAAACGATCCCACTCATGATGAGAAACTTATTCACTTCGGATTCTCCATTGGAATGAACATGATGGACTATCGTATATCACTGTCGGAGGAAGCAATTGACAATCATGTTTATATTGGATTGGACGAAATTATTCCAGGAATAAATATTCATGCCATTGCAAATTTAAGACTGGCTGAATATTTTGATTTACGTGCTTTACCTGGAATTTCATTTGGTGAACGATATATGTATTTTGCGAATACCCATCAATCCGATACCACTACATTTTATACATTTGATAATTATAAGGTTGAATCGTCCTATCTGGAATTGCCCTTGTTAGTGAAATACAAGTCGAAACGTTTAAATAATTTCCGGCCCTATTTTATTGGCGGTGCCAACCTGCGATACGATCTTGCTGTGAAGCGCGAATACGATATTGAAGAACAACTCATAATGATCAATCCGTTGGATATATATGGGGAAATTGGATTCGGGACGGATATTTACCTCACCTACTTCAAACTGGGTATAGAAATTAAGTATTCCTTCGGATTAACGAATATTCTGGACAATCAGGACCGTCATGGTGAATTGCCTGCCGATTTTGAAATATATACAGCTGTGATCGATAAGCTGACCTCTCATCTGGTGATCCTTTCCTTTCACTTCGAATAATTTTATACGCTAAGTCGCCGAAATTCCGAAGAAATTATGGCTGCTGCCAGCGAAACATTTAAGGATTCCGAATGGTTACCTGATTTGCTAAAATTAGGTATTAAAATGTTTTCCCTGATTAGAGGAAGAAGATCAGTTGAAATACCATGAGCTTCATTACCCAGGATTACCGCAGCAGGAATTTTGAGTTTTTTAGTATAAATGTTTTTTCCCTGCAATGAACTCCCATAGGTAGTAAATCCCGAATCGTGTAGACTTAAAAGCAATTCTTTCAATGCGGTATAGTAAATATTCACCCTGAAGATTGCTCCCATGGTAGCCTGAACAACTTTCGGATTATAGCATTCAACAGTATCTTCGGAACAAAAGATGTTTCTGATACCAAACCAGTCGGCCAGCCGGATAATAGTTCCAAGATTTCCCGGATCCCTGATACTGTCGAGAATAAGAACAAGATTTCCAAATTCTGAAGGTTTGGGGTAACGTGTTACAGGCTTTTGAATAACAATCAGAACGCCCTGAGGATTTTTAAGAATACTTATTTTCCGGAAGTCATCAGATGGTAATTCTATCACCTGTATATTTTTTGGAATCAATTCCGGTTTTAATTGCGACCTGTTATCAGGGGTAAATAGCAGCATTTTAATAACCGGGGAATAGGACAGAAGTGCCTCATTCACTATTTTAATTCCCTCGGCGATATATACATTTTCCTTTTCACGATATTTTTTCTGATGTAACGATCGTACATATTTGAGATGCGATTTTGAGGTCATAATTCAGCGTGGTACATTTATTGAAAGAACTCGTTTTGTTTGCTAATTTTCGATATCTCTGTTTTTTAGATGAAACAATCAGTTATCTTTGAGCGAATGTAGTAAATTAATGCTGAAATAGAATTGCTTACAGGGTTGTCAAATAAAATCATATTCGGAAATTTAGTAATAATTGTATTGGTTTTCGGCTGGTCTTGTTCTCCGACAAGAAGATTAAGTGAAAATGAATATCTGCTTAATAAAACCAGGATTGATATTGGTTCAAAGGATATCGACAATGCAGTATTAAAACCCTACGAAAAGCAGATACCTAACAAGACTATTCTGGGAGTTAAGTTTCACCTGTTTCTTTATAATCTGGCTTCACCCGAAAAGGAAAAGGGATTCAGCGGATGGTTAAAGAAAATCGGAGAGGAGCCTGTTATCTGGGATCCTTTGCTCTCTGAAAGAACAACGCAACAATTTAAAAGTTATCTTGAAACAAGAGGCTATTTTGATAGTTTTATCACTGATACAGTTTTATTGAAGAAACAGAAAGCAAAAGTGTATCATACTATTGTACTTAATAATCCACACCGAATTAATAGTATAACGTATCGTTTCGAAGATCAGGATATTGCCAATTTGATACTGGGCGATACGGTTAATAGCCTGATTAAAGTAGGTGACAGATTCGATAAGGAGATATTACAGCAAGAACGTCTGCGTATCGAAGACTTGCTTAAAAATAACGGGTATTTCAGGTTTTCAAAGGAATATATTTTTTTCGATGCTGTCGAAGTAGCGGGTAGGAAACTTGTCAATCTTAAAATTGTCATCAGGGAAAACATCATGGGTAAACCTGATCCTGAAACAAAAGTAAAACATCATAATCTCTATCGGATCAACTCAACCTATATTTATCCTAATTACTCGCTTTACTCAACAACATCCAGTGATACTACACATATTGTAGATACCATAAACAAGGATGGCAATATTATTATCTATTCAGACAAGTTGAGAATCAGACCTGATATTGTTATGTGGCCTAACAGATGTAAGCCGGACGAATTGTATAGAATAAATAGTGTTAAAAAAACTTACAGCAATTTTTCCTCCCTAGGATTATTTCGGCTCATTAATATTCATTTTGAAGAACTGGAAGAAGATGTTTCTGATACCAGCGAATTCCGGTATATCGACAGCTATATCGAATTATCTCCAAGAAAAATTCAATTCTATCAGTATGAGATTGTTGGAACGAATACTGCCGGCGATTTTGGTGCCCGCGCCAATATACTCTATAATAATTATAATCTTTTAAGAGGAGCTGAAAATCTTCAGGTTCGTCTCACGGGAGCTGTTGAAGGTATGAAAAGATACGATTATCTGGCTCCAATGTGGGAAGGAGGTGTCGAATCAATTCTGAGTGTACCCAAAATTCTTGTTCCTTTTAAAGCGCGGCAGTTTACTATGAGGTATAATCCTAAAACATTATTCAATATCTCGTACAATTATCAGGACCACCCGTTCTATTTACGTACTATTGCCAGTATATCCCTAAGCTATAAGATAAAGGGCAATCAATTTAACTCTCATCAGTTCTATCCGCTAGAATTTAATTATGTTTTACTTCCGGAAGGGATCAGGGATCCGGAACAACGCGACCAAATCATAGGAACTCCGCTCGAAAATAGCTTTGTCGATCATACCATCCTTGCTACCCGGTATACTTTCGAATATTCGACACAGGTAGTTGAACGCAAAGGGAACTTCATTTATTTCCGTACCAATGTTGAGTCGGCAGGAAATGTAATATATGGTATAGCCAAATTAACTCCCAATGAGAATGATACTAATTTCCTTAAGGTACCCTATTTCAGGTATATAAAATGTGATGCTGATTTCAGGATAAATAAGCAGGTTGCGCAGGGTAACCGTATTGTATACCGGATATTTGTCGGTGCCGGTTATCCCTTGGGCGATCAGCGAACACTTCCCTTTGAAAAAATGTATTTTGGGGGTGGCCCGAATGGAGTGCGTGCATGGAGTGCTACTAAATTAGGCCCCGGTTCCGACGCAAGCGATAGTCTTAGCTATGTAAACCGCCTGGGTGATATTAAGCTTGAGGCCAATTTGGAATACCGTTTTCAACTTTTCTGGGTAATGGAAGGAGCCCTTTTTGTTGATGCAGGTAATATCTGGACCATAAATGAAATTGGGAACCGGCCCGGCATGTCATTTGACTGGAACCGTTTCTACAAGGAAATTGCCGTGGGCACGGGTCTTGGTTTTCGGTTCGATTTTTCTTTCCTCATAATACGAACCGATTTTGGTTTGAAACTTCGCGATCCTGTAATTGCAGATGGGAGTCGGTGGATAGATCTGAATCGCTCAGTAAAATATACCTTTAACGACCGTTTTACTTTTCAATTTGGGATCGGATATCCCTTCTAAAAGATTTTTTTTCATACAAATTTCAACCTGATATTGCTGAGTCTGAAGCAAACTAAAAATTATTTAAGAATTCGCGGATTATTATAGGATTGCAAAATCAGGAAATTAAGCTTATTTGATCAATATTTAGATTATGTAATTAAATTTGCGAATTGTTCTGAATAAAATATAAAATTTACTGGTTAATTGTCTTTTTAGGCTTTTACCAACCTTACTAATAATTTTAAAAATTATAAATATGACAAGAGTATTTGATGTGGTAAATCCAGGAGTTTTAACAGGCGATGATCTTCAAAAAGTATTTGCTGTAGCTAAAGAAAATCAATTTGCCATGCCTGCTGTTAATGTGGTGAGCACAGACTCCGTTAATGCTGTTTTGGAAGCAGCACATGTAGTGAACTCCCCGATAATGGTACAATTCTCAAATGGAGGGGCTCTGTTTTATGCAGGTAAATCTTTATCGAACGACAACCAACAGGCTTCAATCGCAGGTGCAATTTTAGGAGCTCAGAGTGTTCATCGTTTGGCAGAGCTTTATAAAATACCAGTGGTAATGCATACTGATCATGCGGCGAAAAAATTCTTACCCTGGATTGACGGACTTCTCGATGCAGGAGAAGAATATTTTCGGGCTCATGGTAAACCCCTGTTCAGTTCTCACATGCTCGATCTCTCTGAAGAACCGATTAAAGAAAACATTGAGATAAGTAAGAAATACCTGGAACGAATGAGTAAAATAGGTATGACCCTCGAAATTGAACTTGGGGTTACTGGTGGTGAAGAAGACGGAGTGGATAACACAAGTGTCGATAATGCATTATTGTACACACAACCTGAGGAGGTGGCTTTCGCCTATGAAGAATTGAAGAAGGTGAGTAATAACTTTACAATTGCTGCTGCATTCGGAAATGTACATGGTGTTTACAAACCGGGGAATGTAAAATTAACTCCTAAAATTCTCAATAACTCTCAGGAATACATCCAGAAGAAATTCGGAACGGGGCCTAAACCGATTAATTTTGTATTTCATGGAGGTTCTGGCTCGAGCAGGGAAGAGATTCGTGAGGCTATTTCATATGGAGTTATAAAAATGAATATCGATACCGATACACAATGGGCATTTTGGGATGGTATCAGGAAATTTGAGGCTGCAAACCACAATTATCTTCAGGGCCAGATTGGAAATCCTGAGGGCGATGATAAACCTAACAAGAAGAAATACGATCCGAGAGTTTGGTTACGGGAAGGTGAAAAATCGATGGTGGACAGATTAAGGATAGCTTTTGAAGATCTGAATTGCCTAGACCGAAACTAAATACTTCAAAATGTGATTTTAAGGCTTCCAATTTTCGGAAGCCTTTTTTTTTATATACCTTTTTTAATAATATTGTGAATTGATTGTCAATCTGTCAATAATATTTCATGACAAGTCACCGACATCCAAGAGCACAATTTTCGAGTAAATTCGGATTAATTGCAGCAGCAGCCGGTTCGGCCATTGGTCTTGGAAATATCTGGAAATTCCCCTATATAACCGGTGTTTACGGTGGGGCTGCTTTTCTTTTCGTTTACCTTGGATTTATTCTGGCTATTGGTTTACCGGTTATGCTCTCCGAGTTGATCATTGGGCGAAAATCTCGAAGAAATGCATTTGGGGCTTTTAAAAAGCTAGCACCCGGTACGCCATGGATGATGATCGGATCGTTTGGAGTAGCAGCAGCCTTTCTGATTCTTTCTTTCTACGGGGTGGTTGCCGGCTGGAGTATAAAATACATTATATTTTCAATAACTAATCATTTTCATAATAGCACACCCGGTGAAATTGCGCAGTCTTTCAATACGTTTATTGCCGATCCTTTAAGCCCATTGATTTACCAGGTCATTTTTATGGTACTTACAGGTGCTATTGTAATTATAGGTGTTCAAAAAGGTATAGAAAGGTATTCAAAAGTACTGATGCCTGTATTATTGGTCTTAATCATTATTCTCGATATACGGGCTGTGACTCTGAAAGGGGCTGGGGAAGGATTACATTTTTTATTCAACCCCGATTTTTCAAAACTGAGTTTTGAAGGAGTATTAAGCGCACTGGGGCATGCCTTTTTTTCATTAAGCCTGGGTATGGGAACATTAATTACATACGGGTCCTATGTGAATAAAAATGATAATCTGATTAATACTGCGTTACAGGTTACAGTGGCCGATACAGTAATTGCAATTTTAGCCGGAATTGCCATCTTCCCTGCTGTATTTGCTTTTAATATAGAACCAGGACAAGGTGTAGGATTGATATTTATAACCTTACCAAACGTGTTTATGCAAATGCCCGGCGGACATATATTCTCTATACTTTTTTTCGTGCTGCTGACTATTGCCGCCCTGACTTCGGCTATTTCAATTCTTGAGGTGGTTGTTGCCTATTTCACCGAAGAACTTAAAATTAAACGTCAGATATCAACAATATTTGCTACTGCGCTTATTACACTTTTGGGTATTATATGCTCCCTCTCGCTTGGGATTTTTTCGGATATTGAAATCGCAAAACGGAATATTTTTGATTTTCTCGATCATATTTCTGCAAATATTCTTCTTCCATTGGGAGGAATGTTCATTGCATTATTTATGGGTTGGGCATTTGGCAAGTATAGAGTATTTCGTGAGGTGGCTCACGGAGGCAAACTTAAAGGCTGGTTATTAAAGATATTCATGATCCTGGTGAAATTTGTTGCTCCTCTGGCCATTTTTATTGTGTTTTTGCAAGGGCTGAAAATTCTTGATTTCATAACAACCTTATTTACAGGAAAATAATTTTTATAGTATACCTGCGATTATCCTGCATTCAATTTTAGTTTAATCTTGACAAGCACAATTACAGATCGGTTAAATGAAGCTTTTGTACCCGCAGTAAATGTGCTGGAGAAAATTATTTTCTGGGATGTGGCTAAAGTATTAGGAATAGACTTACCCTATGAAGTTCCATTTGTAGTTGTATGGTTGGTTTTTGGAGGCGTCTATTTTACATTCCGGATGCGCTTCATTAATATTCGTGGATTCAGGCATGCAATAGGACTTGTTCTTGGAAAATACGATCGGCCCGGGGAGGAAGGAGAAGTATCACATTTCAGAGCCTTAGCTACTGCACTTTCGGCAACAGTTGGTTTGGGTAATATTGCAGGGGTAGCTATCGCTATCGCTGTCGGAGGTCCGGGAGCGACCTTCTGGATGATTATGGCAGGATTGCTGGGAATGTCCCTGAAATTCTCAGAGTGTACCTTAGGACTGAAATATCGCAGGATATCCAATCGAGGGATAGTATCGGGCGGCCCTATGTATTATCTTGAAGAAGGATTACGAAAGAAAAATCTTACATATCTCGGATATCTTTTGGCAAGTCTGTATGCTGTGCTGATAGTATTGGCATCGTTTGGAGGGGGGAATATGCTTCAATCGAATCAGGCTTTCGCTCAACTTTGCCAGGTAGTTCCTTTTTTCAGCGGAAGAGGAATAATGGTTGGGGTTGTTCTGGCAATATTTGTAGGACTTGTCATAATTGGTGGTTTAAAGAGCATTGCCAGGGTCACTGCCCGGATTGTTCCCTTTATGGCAGTTTTTTATGTTGTTACTGCCCTCACTATCATAGGAATTAATTACGACAAGATTATTGAGGTTTTCTGGATGATCTTGCAGGAGGCATTTAATATGGAAGCAGCTAAAGGGGGTTTTCTGGGAGTTATGATTATGGGATTCAGACGAGGTGCTTTCTCCAACGAAGCCGGTATTGGATCGGCATCTATTGCCCACGCTGCTGCCAAAACCAATATTCCCGTTCGCGAGGGTCTGGTAGCCTTGCTTGAGCCTTTTATCGATACGGTTGTCATTTGTACAATGACGGCTCTGGTAATCATATTCACCGGAGTTTACGAAACCCATTCGGGACTTAATGGAGCGCCACTTACTTCGGCCGCTTTTGCAACGGTCTACAACTGGTATCCATATTTGCTTGTAGTGGCTATTTTTCTGTTTGCCTTCTCTACCATGATCTCTTGGTCATACTACGGATTGAAGGGATTTATTTTTTTATCTTCCAAGTTTTGGAAAAACATTAAAATACCTACATTTATATATCAGGTTCTTTTCTTGTTTTTTGTTATTCTTGGTTCTGCCACCGATCTTACTGATGTTATAACAATCTCGGATATGATGATACTTGGTCTGGCATTTCCAAACCTGGTAGGTTTATTAATTCTCAATAAAGAAATAAGGCAAGATCTAAACAGTTATTTAAAACGGATCAGGTAATTAATATAACAGAGAGGTCTCTTTAATATTATGCGTCGATTTGAATGGATCAAAGGTATTTTCTCTTTTTCAAAAGCGGAAACAAGAGGAATCATTGTTCTTCTGATAATACTTATGGTACTTCTTGTTATAAAATTTGTAATGTACAAGAAGTTGGATAAGTATGATCTGCAATCCTATTCTTCCAATGATACAACAATAACATCTGAATCAGAGGGACATTTCAATAACCCCTTAGGTTCAGCCAGTAGAAGCAAACTTTCTAAAGTAATCTCCCAACCTGTGGATCCGAATACGGCCTCATACAAAGATTTGACGGCAATCGGGATGCCTTCACGAGTTGCGCGGACGCTTATTAAATATAGGGAGAAAGGGGGCGTTTACTCCACACCCGGTGATCTGTTAAAAGTATATGGTTTCGATTCTTCGTTGTATTCGACGTTGAAAAATTTTCTTTATTTCAGACCGAAAAAAACTAAACCTGATAGTAATTCGAAAATCCCGGACCGGATTTTCAGCATTGAACTTAACCGTTCCGATTCATTGGCTCTGGAAAGATTACCAGGAATAGGTCCTGTGCTTGCAGCAAGAATAATTAAGTACCGTAATATATTGGGAGGATTCTATTCATCAGAACAACTTTCAGAAGTATATGGGATAACAGACAGTTTATTCGCTGTGCTTACTAAATTTATTGAAACAGATACATTTTTAATTAGCAAGATGAACTTAAACTCCTTAACCCTTGAGGAGTTTGAACAGCATCCGTATTTAAATAGATATCAGGCTAAGGCTATTATAAGTTACCGCCGTCTTATTGGTCCATTTACCTCAGTAAATCAATTAGTTGCAAATTATTTAGTACCTGAAGAAACCTATTATCGCTTGCTTCCATATCTGACAGTGAACTAGAGAAAATTTGAATAATTATTTGCTTAAAATCCATTATTATTTAGAAAATATTCTCTATTTTTATAGATAGCAAAACTTATTTATTACGATAAGTGCCGGTATTATTAATAGATCCTGGATTATTATTTCATATAATTTTTAAATGAATTAATTTGGTAAATCCAATCAGCTGTAATAAATTTGCGGCTCATTTTACTAAACATCTGTAAACTATGATTATAGTTCCTGTAAAAGAAGGCGAAAACATTGAGAGAGCATTAAAGAAGTTCAAAAGAAAATTTGAAAAGACTGGAGTGATTAAAGAACTTAGAGTTCGCCAGGCTTTCAAAAAACCTTCGGAAATAAAGAGAGATGTAGTTAAGCGCGCAGTGTACATCCAGCAAATACAGCAGAGCGAGGAATAGTGAGCAATACTTAGGGATAATCCAGGAAAAAGGTACCGGCCATAACCTAAATTTTATCCCTGAGTATGAAAACACTTCAACCATTCATAAATTATATTAAAGTAGAGAAAAGGTACTCCCGATATACAGTCAGGGCGTACTCTGATGATATTTCACAGTTTGCAGCATTTTGCCAGGATCAGTCATCTTCATCTGATATTCAATCTGTCACCCAATCCGACATTCGTGAATGGATACTTCACTTACTTGATTCCGGCATTTCAGCGCGTTCATTACGAAGAAAGATAGCCTCGCTAAATGCCTACTATAAATTCTGTCTCAGAAACCAGTTTATTACTGCCAATCCTGTCGAAGGAATAATTTTACCCCGAATCGATAAAAAGCTTCCTGAGTTTATAAAGGAAACTACTATTGACACTATATTTGGAGAGGAACAATTCGAAAAAAATTTCTCTGGAATTAGGGACCAGTTTGTACTTGAATTATTCTATGCTACAGGTATGCGATTATCTGAATTAATCAATCTGACTGAGGAAAGCTATGATGCTCAGAAGGGTGAATTGAAAATTCTGGGAAAACGAAATAAGGAAAGAATAGTCCCCTTAACGAAACATATTATTACTTTAATGGATGCTTATAAGAAGGCCAGGTCCGAACAATTTGGCCGGTTATCGCATAATTTTCTGATTGTTAATAACAATGGTACTCCTGCTTACGGTAGAATGATACAGCGACTCGTTCGTAAACACTTAATAAAGGGAACTACACTCGATAAAAAAAGTCCGCACCTGCTAAGGCATACTTTTGCGACACATATGTTAAATAACGGAGCCGATCTTAACACGGTAAAAGAATTGCTCGGGCACGCAAATCTTGCTGCCACAGAGATATATACACATACTACATACGAAAAACTCAAATCAATATATAAACAAGCTCATCCAAGAGCATAAATCATGGAGGGTTATATTATGAATATTAAAATTAATTCGCTGAGGTTTTCACCCACCAAAGAATTGGAAAGTTTTGTTGAAAGTAAAGTCAAGAAACTCGGCCTATTTTATGATGAGATAATTGGTGCCGAAGTTTTCTTAAAATTGGAGAACACACAGAACCTTGAAAACAAAGTAGCGGAAATCCGGCTGGAAATCCCTGGTAATGAGCTTTTTGCGAAAAAACAAAGTAAATCTTTCGAAGGATCAACAGATAATGCAATTAGTGCCCTAAAACGACAAATTACAAGGTATAAAAACAAGAGGAAACGCGCGTAGTCAGGGCATTCCAAAAAATAAATAATTATTGTGTGATATGAATAAAATATTTCATACATTTGCCAACCGATTTTTGGGGGTGACTCCTGAAATCGGTGTTCTTTAAGGGGATTAGCCGATGTAGCTCAGTTGGCCAGAGCAGCTGATTTGTAATCAGCTGGTCGGGGGTTCGAATCCCTCCATCGGCTCATTTAGATCGGGGGAGATACCAAAGTGGCCAACTGGGGCAGACTGTAAATCTGCTGGCGTATGCCTTCGGAGGTTCGAATCCTCCTCTCCCCACAAGTTTCTGAGTGTGAGTATGTTAATTTTTCATACGGCACTTTTTTTTACAGGAAAAGGGAAGACCAGTAGCATTGGCCGGGAATATCAGAACTGAACAGGTTCATTGAGAAGATGAAAAGAAAAAATTAAACAGGCGGGAGTAGCTCAGTTGGTAGAGCATAACCCTTCCAAGGTTAGGGTCGCGGGTTCGAATCCCGTCTCCCGCTCGAATAGGGTACTTTGATATGATGATTTTTGAGCTCTCATGAGTGGTCTTATTTTCGAACCAAATGTATTTTTATGTGTTTGATTATTAGATCATTTCAGGAAGTTTGACTAACTTGCCTGCCTTGGGTTATTTTGTATCTTGCTCATCGGTTGGAAATCTCTGATTTTTACAGAGATTAGTTTGATAAGCTTAATTAATTCATTAATTTTGTAGTTTTTTCGAATTGAAATTTCCAACTTTTAAGCCGATGTAGCTCAGTGGTAGAGCGTTTCCTTGGTAAGGAAGAGGTCATGGGTTCAAATCCCATCATTGGCTCAGAGGATTGAAAATTTATTAAAACAATTGAAACTGTATATTTAATATCCTACTAATTATGGCTAAAGAAAAATTTGATAGATCGAAGCCCCACGTTAACATTGGTACAATTGGTCACGTTGACCACGGTAAAACCACTCTTACCGCTGCTATTACCATGGTATTGGCAAAAACTGGTCTCTCTTCAATCAGAGACTTTGATTCGATCGATAATGCTCCTGAAGAAAAGGAGCGTGGTATTACAATTAATACCGCTCATGTTGAATATCAGACAGCGAATCGTCATTATGCACACGTTGACTGTCCTGGACATGCCGATTATGTGAAGAACATGGTAACGGGTGCTGCTCAGATGGATGGAGCGATACTTGTTGTTGCAGGAGACGATGGCCCCATGCCACAAACACGGGAACATATTCTGCTTGCACGTCAAGTAAATGTGCCTAAGATTGTAGTTTTTCTTAATAAAGTCGATATGGTAGACGATCCTGAACTTCTGGAACTTGTTGAAATGGAGGTTCGAGAACTTCTCGACTTTTATGAATTTGATGGCACAAATACTCCTGTTATCAGAGGTTCAGCTCTAGGTGCAATGCATGGCGAAGCCAAATGGGAAGAAAAAGTAATCGAACTTATGGAAGTAGTAGATACGTGGATCCCAATTCCTCCCCGTGAAAAGGAAAAACCCTTCCTCATGCCTGTTGAAGATGTATTTTCTATTACCGGACGTGGTACAGTAGCTACAGGGAGAATTGAAACGGGTCTTGTGCATACCGGCGACGAACTCGAAATGATCGGACTGGGCGCACAGGGTCGCAAAACTGTATGTACCGGGGTTGAAATGTTCCGTAAAATACTTGACGATGGTGAAGCGGGTGATAATGTAGGTTTATTGCTTCGTGGAGTTGATAAGAAAGAAATAAAAAGAGGAATGGTTCTTGCCAAACCAGGCTCGATTACACCGCATACAAAATTTAAAGCCGAAGTCTATATTTTGAAGAAAGAAGAAGGTGGCCGTCATACACCTTTCCATAATAAATATCGTCCTCAGTTTTATTTGAGAACTCTTGATGTTACTGGTGAGATCATACTACCAGAAGGAACAGAAATGGTAATGCCTGGAGATAATGTGACCATTTCAGTAGAACTGATTACTCCTGTTGCAATGGACAAAGGATTGCGTTTCGCAATTCGTGAAGGTGGTAGAACTGTTGGTGCAGGACAGGTAATTGATATTGTTGAGTAAAATCCTTGGACTAAATAGAAGATAAGCCCGAAAAGGGTTTATCTTCATTTGTACACGGGTGTAGCTCAGTTGGTAGAGCACTGGTCTCCAAAACCAGGTGTCGGGCGTTCGAGTCGCTCCTCCCGTGCAAAAAATTAGTAAAGCAATGAAAATTATTCAATATTTTAAGGAGTCCTATACAGAACTGATGCATAAGGTATCCTGGCCCTCCTGGGATGAATTACAGGGCAGTGCTATCGTTGTTATGGTTGCTTCTTTCATTATAGCACTCGTAATTGCGCTCATGGACCTGACTTTTAAAAACATTATGTCAGGCATTTATGGTTTGTTTTATTAGTAGTTATTTGGAGGTCTTGTAATGGACGAACAGGAAAAAAGGTGGTATGTGTTACGTGCAATCGGAGGGAAAGAGAAGAAAGTTAAGGAATATATCGAGAGTGAAATTGGAAGATTGAACCTCGAAGAATATATTTCACAGGTTCTTATTCCAACCGAGAAGGTGTATCAGATACGAAACGGCAAAAAAATTAGTAAAGAGCGTAATTTTTTTCCAGGTTATGTTTTAGTTGAGGCTTTGTTGGTAGGAGAAATTCCACATATCCTTCAAAACATTCCAAATGTAATCGGATTTCTCGGCCAGAAAGCAAGCGAGGATCCTACACCCCTGAGGGTATCTGAAGTAAACAGAATATTAGGTAAGGTTGATGAACTTGCCGCAGGTGATGAGGAATTGAATACACCCTTTTATATAGGAGAATCGGTGAAGGTGATTGATGGACCTTTTAATAGTTTTACAGGAATTATTGAAGAGGTAAATGATGAAAAGAAGAAACTTAAAGTAATGGTAAAAATATTTGGTAGAAAAACACCACTTGAACTTAGCTTTATGCAGGTAGAAAAAGAATAAAACTTAAAACAAAACAGGCTGTTACAAAAACCTTAATGCTTCCTGAGTGACTGTCTGAGTTGTATATCTCAATAATAAATCGGAAATATTTTAAACATGGCAAAAGAAGTTGCTGGACTGATTAAGTTGCAGATACGCGGTGGGGCTGCAAACCCTTCACCACCTGTTGGTCCTGCTCTGGGTGCTAAAGGCGTCAACATTATGGAATTCTGTAAGCAGTTTAACGCCCGCACACAGGATAAAGCTGGTAAGCTGTTACCGGTTGTAATTACGGTTTATATCGACAAATCTTTCGATTTTATCGTAAAAACTCCCCCGGTTGCAGTACAGCTTCTCGAAATGGCCAAAATTAAAAAAGGCTCTTCGGAATCTAACAGAGTAAAAGTTGCTACGGTAACATGGGATCAGGTAAAGGTAATTGCCCAAGATAAAATGCCGGATTTAAATGCATTTACGGTATCATCGGCAATGAAGATGGTTGCAGGTACTGCTCGCAGTATGGGAATCACTGTTAATGGTGAATTCCCTGCAATGTAGTTAGATCGTGTATAAACGACAAGAACACAATGACTAGAATAACGAAAAATCAAAAAACAGCATTAGAGAAAATTGAGCCTGGAAAGCAATATTCCTTGACTGAGGCTTCAAAAATTTTAAAGGAAGTTACTTTTACTAAGTTCGATGCTTCAGTTGATATTGATGTACGACTGGGTGTTGATCCTAAACAAGCGAACCAAATGGTACGTGGAGTTGTTACTCTACCCCATGGTACTGGTAAGCAAGTTCGGGTATTGGTATTATGTACACCCGATAAAGAAGATGAAGCAAAACAGGCAGGTGCTGATTATGTTGGCTTGGATGATTATGTTGATAAAATCCAGAATGGCTGGACCGATATCGATGTAATTGTTACAATGCCCACTGTCATGGCTAAAATTGGTAAATTGGGGCGTGTTCTCGGACCTCGTGGTTTAATGCCAAATCCAAAAAGTGGTACTGTTACTATGGAAATCGGAAAAGCTGTTCAGGAAGTTAAGGGCGGTAAAATCGATTTTAAAGTGGACCGTTTTGGAATTGTACATTCTACTGTGGGTAAGGTGTCTTTTACATCAGATAAAATTGTAGAAAATGCCCGGGAATTCCTTCAAAATATCATTAAGCTAAAACCTGCTGCAGCAAAAGGTACTTATATTATGAGTATTTATCTCTCAAGTACTATGAGTCCTGGTATTAGGGTCGATGCTAAAGCGATTGACGAATAATTTAAAAGCTAAAAACACTTTTGTAATTATGACACGGGACGAAAAAATGCAGGTAATTGAAAACCTGGCTCAATCGATAAGTGAAGCTAAACATTTCTACCTGGCTGATATTTCAGCATTAAATGCTGAACAAACCAGTAATCTCAGGAGGAAGTGTTTCGAGAAAGATATTAAGTTGGTAGTTGTTAAAAATACACTTCTTAAAAAAGCCCTTGAAAAAACTGAAGGAGGCTATGATGAATTGTTTGACATATTGAAGGACTCAACTTCAATTATGTTTGCTGAAACAGGGAATGCTCCTGCCAAGCTTATCAAAGAATTCAGAAGAACAATGGACAGGCCCCTCCTCAAGGCTGCTTATGTTGAAGAATCGCTGTACATTGGCGATGATCAGCTGAATATGCTTTCAAGTCTGAAATCTAAAGAAGAACTTATTGGCGATGTAATACTGATACTTCAGTCACCCGCCAAGAATGTTATTTCTGCACTACAGTCAGGAGGAAATAAACTGACTGGTTTAATTAAAACTCTTTCTGAAAAAGAATCATAGGATAAACAAATAATCAATTAATTTATACAAATATGGCAGATATAAAAGCGTTTGCTGAGCAGCTTGTAAATCTAACTGTAAAAGAAGTTAATGAACTTGCTGCTGTTTTAAAAGAAGAATATGGTATTGAACCTGCTGCAGCTGCAGTAGCTGTTGCTGCTGGTCCTGCAGGTGATGGTGAAAATGCCGGTGCTGCTGAAAAATCATCGTTCGATGTTGTTCTTATTGCACCAGGTGGAGCTAAACTCCAGATTGTTAAATTAGTAAAGGAATTAACTGGTCTCGGTTTAAAAGAAGCTAAAGAGTTGGTTGATAAAGCGCCTACCGCCCTTAAAGAAGGTGTGGCAAAAGACGAAGCTGAATCACTTAAAAAACAACTTGAAGAAGCAGGAGCCGAAGTTGAGCTTAAATAAAGTACTCTGTGCCATATAAGGCCTTATAGGTTTAATCCGGCGCCAATCCCGATTGCATCAGGTTATCGGGATTGGGATTCGGGTTAAGCCTTTTCGTTGTTTGTATTAACTCAAGTTAATGTCTTTATTTTCGATATAATGTCAACAAATAACTTACCCCAAAGAATTTCCTTTTCTTCCTCAAAAAATCAGTTGGAATATCCCGATTTCCTTGAAGTGCAGCTTAAGTCATTCATGGATTTCTTTCAACTTGAAACAACACCAGAGCGAAGAAAATATGAAGGACTGTACAAAGTGTTCAGCGAAAATTTCCCAATTTCCGATACCCGGAACAACTTTATTCTTGAATTTCTCGATTATTATATCGATCCTCCGCGGTACTCGATCGATGAATGTATCGAAAGAGGTTTAACGTATAGTGTTCCGCTAAAGGCTAAACTCAAATTATACTGTACTGATCCTGAACATGAAGATTTCGATACCGTCATTCAAGATGTATATCTGGGAACAATTCCCTATATGACGGAAAGAGGACTTTTTGTTATCAATGGTGCCGAACGCGTCGTAGTATCCCAACTTCACCGATCACCGGGAGTATTCTTCGGTCAGAGTCTCCATGCAAATGGTACAAAACTATATTCGGCAAGAATTATTCCTTTTAAAGGTTCGTGGATCGAATTTGCTACCGACATTAATAATGTTATGTACGCTTATATCGATCGGAAGAAAAAATTACCGGTGACTACTCTACTGAGGGCTATTGGATATGAAAGTGACAAAGACATACTCGAAATATTTAATCTGGCCGATGAAATAAAAGTATCGAAAACCGGCCTTAAGAAACTTGTTGGCCGAAAATTGGCAGCCCGTGTTTTGAAATCGTGGGTTGAAGATTTCGTCGACGAAGATACGGGCGAGGTTGTTTCCATCGAACGTAACGAAGTAATCATCGATCGTGAAACGGTTCTCGAAGATGAACATATCGATGAAATTATGGATTCAGGGACAAAAACAATCCTTTTACATAAGGAAAACCTGAACCAGATCGATTATGAGATAATTTACAATACTTTACATAAAGATCCCTGTAATTCTGAGAAAGAAGCAGTTTTGCACATTTATCGCCAGTTGCGAAATTCCGAACCACCTGATGAAGCAACTGCCCGCGATGTAATCGATAAGCTTTTCTTTTCAGATAAGCGTTATGATTTGGGCGAGGTAGGACGATACAGAATAAACCGAAAGCTCAAATTGAACACCACTATGGATGTTCGAGTACTTACCAAGGAAGATATCATTGAGATTATAAAGTATTTAATCGAATTGATAAATTCAAAAACAGATGTCGACGATATAGATCACCTTAGCAACCGAAGGGTTCGCACAGTAGGTGAACAGTTATACAATCAGTTCGGTGTTGGACTTGCCCGTATGGCACGTACTATTCGTGAGCGGATGAATGTTCGCGATAATGAAGTATTTACACCCATTGATCTGATTAATTCAAAAACTTTGTCTTCTGTAATAAATTCCTTCTTCGGTACAAATCAGCTTTCGCAATTTATGGATCAGACCAATCCGTTGGCTGAAATGACCCACAAAAGAAGGATGTCAGCTCTTGGACCAGGAGGTCTTTCACGCGAAAGGGCAGGATTCGAAGTACGTGATGTACATTACACTCATTACGGAAGACTTTGTCCTATTGAAACACCTGAAGGACCTAACATCGGGTTAATTTCTTCTCTTTGTGTTTTTGCAAAGATAAATTACCTTGGATTCATTGAAACTCCTTATCGTTCAGTCCAAACAGGACAGGTCGATCTGAGTAATGAGGGTGTCGTATATCTTAGCGCCGAAGAAGAAGAAGGTAAGATTATTGCACAAGCTAATGCACCTCTTGCCGATGATGGCAAATTTGTGAATCCGCGTGTTAAAACACGACTCGATGCCGATTACCCGCTTGCTGCTCCTGATGAAATACATATGATGGATGTAGCGCCAAATCAGATAGCTTCCATTGCAGCTTCACTTATTCCGTTTCTTGAGCATGATGATGCAAACCGTGCTCTCATGGGATCGAATATGATGCGTCAGGCAGTACCTCTGATCAAACCTGAAGCTCCAATTGTTGGTACAGGTATTGAGGCCAATGTTGTTCGCGATTCTCGTTTACTGGTTGTGGCTGAAGGTGAAGGTGAGATTGAATATGTCGATGCCAATGAAATAGTTATTCGTTACGATCTTAATGACGATGAAAAATTTGTAACCTTCGAAGGTGACCTGAAGCGTTATAAACTTCCAAAATACAGGAAAACAAACCAAAATACGTGTATTAACCTGAAACCTATCGTACGCAAGGGACAAAAGGTAAAGAAAGGTCAGATACTTACTGAGGGTTATGCAACTCAGAATGGTGAACTTGCCCTGGGCCGCAACCTGATGGTAGCTTTTATGCCCTGGAAAGGATATAATTTCGAAGATGCGATCGTGATCTCAGAAAAAGTGGTTCGTGAAGATATATTCACCTCTATCCATATTGAAGAACATGTGCTGGAGGTTCGTGATACAAAACGCGGACTTGAAGAACTTACTGCCGATATCCCGAATGTCAGCGAAGAAGCCACAAAGGATCTCGACGAAAACGGGCTTATTCGTATTGGTGCTAACATAGTTCCGGGGGATATTCTTATAGGTAAAATCACCCCTAAAGGCGAATCGGATCCTTCGCCCGAAGAAAAATTGTTAAGAGCTATTTTCGGTGATAAAGCCGGCGATGTGAAAGATGCTTCACTTAAAGCATCCCCTTCTCTTTTTGGTGTGGTTATTGATAAAAAGCTTTTTTCCCGCTCTGTGAAAGATCGGAAACTGAAAGCTGCAACAAAGACCATCCTTGATAAAATAGAAGAGGAATTCACACGACAGACTAACGAAATAAAAGGAATGTTGGTCGATAAGCTCTTTGCACTTACAAATGGGAAAACATCACAGGGAGTTAAGGACTACCTGAGTATCGATATTATTCCTAAAGGGACTAAATTTTCACAAAAGATACTGCAGGATATTGACTATTTCAATATCAATCCTAACAAGTGGACAACGGATAAATCGAAGAATGATATGATTTATAAGTTGATCCATAATTATGTGATAAAATATAAAGAGGTCGATGCCATTTATAAGCGCAAGAAATATAATATCACTATTGGGGATGAACTGCCAGCCGGTATTGTTCAATTGGCAAAAGTCTACATTGCGCAGAAACGGAAATTGAAGGTTGGTGATAAAATAGCCGGTAGACATGGAAACAAGGGTATTGTAGCTAAGATTGTCCGGCAGGAAGACATGCCTTTCCTTGAAGATGGAACGCCAGTTGATATTGTACTCAATCCTTTGGGTGTGCCTTCACGAATGAACCTCGGCCAGATATATGAAACCGTATTAGGATGGGCAGGGAAGGAGTTGGGCCAAACGTATGCATCGCCTATTTTCGATGGAGCCAAAATAGAACAAATAGAAGAATATACGAAAAAGGCAGGTATCCCCAGTTTTGGAAAAACATACCTTTACGATGGGGGAACCGGCAGCCGTTTTGATCAGCCTGCTACTGTTGGAATGATCTATATGCTTAAACTTGGGCATATGGTCGATGATAAAATGCATGCCCGTTCCATCGGACCCTACTCGCTCATCACTCAGCAACCTCTGGGAGGTAAAGCCCAGTTTGGGGGTCAGCGTTTTGGTGAAATGGAAGTTTGGGCACTCGAAGCTTTTGGTGCTGCAAACATTTTGCAGGAAATTCTGACGGTTAAATCAGACGATGTAATTGGTCGTGCAAAAACCTATGAATCTATTGTTAAGGGTGAACCTCTGCCCAACCCAGGTATTCCGGAATCGCTGAATGTGCTTTTGCACGAACTCAGAGGTCTCGGATTAAGTATCAACCTTGTTTGATAATTTAGTAATGTAAGATTCCAAGTGTAAACAGAATTTAACTTATCGACGTATGTCATTCAGAAAAGAAAATAGAATAAAAAGCAGTTTCTCAAAGATTTCTATCGGTTTAGCTTCTCCCGAAGAAATACTCGAACGCTCCAGCGGAGAAGTTCTTAAACCGGAAACTATTAACTATCGTACTTACAAACCAGAACGCGATGGTTTGTTCTGTGAGCGGATATTCGGACCTGTTAAAGATTACGAATGTCATTGCGGAAAATACAAGCGTATTCGATATAAGGGTATTGTTTGCGATCGTTGTGGTGTGGAAGTAACTGAGAAAAAAGTACGTCGCGAACGGATGGGCCATATTTCCCTTGTCGTTCCAGTAGCACATATCTGGTACTTTAAATCACTTCCTAATAAAATAGGATACCTTCTTGGATTACCTACGAAAAAGCTCGATTCAATTATTTACTATGAGCGCTATGTAGTAATTAATCCGGGTATTAAAGAAAAAGATGGTGTTCAATATCTCGATTTTCTTTCTGAGGAAGAATACCTGGATATTCTGGATTCTTTGCCAAAGGAAAATCAATACCTTGATGATAGCGATCCTGATAAATTTGTTGCTGATATGGGCGCTCATGCATTATATCAATTGCTTGGCAGGCTTGATCTTGATACTCTTTCATATGATTTGCGTCATAAAGCCAATACTGAAACATCCCAGCAACGAAAAAATGAAGCGCTTAAACGGCTGCAAGTTGTTGAGGCTTTTCGTGCATCGAAGGGAATCAATCGTCCCGAATGGATGATTGTGAAAGTAGTACCGGTAATTCCTCCTGAATTAAGACCTCTGGTACCCTTGGATGGTGGTCGATTCGCTACATCCGATCTTAACGATCTGTACCGAAGGGTTATTATTCGTAATAACCGGCTTAAACGACTCATTGAGATCAAAGCTCCTGAGGTGATTCTCAGGAATGAAAAAAGGATGTTACAAGAAGCTGTCGACTCCTTGTTCGACAACTCCCGTAAGGCAAATGCTGTAAAAACTGATGCCAATCGCCCGCTTAAATCGCTAAGTGACAGTTTGAAAGGAAAACAGGGCCGATTTCGTCAGAATCTTCTTGGAAAGAGAGTGGACTACTCGGCGCGTTCGGTTATCGTTGTTGGTCCAGAACTTGATTTACACGAATGCGGCTTGCCAAAAGATATGGCGGCTGAGCTCTATAAACCCTTTATCATCAGGAAACTGATAGAAAGAGGTATTGTTAAAACTGTAAAATCAGCCAAAAAGATTGTCGACAGAAAGGACCCGGTTGTATGGGATATTCTCGAGAATGTACTTAAGGGACATCCTGTAATGCTGAATAGGGCTCCAACACTTCACCGGTTGGGTATTCAGGCATTTCAACCCAAACTGATCGAGGGGAAAGCCATCCAATTGCATCCGCTTGTTTGTACTGCCTTTAATGCTGACTTTGATGGTGATCAGATGGCCGTACATCTGCCTTTGGGCAATGCAGCTATCCTCGAGGCTCAACTCCTGATGCTGGCATCGCATAATATTTTGAATCCTGCCAACGGAGCCCCCATAAGTGTTCCTTCACAGGATATGGTTCTCGGGCTGTACTATATGACAAAGGCCAAAAACCCCGAAGTTAAGGAGAAAGCCAAAGGAGAGGGGATGACATTTTATTCACCCGAAGAGGTACATATTGCCTATAATGAGGGATTGGTTGAATTACATGCCGTAATTAAAGTCAGAATTAAAAATAAAGATAAATCAGAGATTATTGAAACTACAGCAGGACGCGTATTGTTTAATGCATCGGTACCTGAAGAAGTTGGCTATATCAATGATCTGCTGACCAAGAAATCTCTGCGTGAGATCATAGGAAGAGTATTAAAACAAACCGGTATTGCAAGAACATCGCGTTTCCTCGACGATATTAAAAATATGGGTTATACGATGGCCTTCAGAGGAGGATTGTCATTTAATCTGGAAGATGTAATTGTTCCCGCTGAAAAGAACGTTTACGTTAAAGAGGGTTATGAACAGGTAGATGAGGTATTGAATAACTACAATATGGGATTCATTACCAATAATGAAAGATATAACCAGATAATTGATATATGGACACATACAAATGCTAAACTGACACAGACATTAATGAAGCAGCTTTCATCTGATAAGCAAGGCTTTAATGCTGTTTACATGATGCTTGATTCAGGTGCTCGTGGATCTAAAGAACAGATTCGCCAGCTCTCAGGCATGCGTGGTCTGATGGCAAAACCTCAGAAATCTGGTGCAACAGGCTCAGAAATTATTGAAAATCCTATTCTCTCAAACTTCAAAGAGGGTCTTTCTGTTCTTGAGTATTTTATATCTACTCACGGAGCCCGGAAAGGTCTTGCCGATACGGCTCTTAAAACTGCCGATGCCGGTTATCTGACCCGTCGTCTGGTGGATGTTTCTCAGGATGTTATTATTACTGAGGAAGATTGCGGAACATTGCGCGGACTGGTGGCTACTGCAATAAAAAATAATGAAGAACTTGTTGAAAGTTTATCGGAACGTATTCTTGGCCGTACAGCGGTGCATGATGTATACCACCCAATGACCGGCGATCTTATAGTCGCTTCGGGTGACGAAATCAACGAGGATGTAGCTTTATCAATCGAAGATTCACCCATTGAACAGGTTGAAATCCGTTCGGTTCTGACCTGTGAATCGAAAAAAGGTGCGTGTGCGAAGTGTTACGGACGAAACCTGGCTACCGGCAGAATGGTTCAGATTGGAGAAGCAGTTGGTGTTATAGCCGCCCAGTCGATTGGCGAACCAGGAACACAGCTAACCCTGCGTACATTCCATGTGGGAGGTACCGCATCGAATATTGCTGCCGAATCTAGTGTTTTTGCCCGGTATGACGGAGTTATAGAAATTGAAGAATTGCGTACTGTTGAAAAAGAGGACGAACAAAAAAAGAAAGTCGATATTGTTATCGGACGTCTGGCCGAACTTCGAATAGTTGATAAAAAGACCGGTATTCCGCTTAGCTCATACAATATTCCTTATGGAGCCAATTTGTATGTGAAGAGTGGAGGTCAGGTTAAGAAGGGTGATCCAATTTGCGACTGGGATCCTTATAATGCAGTTATTATTTCCGAATCGGCAGGAAAAATATCCTTCGAGAACGTTATCGATGGTATTACTTTTAAGGAAGAAAGTGATGAACAAACCGGTTTTCGTGAAAAAGTTATCATAGAAACACGCGATAAAACAAAGAACCCTATCATAAGGATTCTTTCTTCGGGAGGAGATATTCTTAAATCGTATAACCTTCCTGTAAGTGCTCATTTGGCCGTAAATGAAGGTGATTCGGTTAAATCCGGCGAAATTCTTGTTAAGATCCCACGAGCGGTTGGTAAATCAGGCGATATAACAGGTGGTTTGCCTCGGGTAACTGAACTATTCGAAGCAAGAAATCCATCAAATCCTGCTGTGGTATCTGAAATTGATGGTGAGGTTTCTTTTGGAAAAATAAAGCGTGGTAACCGGGAAATAATAATTACTTCCAAATCAGGACAGGTTAAAAAGTATCTTGTGCCTCTGTCGAAGCAAATTCTTATTCAGGAAAATGACTATGTCAAAGCGGGTATTCCATTATCCGATGGAGCCATTACACCTTCTGATATTTTATCAATTAAGGGACCTACCAAAGTTCAGGAATATATTGTAAATGAAGTTCAGGAAGTATATCGTTTACAGGGTGTAAAGATTAATGACAAACACTTTGAGATCATTGTTCGTCAGATGATGCGTAAGGTTGAGATAGTGGACCCGGGCGATACAAAATTTCTTGAAAAACAAGTAGTCGATAAATGGGAATTTATGGAAGAGAATGACTGGATTTTTGGTAAAAAAGTAATTACCGAGCCAGGAGATTCTCAAGGTGTGAAACCAGGACAAATTATCACAGCACGTAAATTGCGCGACGAAAACTCCATGCTCAAACGGAAGGATATGAAGATCATTGATGCACGCGATGCTGTACCGGCAACATCTGAACAAATACTTCAGGGTATTACCAAGGCAGCACTTCAGACACAAAGTTTCATGTCGGCAGCTTCCTTCCAGGAGACTACCAAGGTACTAAATGAAGCCGCTATTTTTGGAAAGATCGATGAACTTGAAGGCCTGAAAGAAAATGTTATTGTCGGACATTTGATACCTGCAGGTACCGGTGCTCGTATTTATGATAATATTATTGTTGGTTCAAAAGAAGAATACGAAGATTTGACTCAACCGAAAGAAGAAATCGAAGAAGCAAGGATATAAATTAACCTTCTTAATTGCTATGGAAGAAAAAAAGGAAAATAAAAATCAGATCAGCATAGAGCTGAAAGAAGAGATTGCGCAAGGCACCTATTCCAATCTGGCTGTTATCACGCATTCATCTTCAGAATTTGTTATTGATTTTGTTCGTATAATGCCGGGTATGCCTAAAGCTAATGTTCAGTCAAGGATTATTCTTACACCTGAGCATGCCAAACGGCTTCTTCTTGCACTTAAAGATAATTTGGCAAAATTTGAGTCGGCACATGGCCCGATAAAAGATATTGAAGGGGGGGGAATTCCTCATATTCCTCTTAACTTTGGTGGACCTACTGCACAAGCATAATAAAAAACCCGCTATTAAGCGGGTTTTTTATTATTGGAGTATTTAATCTTACATGCTATATCTACTGAGAAGATTAATATTTATAGCTATTATCTTCGATCAATTTGTCTGCAATTCTCCTTCTGGCATCCTTAACATTGACCCCGGCAATTGCCGATAGAACATCTACAGCTTTAACAAGTTTTGCAGCTTCAGCAGGTGAAGCAAAGGAATAAATGGCATCCAGAGCTGATTTTCTTACTTTTTCAGCCGAATCGTATACTAGAACATCCAAAATGTCCTTATACAACGATACACCTGCCTCACCCCGCATACTTTCCAACTTCTGAACCCTTAGAGCAGAGGCTTCTGCAATATAGATTTCCATGATTATAACAGCAATATTATTTAAAACTTCCTGCTCATGAATAAGAGCCTTTTCGTAAGTTTTTGATGCTCCGCGAATCAGAAGGAGATTAATTTTCTTAAAATTTTTAATATATCTCAGCTTTTCCTGGTAGTAATCTTCGTTAGTTGTTTTTCCATCGGAAATTTTATCGAGCGCAGCATAAAGTTTTTCAGCCTGTCCAAAGAGATCGAAATCTCCCTTCATGGCTCTTTTCATAGCTGTATCAACTACCAAAAGTGTGTTGATTTCGTTTGTACCTTCAAATATTCTATTAATTCTGGAATCGCGATAGGCCGTTTCAACAGCCATTTCGGCCGAATAGCCCATACCTCCATGGATTTGTACTGCCTCATCAACAATAAAATCGAGCATTTCGGAGCTGTATACTTTGAGAATAGCGGCTTCAACAGCATAATGGCTGATGGCATCGATAGCGGCTTTTCCCTGGTCGCAACCTTCAGTTTTATATTTTACCATTAGGTCGTCGATATCCTTACTGACCCTGTAGTTGGCCGATTCAGCAGCAAATATTTTAATAACCTGCTCGGCAAGTTTATGCTTTATTGTACCAAAGCTGGAGATAAGAACATTGAACTGTTTTCTTTCGTTTGCATATTGTACCGAATCGTTTACTGCTTTTTTAGCAGCGCCCAGCACATTGGCGCCAAGCTTTATTCTGCCCATATGCAGAATGCTCAAGGCAATCCTGAATCCCTTCCCGCGAAGGCCGAGTAAATTTTCGACAGGTACCTTTACATCATTATAGAATATCTGAGCTGTTGACGATCCCTTGATCCCCATTTTATGTTCGTCGGGATTGATAACAATACCGGGAGAATTCGATTCTACGATGAATGCGCTTAGCACCCTGTCATTATCAATTTTGGCGAATACTGTATGTAAATCGGCAAAACCGGCATTGGTGATCCACATCTTCTGGCCATTAAGAATATAGTGTTTACCATCTTCAGAAAGTTTTGCATTCGTTTTACCTGAATTTGCGTCACTTCCTGCACCAGGCTCAGTTAAACAGTATGCACCCAGTATTTCACCTGTTGCCAGCTTTGTAACATATTTCAAACGTTGTTCACCGCTGCCATAATACATAATAGGGAGTGTTCCGATTCCACTGTGAGCCATAAAGGCAACCGAAAATGAATAACCCGCACCAATAGTCTCGGCAGCGAGCATTTGAGTAACAAACGATTGTCCGAATCCACCATATTCTTCAGGTACTGAAATACCCATCAGGCCTAAATCACCCGATTTTTTTAACATCGATTTCATCAGTTCTCTGTCCTGCTTATCGACTTTGTCTACGTTTGGATAGACTTCGGTTTCAAGAAAATCGCGGCAGGTCTGGGCTATCATCCTCTGTTCCTCATTGAACTCTTCAGGTATAAATACATCTTTTGATTCTATTTCTTCAACCAGGAATTCACCGCTTTTTAAAACTTTTCTGTTTTCCATTTTTGTTGTGATTTATAATTAGGATTATAGTTTTCTATATATCAAGTGCCTGTACTATTAATTCAGCCAGATCGTAGTTTTTAATTTCGTTTTCCTTATTCTTATATTTCAATCCGTCAGTCATCATGGTCATGCAGAACGGACAGGCAGTAGCTATAATTTCAGCTTTGGTTTTCAGCGCATCTTCGGTTCTTTCAATGAAAATTTCTTTATTTCCTTTCTCAGCCTCCTTAAACATTTGTCCGCCACCTGCACCACAACACAAAGCTTCGCTCTTATTCCTTTTCATTTCAACTTTAATGGAAGGAATTGCATTAAGAATATCGCGTGGAGGATCATAAATACCATTACCCCTGCCCAGATAGCATGGATCGTGGTATGTAATTTTCTTATCCTTCAACAGATTGGAAGATATTATTAATTTTCCCGAATCAATTTGCTTTTTTAAAAATTGTGTATAATGAAAAACCTCGTAATCTCCTCCCAATTGAGGATATTCGTTTTTAAAAATGTTGAAACAATGTGGGCAAATGGTTAGAATCTTCTTAATCCCATAGCCATTCAGGATCTCAATATTGTTTAATGCCTGCATCTGAAATAGCATTTCATTACCGGCTCTCCTTGCCGGATCGCCGGTACAGCTTTCTTCAGTGCCTAAGACTGCAAAATCGGTATTTAAATGAGTCAATATTTTAGCGAAAGCACCAGCTACTTTTTTATACCTGTCATCGAATGCCCCTGCACAACCAACCCAAAATAAGTATTCCGGACTTTTTCCTTCTGCTGCCAGCTTTGCCATCAATGGTATTTCAACTTTCTTTTTTCCCATAATTTGTAAATTGGCTTGTAAGATTATTTTATGTTCATTTCTAAATTATTGGCCCAGAGTAACCTGTCTTCGTGTGAAAATTGCCAGGGAGCACCATTGTTTTCAATATTTGTAAAAATGGAGTTTAATTCGCCCGGACTTGCAGCTTGTTCCATAACTAAATAGCGGCGCATGTTGAGTATAATCGAAACATGATCAATATTAACAGGGCACTCTTGTGTGCATGCATTACAAGTCGTACATGCCCATAATTCTTCGGTAGTGATATAATCGAATAAAGATTTTCCGTCATCTAATTTTTCTTTTTTCTTTGCTTTATCCTTGCCTACAATTTCGGCATGATCACGTATGTCCATTAATATTTTTCGCGGAGAAAGTTTTTTACCGGTTATATTGGCCGGACAACTGGAAGTACATCTTCCACATTCGGTGCAAGTGTATGCGTCCATAATGTTTTTCCACGTAAGATCTTTAATATCTTTAACTCCAAATGGAAATTGTTCAGCGGTTTCTTCAGGGGCAGGGACAATCGCATTTGGATCAATCATTAGCTTAACTTCCCGGGTTATTGAAGGCATATTTTCAATTTCACCTTTCGGTCGGAGTTTCGAATAATACACATTAGGAAATGCGAGGAAAACATGAAAGTGTTTTGAATAGGGAATATAATTCAAAAATGCAAATACCCCTACAATGTGAAACCACCAGCAAAAGCGTTCAATAAATACTAATGTATTAGTGGAGAAATTAATGAACAATGGTTGTAAGATTGAACTGATTGGAAAACTCCCGACAAAAGCATAATGGACTTCATGACGGATCTGTAGTATTCCATCTGTTGCATTCATTGTTAATACAGCACTCATTAATAATATTTCTGTAATAAGGATAATGTTAGCATCGGTTCTTGGCCATGAAGTCATTTCCTTACTCCAGAAACGTTTTAACCTGAGTATATTTCTCCTGATAAGAAAAATCAGACAGCCGAATAAAACAGCAAAAGCAAAAAACTCAAAAATTGAACCCAGAACATAGTAATACTTACCAATAAAAGCAAATAACCTGTGGGTGCCAAATATACCGTCAATTAATATTTCAAGCATTTCAATATTAACAATTATAAAACCGACATATACCAGGATGTGCATTATTCCAGATACCGGTCGAACTGTCATTTTCGACTGACCAATGGCAACTCTGAACATCAGCCACCAGCGTTTTCTCCTATTGTCATTAATTTTGAGATCTCTTCCCAGGTGAATATTGCCAACGATTTTTTTTACATTTATATAAAAGAAGTAAATTGCCGCAATAAGTAACAACACAAAAATTCCTTGCTTGATCATAATTACACTATGTTAATGATAGGCCAAAAGTTGAAATTTTAGTTATAATGATTATGAATCTCTTACGATTTAATTTCCTTAACCGCACTGATTAATTCTGGTAATACTTTTAAGGCATCACCAACAATTCCATAATTTGCAGCTTCGAATATCGGGGCATCTTTATCGGTATTGATAGCAACAATGTATTTTGATGAACTTATTCCGGCGAGATGCTGGGTTGCCCCCGAGATGCCTATTGCTATGTAAAGATTTGGGGCAATGATTTTTCCGGTTTGTCCTGTATGTTCCTCATTAGGCCTCCAGCCTTCGTCCGATACAGGACGTGAGCATGCAGTTGCAGCTCCAAGCAATTCGGCAAACTCAACCAGTGGACTCCAGTTGTCGGGCGATTTCATTCCACGTCCTCCCGAAACAACAACTTCAGCATCGGTTAGTAATACTTTACCGGTTTGTTTCTTTACCTCCAGTACTTTTGTTTTGATTACCGATCCATCGATCTGAAGTGAAAGATTTTCGATATCGATAGCGCTTGATGTTGCAATCGGCTCAAAAGAATTTTGTGCCAGCGTAAGGATTTTTTTCTCTGATTTGATTTGGATAGTTGCGAATGCATTCCCAGAATATGCTTTTTTATAAACTATAAATGGTTTCGTACTAATTGGGAGTTTACTGACTCCTGATCCGATTCCGGCTTTAAGTTTAACAGATAATCTTGGAGCTAATGCTTTGCCAGTATTGTTGTTCGACAAGATAATTACCTCGGCTCCTTCTTTATCGGCAACTTCTGCAATAGCATTTGTATAGACCTGGTTGTCGAGAATTTTGAAATTTTCATTGGTAGCATTGATTACTTTTTTCGCACCATATTTACCAAGTTTTTCTAACTCAACCGGGTCAACTTGTCCTATCGATAAAACTGTTGCAGTGGTATTTAAAATTTCAGCAAGTTTTGTGGCATATGAAACTAATTCAAATGAGGTTTTCTTGAATTTTCCGTCCCAATTTTCGGTATATACTAGTATTGACATAATGAATGTTATAATTTGATGATTTGGAAATCAGATTACTTTAGCTTCGTTCTTCAGCAGATCGATTAGCTGTTTTGCATTATCGGGATCGACAAATTTACAAGCTGCCCGGGGCTGTGGTAATTCATAACCAACAAGTTCGGTAAGCGGTTCGACACTGTTTGGTTCGATAACCTTTATTGGTTTTGAACGGGCCATCATAATACCACGCATTGCAGCAATACGGGGTTCTTTGGCTATACCTTTCTGGACTATAGCAACAAACGGAGTGGGAACAGTTACCGTTTCTTTTCCGCCATCAATTTCACGGTTAATTACTGCCTGTCCATCTTTTAACTGTACTGATGAAACAGCCGATATGGAGGGCCAGCCCAAAAATTCGGCTAACATACCTCCAACTGTTGAACCGTTGTGGTCGCTTGATTCTATGCCGCAAAAGACGATATCGAATGGTTCACTTTTTATTGCTTCTGAAAGTTGTGCGGCCACGAAATAGGCATCACCAGGTTCTGCATTAATACGGATGGCGTTATCGGCACCAATAGCAAGTGCTTTCCGGATGGTGGGTTCCGATCCGGCCCCACCGACATGTGCAACAGTGACTGATTGGATTCCGTTTGAGGTATCGTCTTTCAACTCTAAAGCACGGGTAAGCGATAATTCATCCCATGGATTTATAACCCACTGAATACCAGTCTCGTCGAGTTTTGTATTGCTATCAATAAATTTAACTTTGGTGGTTGTATCAGGTACATTACTGATACAGACTAAGATTTTCATCGATTATTTATATTTAGTTAGGTTCAAATTATCCTTTAATTCATCGCATATTCCTAATAGGAATTTACTTAGGGTATATTGAAATATTTAATCAGGCGTACAAATATAAAATAAAATAGATAACTAGAACATCCAGATATTTTATAATTGAGTTCATTATACAATCTATATATAATTTA
>CAZMVE010000015.1:38142-40242 GCA_964569585.1 uncultured Bacteroidales bacterium | reverse complement strand
GTACCATAAACAGATAGACGGCGCCCATAGTAATTACATACTCGTTCTCACCCCAAAGGAAAGGCCAGTCTTCCTTATTCTCCGGAAAATCGGGGGGTAGTATCAATACCCCAGGCACAATGCCGCCGGCGATAAAGGAGAAATCGGCCCGGTTGTTTCCGTAGGCCACCTTTTTGGAATGCGCACCCACACCCGAAACAAAGGATATATCCGAACCCGGGTGGCATCCATAAATATAGTTCAGGCCCTGCAGCACATACTCCCGGTCTATAATATCGGGGAAGGTTGTATGCAACCAGTAGTTGGTAAGTGCATAATATATTACCCAGCCATTACCTGCCCATCCCCCGGTTGATATCGGTACATTATAGGGATTTTGTGAAGTGAGGTGGTCCATCGTATCGCGGTAGGCTACTGTCAGCGATCTCAGTTTTTCTTTATAGGCTTCATCCAGAAAAGGCAGGGCACGAACCGCCATTACAGCATTCCAGTTAAACCGGGTTTCAATAGCGTTCCATAGTTCCTCTATCCTTGTTGCATACTTCCGATCGCCTGTTGCCAGCAAAAGTTCCACAGCACATCTGATCTCCTCATCCTCCGGATGTCCCCCGGTAGTATTGCCGTGTCTGAACAAAACAGGATCATGGTTGTGTTCTTCGTTCCACACCTTTATTGCCGTTGTGAGACATTCTTTGGCAAGCACATTGTTGTATCCGCGCAATGCTCGACCCGATGCTGCCAGCGCTGCAGCCGAACCATAATTCAACGGAGTTGATCGTGAAGTGAAGACCCAGCGGTCGTCGAAGGTGCCGCTATGAAATCCATCCGATTCCAGGCTGTCGAGTGCCGGATTGTAAATCAGGTTATCGGTCATGGTAAGCGCATCGCCCAGGTGGGTATATTGTGAAAGACCGGGTACAATAATCCCGTTTATGGCATGGCCCACGGCCCTGTGCTGGGCAATAAGCTGCAGCGCACCATGCTCTATCTGCTGCAGCATATCCGGTTTCCCGTCAGGGTGGTGTATATCCACATAGCGGTTCTTCTGGTTGATAGAAGTCTCATCTCTCTCCGGGCGGAAGGCTTCCCATGTATAAACAAGATTCAGCACGGTATGACACTGCGAGGGAGTCCGGATATCGAAATCGCCCGCATCGAACCAGCCCCCTACATTCAAACCCGGAATATGTTCTCCCGGTTCAAAGCGTGAATCGGTGGCCGGTCCCTGGGCATAGAGGTCGAAATGTTCATGATTCACAGGTGCCTGAAGGGCATCGTCGAGATGGGCCGCACCGTGCCATACCCGGTAGGCTTCGTTTACGAACATATGATCCATCTGCACAGGAAAAAACACGTCGAGCGTGGGCTGCCAGGCATTATTGTAGACGTCGGCTGCTATTCTGAAGGGCTTCGTACGTTGCTGATCGTATTCTATAACATACAATCCTTCTTCTGTAACCTCTGTAAAATCGAAAGTATAGTAGTTATATCTGAGATAATTGCCCCATTCCCTGACTTCACCGGTATATTTGTATTTAACATTGCCCGATTCGGTAACCTTCAGCAGGAAGGCTTTAGATGAAGGTCTATCATTGCGGTCGAGTTCCATAACGGCTACTTTTTTCTGACCGGGGTGATATCCAACCTGTGAATGTCCGATCACAGGGGTTCGTGTCCATCCGGGAAGGATATTGGCAGAAAGATGCCAGCGTATTACTTCGCCCGATACCCCGGGAGGAATTAAAGTACGTACCACAAACCAGCCATTCTGGGCTTTGTTCCTGCCATCGAATAGCATAAGCTCACCTGTCTTCGATTCGATGGTAATATGCCGTTCCGGATCTTCAGGCGCCAGGGTAAGGATGTTACCCCGGGCAATAGGTTGGGCTTCCGTTATTCCATTCCTGATAAGTTCCATAGGGCCACCGGGATACAAAGGAAACAGGCCACTAATGCTATCCATTATATAGGCCTTCTCAAAATAGGCAGAAGGAAGAAATTCGAGGTTGAATCCGGCTTTGCCTTCCAGTGCCGGAGGTAATGGCGTATCGAGATGAACGCTCAGTATGATCCCCGTTTCATCAGCCTGTGCCTTGATGG
>CAZMVE010000015.1:8147-38042 GCA_964569585.1 uncultured Bacteroidales bacterium | reverse complement strand
GTATCGAGATGAACGCTCAGTATGATCCCCGTTTCATCAGCCTGTGCCTTGATGGAGTAGTTGAAATTATACCCGGGATAAGCCAGCGAAACTTCGATACTTTGGTTTTCCCTGTCTGCATTCCTCTCACCGAACACAGGAATAGGATCCCATTGTCCGAGAGTAGGACTTAACCTCACATCACCGTTTGTAGCAGTGCGCACATCGTGATGAATGATCTCGACACCGCTCATTTTCGAATCATCAAAATTCTCATTGTACCGGTTGCTGAATACCATCACATTAAATCCACGGGCTTCAAAGTAATCCAGTTCATTAAGCCTGAGTTTGCTGTTGCTCCGGTTATCAGGATTACAGCCTGTAATGAAAATTACTGCGATTATAAGCAGGGATAAAGGTTGGAGCAGGGTATTTCTTTTAATGAATCTGAAAAGTCCTTTCATTTCTGTATGTAGTTTTATATCTGTTCACTCAGAGGCTAAGGAGTATATTGAAAGATACTAAATATAATATTTACAACACGCAAAATTGGATCTGGTTTACTCAATCTGATTGGGTTACTATCAATCGGTGCCGGAGGTAGTATTTATCAATTTGTTTTAATTCCTGTAATTTGTTATCTTTCCTTGTATTAATAGAAGAGTTATACGTTTATAAAAAGAAATCGCACAGTTGATAGAGTGAGCAGACTGCTTCAGTAAAGTCTATTAATAAGTTTATAATCTACTATCACGCCACAGTATATTAATTTAAAAAAGGAGGTAAAAAATGAATCCAACTGCACTTAGTGTTTTTATTTTTGGTATCTATCTTTTACTTGTTGGGTTATCGTTCCTGATAATTCCCAATGTAATACTACCGATACTAAAATTTGAAAAAACAACTGAATTTTGGCCCAGGATCCTTGGATCTGTGATTATACTGTTGGGCTATTACTATCTTGTTGCTGCTCAAAACGACATGACAGCTTTCTTCTGGGCGACAGTGTATGGCAGATTCTTCATTCTGCTGAGTTTTATTGTGCTTGTAGTCATTAAGAAAGCAAAACCCATGGTTATTATGTTTGGAGTAGTGGATTGCCTTTGTGCCCTATGGACACTTCTGACTTTGGTATAAAACAATAAATCTACAGCTGTGGTGTGATATTTTTTCATATTTCTGGTGCATTCCGGTCCGGGAATACTTGCACTATTTCAGAATTAATTATCTTTAATACCGCTCTTTACAATCAAAGCATCACCCTATGAAATACTTTATCAAAGGCACTTTTATTCTGCTTTTACTCTCATTATATCTTTTAACTTGTTATGGTCAGCCGGGATATAAAAACTTTAAAGTAGCTGTCTATGCCCGCTCCTACGAAGTAAGAAAAATGGGGGATCTCCACTGGCTCGATTCTATCTGGACGGATATTTCGGTTCAGGTTCATGTCGATAAGATATACCTGGAAACCCATCGTGACCTGGTAATGGTACAGGAAGACACCCTCGAGATGGTGCAAAAATATTTTAACGACAGGGGGATAGAAACATCAGGAGGCATCACTTATACCGTTTATGAACCGAACCGGTTCCAGACATTTTGTTACAGCACCCCGGAGCACCGGCAAAAAGTTCAGGAAATCATTGAATATACGGCCCTGCATTTCGATGAAATTATCCTGGATGACTTTTTCTTTACCAATTGTAAATGCGAAAGATGTATCGAAGCCAAAGGCACCATGAGCTGGACCGATTTCAGGCTGCAATTGATGACCGAGGCAGCTGAAAATCTTATCCTGAAACCCGCGAGAAAAGTTAATCCCGATGTGAAAGTGATCATCAAATACCCGAACTGGTATGAGCACTTTCAGGGTTTGGGATTCAACCTGGAAACCGAACCTCTTCTGTTCGATGGGATCTATACGGGTACCGAAACGCGCGATGCTTTTATTAGCGCCCAGCACTTGCAGCCCTATCATGGCTATTCTATTTTCCGGTATTTTGAAAATATAAAGCCCGGAGGTAATCTGGGTGGTTGGGTCGATACCTATGGATCGCCTTATCTCGACAGATACGGTGAACAGCTGTGGTTAACACTTTTTGCCAAAGCCCCGGAAATTACACTTTTCGATTTCCGGCAACTGCAACGGCCTTTGTCCCAGTTCCCTCCTGTTTCCTGGCAGGGACTGGGCACCAGCTTCGACCTGGAAGAATTAATGGAACAAATTGGTCCCAATGTGCTACCTACTATAGCACATGCAGTAGGATACACTTTCGGAAAAGTTGATCCCATAATAGGCGAGCTGGGAAATCCGGTGGGTATCAAATGCTACAGACCCTATCATTCAGTGGGTGAGGATTTTCTTCCCTCCTTCCTGGGTATGGTCGGCCTGCCTGTTGAAATTGTGCCGGAATATCCATCAGAAGAATCCACCATACTCCTTACGGAAAGTGCAGCCTTCGATGAACAGCTTATCCTGAAAATAAAGGAAAGTCTCCTTGAAGGAAAAACGGTAATCATTACATCGGGGCTTCTGAAAGTATTAGAGAAAAAGGGATTGAACGATTTAGCGGAAATACGGTACACAAACCATAAAATGCTGGTTAATGAATACGTAGTCGATCGCAGGCGGATACCGGCAGAAAAAGAAATACTCATACCCCAGATAAAGTACCTGACGAATGATTCCTGGGAGGTTATCTCGGCCATTAATGGCCCGGTTGGCTGCCCCTTACTGTTAGAAGCTGGATATAACGAGGGTAGATTATTTGTGTTGACCATACCCGAAAACTATACCGATCTGTACGGATTACCGGAACCTGTTTTAACAAGACTGCGTGTCCTTCTGGGGGGCGATCAGTTAGCCCAACTGAGTGGACCCGGAAATATCAGTCTTTTGTTATACGACAATAATTCTTTGATTGTGGAATCGTTCCGTGATGAAACAGTAAGCCTGAAAATACTGGCTGATGCACAAGCCATAACTTTAGTTGATCTTCAGACAGGTGAAACTATAACAGGAAATAGTGACCCCGCACGTGGAGGCTGGAATTTCTCAAAAATACCTGAAAAAAGAGTATTCGAATTTACCCTAAAACCCCATTCATTTCGTGCGTTCAGATTGAAATAAAAATAAGACATTAATGACAGAAAATGAAATTTCAAAAATCATTATTGGAAATGCTATTGAAGTTCATAAATCTTTAGGTCCCGGACTGCTCGAATCAGCTTATCAGGAATGTTTATATTTTGAACTTTTGAACTCAGGATTAAAAGTTGAAAAAGAAGTGGCAATGCCAATAATTTATAAAGAAATTAAGTTGGACCATGGTTATAGAATAGATTTATTGGTCGAAAATAAAGTTGTGATAGAAATTAAAACTGTGGATGTTTTAATTGACGTACATACCGCCCAAATATTAACCTATTTAAAATTAGGTGACTATAAATTAGGATTACTAATAAACTTCAATGTTAGTTAGCTAAAAGAGGGTATCAAAAGGTATGTGAATAAATTAGAATAACTATCACGCTAAGTTACGCAATGAATCCGCAAAGTAGCCCTAAGATTTTTTCTTTGCGAAACATAACGGTTCTTAGCGCACCATTGCGTAATAATAAATTAACCAGTTATGGATGTACACTAAATAATTAATAAGTAAATACAACCTTCAAATTAATTTTGTATCTAAGCTTTAGTACTATCAAGGAAACAAAGAATTGCTTGATGGGTCAAAAAAAAGGCCGGGAATAATTTCCCAGCCTCTTAAATCAGCTATGTAAAATGTATTTTATTTCACCTCTTCAAAGTCGACGTCGGTTACTTCCTGATCACCTTCTTTTTTGCCGCCTTTCTTCTTGCCATCCGTAGCATCGGATTGCGGCTGGGCATCCTGTGCCTGCTGAGTGGCATTATACAGATCCTGCGATACGGCCTGCCAAACCTGGTTCAGCTCTGCAGATGCTTTATCAATTGCAGCTACATCCTGCGTTTTATGTGCTTCCTTAAGGTCAGCCAATGCTTTTTCGATAGGTGCCTTTTTATCGGCAGGAATTTTATCTCCAAATTCCTTTAGCTGCTTTTCAGTCTGGAAAATCATACTGTCGGCTGCATTAATTTTATCCACTTTTTCGCGGGCTTCCTTATCAGTGGCTTCATTTGCCTGAGCTTCCTCACGCATTCTTTTTATTTCATCATCGGTCAGCCCTGAAGAAGCTTCGATGCGAATACTCTGTTCCTTGCCAGTGCCCTTATCTTTTGCTGCAACATGAAGAATACCGTTAGCATCGATATCGAACGAAACCTCAATCTGGGGAGTTCCCCGGAAAGCCGGTGGAATACCATCGAGATGGAAGCGTCCAATGGTTTTATTTCCGGCAGCCATCGGTCGTTCGCCTTGTAATACATGAATTTCTACTGAAGGCTGGTTATCAGCAGCTGTGGTAAATGTCTCAGCTTTCTTGGTAGGTATTGTGGTATTGGCATCAATTAATCTTGTCATTACTCCGCCCATAGTTTCAATTCCCAGCGATAATGGAGTAACGTCGAGCAATAAGACATCCTTTACTTCCCCTGTAAGAACACCTCCCTGAATAGCCGCTCCAACAGCAACAACTTCGTCGGGATTTACACCCTTGGAGGGTTTCTTGCCAAAGATCTTCTCAACTAATTCCTGAATAGCAGGTATACGTGTTGATCCGCCTACCAGAATCACTTCACTGATATCGGAAGGGGTCATGCCGGCATCTTTCATGGCTAACTTGCAGGGTTCTACTGTTGACTGAATTAGTTTATCACAAAGCTTTTCAAAATGAGAACGTGTAAGTGTCTTAACAATGTGCTTTGGAATACCGTCAACAGGCATTATATAGGGAAGATTAATTTCAGTTTGTGTTGAACTGGAAAGTTCTATCTTGGCTTTCTCGGCAGCTTCCTTAAGTCGCTGAAGTGCCATTGGGTCTTTCTTAAGATCAATACCTTCATCCTTTTTAAATTCACTGGTAAGCCAGTCAATAATGGTCTGATCAAAATCGTCGCCACCCAGATGCGTGTCGCCGTTTGTCGATTTTACTTCAAATACGCCATCACCTAATTCCAGAATTGAAATATCGAAAGTACCGCCCCCAAGATCAAATACGGCAATTTTCAAATCTTTGTTCTTTTTATCAAGGCCATAAGCAAGCGATGCAGCTGTAGGTTCGTTGATAATCCTTTTTACTACCAGACCTGCAATTTCACCTGCCTCTTTTGTAGCCTGGCGTTGTGAATCGCTAAAATAAGCCGGTACGGTAATTACAGCTTCTGTCACTTCCTGTCCCAGGTAATCTTCAGCAGTTTTCTTCATTTTCTGAAGAATAATAGCCGATATTTCCTGTGGCGTATAGTTACGGTCGTCAATTTTTACTCTTGGCGTATTATTATCGCCTTTTATTACTTTATAAGGAACACGAGCAATTTCCTTTTGGGTTTTTTCAAAAGTTTCTCCCATGAATCGTTTAATTGAGGAAACAGTCTTTTCCGCATTCGTGATTGCCTGCCTTTTGGCAGGATCGCCAACCTTCCGTTCACCGTTCTCAACAAATGCGACCATCGAAGGCGTAGTCCGTTTGCCTTCACTATTGGGAATGACAACCGGTTCGTTACCTTCCATAACTGAAACACAACTGTTGGTGGTACCTAAATCGATTCCTATAATTTTACCCATTGTTACAATATTTTTTTGTTATTATTTTCTGTTTTTTCTCAATCATTATGCCAAGCGGTTATTTTATCCGTTTTCTGCCAGAATACGGAAGCAATGTCTTTGTATCGGGCCAGATTTATGACAAAAAGACAGGATATTAATCTAAGAAAAGAAAAACAGGAAAATCAATGTCAGTTCTCGGATTTTATTTATAAACTTTGTACCCTTACTAAAATTCCCGGTTATGGCGGAACGTCTGAACACCCGAATAGTTACCACACATGTTCTCAGCGAAATGAAACACAGGGGAGAAAAAATCGCTATGCTAACGGCCTATGACTTTTCTATGGCCAGAATACTCGATGCTGCCGGCATTGATGTTATTCTTGTAGGCGATTCGGCCTCGAATGTAATGGCAGGACATGAAACCACTCTTCCCATTACACTCAATGAGATGATCTATCATGCAAGCGGCGTGGTCAGGGCGGTAAAACGTGCCCTGGTTGTAGTCGATCTGCCTTTTGGTACCTATCAGGGAAATTCGAAAGAAGCGCTTGCTTCAGCCATCAGAATTATGAAAGAAACCGGAGCCGGCGCAGTAAAAATGGAAGGTGGAAAAGAAATACAGGAATCTATCGTACGTATCCTGTCAGCAGGAATTCCAGTTATGGGACATCTTGGACTGACACCTCAGTCGATCCACAAATTCGGAACCTATATTGTCAGAGCCCAGACAAAAGAGGAAGCCCAAAAACTGAAGGAAGATGCACATATTTTGGAAGACTCCGGTGTCTTCGGTCTGGTACTTGAAAAAATACCAGCTGTTCTGGGTACAGAAGTGGCAAAATCGCTGAAAATTCCAGTGATAGGAATAGGTGCCGGAGGCGGTGTGGACGGACAAATCCTGGTATTGCACGATATGCTGGGCATAAATCTTGAGTTTTCACCCCGTTTCCTGAGAAGGTATCATAACCTTAGCCAGGAGATCAATAAGGCAGTTTCCAACTATATCGATGATATAAAAAATCTCAATTTCCCGAACGATAAAGAACAGTACTAGTGTTATGTAGAATTTGAGATTAGCCTACTCGAATTGGATCTTCATGAAAAAATTATTTCCTTTCTTGTTAGCTCTACTGGTTTTTGGCGCTTGTGAAAAACAACGTTTCGAAGATAAAAATCCAACATGGCTTGATCAGTTAATTGAAGAGATGGAAGTTAAGCCCTATTATGGAGGCAGTTATATTAACCAGTACACCTGGCAGAATCATTTTTATTATGAAATTACAATCCCTGTATCATCATGTATGTATTGCGATGTTTATGATTATGAAGGTAATCGGATTAACTGGGAGGAAAACGAGATTGATGATTATCTAGAAAACAGATCTAAAAAGTTATTGATATGGAAACATCCTAACACCTGGCCTTAAAATAATCCGGTCCAACTCTGGATTTAAACTTCATGTTAAGGATTGTATTCTTTAGTAGGCTATCATTAACAGCAAACCCTCATTCTGACAGTATTGATTGACTTCCAAAATAATATCCTCTGGAGGAAGCATAAGATCTCTAAAATCATCTGACCAGATTTGCGAGAGCCAGCCTTCGCCGATCCATACAATTTCTTCACCCTGTGGTAAACGTTCCAGCACTTTCTTCAACGAATCGATCCCTGTAACCGATACCGGATTTTCAGTTACTAAATTGTATGATTTCAGTGTATTGGTACCTACGATTATGGAGTAGTTCCAGTCGTTACCATTGGGCCATGTGTATAATTCCCAGCCCTTCATAGAATGTTCGAAATTAATGGTATTGTAATTGATCGGAGGTAATGGAACAACTTCCAATGTATGTTTTTCCAAACAATTAATAAATAGAAAAATAAAAAGCGCTAAAGTTCCCTGGCCAAATAAAGATTTCATTTACTGCTTCTCGTTAGATTATTAATAGATGTATTTATTGTTAAAAGGTTGCTTCCTTCCCCATACCTTAATCCAGTTACTCTAAAATTCATAATAATTTATACCGGAAACAAAAGAAAATATAAACATTGCGTATTTAAATCAGAATCGCTAAATTGAGACATAAAAAAATAACTCTTTGAAACCAAAATTTTCCTGAATATCATGCGAATAACCTGTACCTTACTATTTATTTTATTTCATATAGCCAGTTTAAATGCCCAGGTAGCAGAGAATGAAGAGTACAATAAGATCCTTTGGAGAATCCGTACGTCACAATCAAGATACCTGGAATATCAGGATATTGTAGGACATCCCTTTTCGAATGAAGAACTTATCCCGGGAACCATAGCTTTTGTCTCGGGAAATCGTATCGATAGTATACCGATGCGATATAATTGGTATCTCAACGATATGGAATTTGAATATCAGGGCGATATTTTTGCAATACCGGGTATGCAGGAGATAAATTATGTTATTATTAGCGAGATAAAATTTGTCCCTTTCTATTATCTGAAGAGTATCAATGGCTATTTGATAGAATTAGTTAAGGGCGATTACAGCTTATTCCGGAGCGAAGATGTTCGTTTCATCGGGACGAAACCTCCCACATCGGGGTACGAGGAATCTCAACCTGCCAGATTCGATTGGTACAAACCAAAATATATCGTCATCGACAATGAGGGAAAAATAATTGAAATTGACACAAATAAAAAGAAATTACCTCTTCAGTTCCCTGGTTTTGAAAAGAGAATTGAAAATTATATTAAAGAGAACAAGATAAACATTAATAAGGAAGAGGGACTGAAAGCTATAATAGAAATGATCAATTCTTCTCAATAGCAATTGGATTTCAATGTTGGAATCGATTGGCTTAAATTGATCAATCGAACAGTTCCATCACTTCTTCCTGCGAAATACCCTTCAAACTGTTATTAACAAAAGCATCGGCCAGTCTGGCTTTTCGTTCCTGCAAGCGCAGTATTTTTTCCTCGAGTGTATTACGCGAAATAAACCGGTATACAAAAACATGCTTGTCCTGTCCTATCCGGTGAGCGCGACTAATTGCCTGCATTTCGGCAGCAGGATTCCACCAGGGATCCAGAATAAATACATACTCAGCTGCGGTAAGATTAAGTCCTACTCCCCCTGCTTTTAAAGAGATCAGAAAGAAAGGATAATCAGGATTATCCTGAAATTTTTTTATCTCAGCTTCTCTATCGCGTGTTTCACCGGTTAACCAGGCATATTGTATCCCGATCTTATCAAGATGTGATGCCACCAGATCCAAATGTTTTACATAGGAACTAAAGATAAGTGCTTTATGGCCTTCCAACAGTAAGTTCTGCAAGTTGCGTGTAATTTCGTCGTATTTACCTGAACCTGAGAAATAATCCTCATCGACCAGGGCAGGATGATTGGCAATTTGCCGAAGTTTTGTCAGGGATTGTAAAATGGCAATGGCTGATTTCCTGAAGCCCAGCTGAGATAATTTTTCAATTACAAGGTTCCTCGCTTTTGATTTTTCCTTTTCATAACAGGCTTCTTGGCTGTCGTTCATATCGCAATAGATAATTTGCTCACTTACCGGAGGTAGTTCAGGCTCAACCTGCATTTTTGACCGGCGAAGAACAAAGGGTGATATCAGTTTCAGAAGCTTTTCCTGTTTATTCTCGTCGGCATTTTTTTCAATGGGCCATTGAAATTCCGATTGAAAGAAACTGAGATTTCCAAGTAATCCGGGATTCAGAAAATTCATTTGTGACCACATATCGGTGAGGGAGTTTTCTATAGGTGTACCTGTAAGCACAATACGGTTCTCAGCATTTAATTGTATTACCGCCTGGTAGGTCTTTGATCCCGGATTTTTTATCATCTGACTTTCATCTAACGCTATATACTTAAATTCTAAAGGAAGGAATTGCTCCAGATCGTTCCGCAGAATACCATAGGAAGTAAGAATAATATCGCAACTCCCAAAAAGTTCTTTGATATTCTTACGCCCCGATCCCACATAGGTACGAACGCTCATATCGGGAGCAAACCGTTTCGATTCGTTGAGCCAGTTATGCACTAAAGAAGTCGGAACTACTATGAGTGATGTTTTATACCCGGCTCCGGAATCAACCCTGTCTTCGTCAAACAGGGAAAGCTGACCCGATGATGAATGCAGAATGGGTGTTGATTCAATTCCTTTTCCTGAATCTGCCTGAATACGTTGAAGTATAGTTAATGTCTGTAGCGTTTTACCAAGGCCCATATCATCAGCAAGACAAGCCCCAAATCCATTTTTATACAGCCTGTACAACCAGCTATACCCTTCGACCTGGTATTTGCGCAACTCCGCTGTTATATTTTCCGGAACAGATTCGGACTGAGCATCGGTTTCGATCAGGCTTAACAGCTTATTCTTAAAAGTGTTTGATAAACCTTTGATGTTTTTGTTCAATAAGGGGAAATGTTGCTTTTCCAGCCTGATGGAATCCTTTACAACTTTTGAAAAGCTGAGCATATCACGATAATTCTCAAACCACTCTATCGGAAGAATAACCACTCGCCCATCGGGTAACATAAACTCCCTCTCACCCTTCAGGATATTCGATGATATGGAGGCAAAAGGAATTTTAAAATCCCCGAATTCAACTGCCGCATGAATATCAAACCAATCGTTATTTTTTTCTGAAACCTCAATCTTAATCTCAAAATTATCCAGATAATATTTCTTTTCTAACTTATTCTGTGCAATTGAAAAACCTGCTTTACGCAATAACTCATGATTTTGGTTAATCCAATTAATCGCATCATAGCCGGTATTCTTATCTTCAGTATTTTTCGCCAGAGGCATGAAATAGGGCCCTTCACGGTTCACCAATCCAAAAGAAAGCAGTGTTGTTATGCAATCGTTCTCAAATTGATACCTGCGTTGCAAACGATAAAAGTGAACTGATTCATCATCAAACTCACAGGTAACTTTTTGCTCCGTTTTACGATTGGCATAATACTCACTTTTATCATCGTAAAGAAATTTGAGTACATAGAAATAGCGGCCACTTAAATCGCGCTCAATCGATAAGGCAGGTTCAGGGTCAGCATCCAGATCACTAATTGCAAATCCCTGTGCATTGACTTTATACTTCTTAATGGCATTGCGAATGAAAGTCTCAAAGTATTTTTTCTCTGCCGTCCGGGGAATATTGATGTACTCTTTCTCGAAAAAAGGCAGTAATTTTTTTCCATCGATGTCACGAAAAACAAACATCTTGTCATCGATAATTGCGCAACAGGGTTCATTCATGACTATACTTCCCTCCTTGCCAGCTAAATGTAATTCTGTATCGTTATGTTCTATACTCAGAAAATATTTCAGGCCGTGCTCCGACCGGATGAAGTTAAAAACCACCGATCCTTCCTGCTCAACTACCTTTATTCTGTCGCTTTCATACACATTATTTTGCAACAATTTCTGATACACAGGAACAGGATTAAATAACAGTATATCCAGGCAGCGGGTCATTCGTTTTTCAATGAAGGGCCTGATCTGTTTTTCAAGCAGCTCATCTGTTATGCCTGCAATAAAATCGCGGCTAGTGTGCTTTTTCTTTTTTGAAAAGTGTTTGAAAAGATTCTGATCGTTATACTCTTCTATTATTTTAACAAGCTGCAACTCTTCAGGAGATATGGCATTTTCATAAGTTGACAGGTTCAATTGGGTAACTCGGTCGTAAATAGCATAATTCCCCTTCTGTCGATCAGGTTTAACAAGGTAGGGTGCAAATACAAAACCGAGTATTCTATGCTCGGTAAGTGTAATAATAAAGCGCAAATCCATCCTGCAAAAATGTGAATTCTCTTTGAGGTGAAAAAATGAAATTCAGGTTTTATTTACCCTATTGATAATGAAATAGAAACTAATAATAAATATCGAGATATATTGGCAGATGATCGCTGAAGCCGCCTTTGTAAGCAGGTCCCACATAGGTACGTAAGGGCTTTTTGCCTCCATACTTCTCATCTTCGGTGAGCAAAAAATCAAAATCAGCTATATGGATACAGTCTTCACAAGTATTTAAATCATGCTCTTCATTTAAAAGAGCTCCGGATACCAGAAACTGATCAATCATGTTCCATGACGCCTGGTAACGATAGGTTCCGCAACTGCATCTTTGCAACAAACTTTCGGTCAGATTATACAGATCGCTGCAAAGTAAAGGTTCCGGGGGTTTCCGGGCTTTTAGCGTTTCTTTGATGCTCCTGTTAAAGGGCTCATCATTAAAGTCGCCTGTAATTACGATTTGGGCACATGAATCGATATTCAAAAGAGACTCGAAAGCTTCTCTCAGAATGGTGGCTGTTTGTATACGGAAGGGTTCCGATTTTTTTGCCCCTCCCATCCGGGAAGGCCAGTGATTGACAAACAGGTGTAATGTATCACCGGAATTTACCAATGCCTTAAAATACAATATATCGCGTGTTGCTTTTAATGAATTCTCGGAAAAGGATATTTTGATCGCCACGCTATGAACGAATTCAACAATATCTTTACGATATATCAAACCCACATCAATTCCCCGCTTATCAGGCGAGTCGAAATGAACAATCTCGTAAGGAAACTTTTCGAGAGGTGTATTGCGGATGAGTTCCAGCAGTACATATTTATTTTCTATCTCGGCAAAACATACAATTTCAGGCGGCTGCGTTTCACCCACTGCAACAATGGTCTTGTAAATATTTACAGCTTTTTCACGATAACGGCGGTACGTCCAGTTTTTATAACCTCCCGGCAGAAATTCTTCGTCATTTGTCAGGCTGTCATTAAACGTGTCAAAAAAGTTTTCGGTATTATAAAACATAATCCTGATATCGCCGCGTTTATATTCTTTGTTGCTGTCTGGCGACTGACAAAATAGATTTTGCACAGAAACGATGCCGAATACTATAAATATTGCATAGCGCATATTATTCATTACGTTCAAATGCTCCAATATCGGGAAATCCATCTATAGTGCGGGAATTGCCGCTAAAGTCGAACTGTAGTTGCGGGATCCCCTGTATTACATCAATACTTCCGGCATCGGCAGCTGCCGAATTTGAATTCAGTTCAAAGTTGTACTCGTCAAGGGCAATACTGTCATTTACAAAGTCCGGATCTTCATTAAAGATCACCGAAATAAACTTTGTCGCATCGAATTTCGGGATTGAATCTTCATGTATTTTAAGCAGGCAATGATCGAAAGTGTAGTTCAAACCTGCACTACTTATACTATCATAATAGACTTCGTTATCTAGTATTCCATCGATAATGCTGTTACTAAAATTCAATTCCAGATCCTTTGGATAGGTTACCTCAACCGGTCGATAGTCCATATCCAGTTCGAGCCCTGTAAAATAATTTGTATATATCAGCGAAGGCAAATTGCGGGGTTTATAATCATTGGCGTAAAAATCAGGATAGTAGGCAGAAACATTGGAAATGGTGCAATGATAGAAGTTATATTGCCCACCCATTTGAATTAAAATGGCAATAGAACCGCAATCGGCAATAATTGTGTTATAGGCTATTATATTACTGTTGAAAGTATAAATGCCTACAGCACTTGAATTAAGGATCATACAATTCCGTAACTCAATGGAAGAAGATCTATCTTCATCGGGATAACCAACCTGCAATCCGGCCTGAGCATTTTTGATAATGACATGTTCCATTATATTGCCTGTACTGCGTTGATGAATAAATACAGTACCCCACTGACCGGCCGATTCTTCATAGCGATCATCGAAACGTGCACCTGTAAAAACTATCGGTTCACCATGAGTTCCGATGGCTTCTAAACGCCCCCATACAATAAGACTCGAATTATTTGTCAGATAGATATGTGTGCCAGGTTCAATAGTCAGTACTTCATTGGAATCGATGGCGGCATTATTTACTATCAGATAGGGTTTTTCATTGGTCCAAGTCTGTGTCTGAAAAATCTCATTTTTAAACAGGTGAACATCTTGTCCGTATGCCATAAGCTTAACATCCTGCTGATTACTATTTACAACACATACTACCGAATCTTTGATAAGCAAAGGATTGTTGGCATCTAACGGATCGATAGTGGCTTCAACAAAAACAAAAATACTGTCCTTACGGGCAATACGAATATTTCGCAAATCATTTCCTTTTGTTCCATCTACATTCAGACGGAAAAATGATTGTTCGCCACCGGCCAGGAATAAGCGATCAATTTCAAGCGGTTGATCGTAAGGGTTGTATATTTTGAAGTATTGTGTGACAGAGCCCAGAGTAACCAATACAGTGTCGAAATAAACCGTATCAGTAGAAAATTCCAAACTAGTAAATTCATCAGTTACCAGTTCATCTTTTTTGCAACCTGCAATAAATACACACGATGCCATGCAGACGATACCTATCTTAAAAAATAACCTCATGTGTGATTTTTTTGTAAATGTAACCATTTCACTATATACAGATTATCAGAAAACGAATTTTCCTCAATTGCATTGTGCGAGGTTGAGTTTATAAATTATTTTTACACCTCCGGGGGATTTTCAGATAACTTTGTTAAATTTATAGATTTACGTGATATGAAAACGATAAGTTCGATTTGCAATGGAAATTAAACAAGCCTCGTCCAGTGATCTGATTGACATTCTTTTTCTCCTGAAACAATGTACTTTAGAAATGAATATGAAAGGTTTCAAACAGTGGAATGATGCAAACCCGGGACGTGAACTGATAAAAGAAGATATAGAAAAAGGAACTCTTTATATTTTCATGGATTTAGGAATTGCAAAAGGAATGATTAACCTGTCGGATGAAATTCCTGCAGAATATAATCAAATCAACTGGAAAGGTAACCCGGATAAAATACTCTATATCAAAAGGTTTGCTGTTCACCCATTCTGGAAAAATACCGATATCAGTGATAAACTGATGAATTTTGCTGAACAATATGCAAAGAAAAAAAATTATAAAGGTATTCGTCTCGATGTTCTTGACAGCTATCCGGCCGATGAAAAATTCTTCTCGAACCGCAGCTATGAACATGCAGGAAATTTTCATAGCGATTTTCAAAAAATACCTTATGCCTGTTTCGAAAAAAACCTGTAATCGTTAAATTACAGGTTTCAACTTCCTTTTTATTTTACCTTAATCTATAGCGCCATTGGAATTCCCCTGTAAAAATCCAGTATTTTCAGAGCAAAAACGTACTCATATTTAGCCTGTAATAATTCCGATTCGGCCTTAATGAAGTTGTTTTTTGCAATATTATACTCAACGGAATTTACAATTCCAACATTGAATTTTTGTTCGGTATAATGAAACGATTCCCCGTAGGAATTGACTGCTTCCTTTGCGGAAATATATTTCTCGCGGGCCGAAACTGCATCGTTATGAGCCTGTTGAATATTTTTATAAAGTTGTTGATTCACCTGGTCCAGCTCAAATTTCGAATCCTCCACCAGTATCCTTGCACGGCTTATACCATTGTTCACCTCCCAGCGGTTCAAAATGGGAATGCTGATCCCCACACTCACCGACTGGGCAATATTATCATTGAATTGTTCTCCATAGGGATAATCGACAGGAAGTTCATTTTCATAAAGTACGCGCTGATCGGAATATCCGGTATAAATACTTCCGGTCATATAAATCATCGGACTGCGACGACCTTTCTGAACCAGTAAATCTTTCTCAGCACTTTTTAGCTGATAATCAGCAACCTTAATATGGGGTAAATAGCTCGAAGCTTCGTCGAAAACTAATGAAACATCAGGAATAGTAAACATCTTTTCCGGATCAATAGTATCAGGAACGACAATGGAAAATCCACCGGTAGAATCCAGATCCAAGAGTTGAACCAGGTTCAGAATTGAAAGTTGTAGGTCATTCTGCATATTAGTGACATTCAGGTTTTCGTTTGCTAATTGTGCCTGCATCTCCAGCAAATCACCTTTTGCCACACTTCCGGCATTTACCAGTTTATGGGTTCGTTCAACCTGCAATTCCGTCACTCCCATCTGATTTCTTGCAACTTCCAGCAATTCCTGCTGGTATAAAATCATAAGGTAGGCCGATGAAATCTCAAAAGTCTTCTCTATCTTTTCTTTTTCAACGTTCTGAATGGCTGCCAAACTGGCAAATTGATTGCTCTTTATGTTGTTATAATTCTGCAAACCATTGAATAAACTCACATTGGTTGTAAGACTGTAATTATCATTGATGGAATTATTCTGAATAAATTCATTGGTGTAAGGATCAACCTGCCGTCCAAACCTGTAATTCCGATTAAGATTTCCGTTCAGGTCAGGTAAAATATTTGTTTTTGACTGGAGCAAGTTGACTCTTGCCATTTCCGCCTGTAACTGGGTTCGTTTTATCTGAATATTATTAGTATGGGCATAATCAATGCAATCTGATAATGTCCAGGGATTTTGAGAAAACGATAACAAACCCAGAGAAATAAATAGTATTACAAAAATGATCTTGTTCTTCATGGTAGTAATAATTATGATTTTATTTTCATTAACAATTAAGTTCGTTTGCGGTAAAGAAGGTGTATATAGCTGGCACCTTCACTGGAATTCATGATTTGAATTAATTCCCACTCGGTACTGTATGAACTGATGTATTGTTGCACCCGCTCAACCCGCATTGTTGAAATTGTCTCAGATCCTTTTAATTCTGTCATATTTAAAGACTCCAGCCGATAACGCTGTATCTGATCATTGTCTGAAAGCCTGACCTCTAACTCTGCCCTTTCAGCTTCATTTAGCTTATTGATTGGAATACAAATTTCTTTCATTTTTATCCTGCCTTCATTGCTTTCTTAATATTCTCAGTGACAACATGCCCATCGAAAAGTTGTATTATTCTGTGTGCTTTGTCAGCATCGGCCGGCGAATGTGTAACCATAACGATGGTAGTTCCATCATTATTGAGTTGAGCAAGAAGATTCATGATTTCTTCACCGTTTACAGAATCAAGATTCCCTGTCGGTTCATCAGCCAAAATAAGCTGTGGATTCGAAATAACCGCTCTTGCAATGGCTACACGTTGTTGCTGTCCGCCCGAAAGTTGTCTCGGGAAATTTTTTCGCCGATGGGCGAGTCTGACCTTCTCAAGTATTTCAGTTACCCTCCTTTTCCTTTCCCCTGAAGAGATCCCCAAATAGAGCAGTGGAAGTTCAACATTATGGAATACTGAAAGCTCCTCGATAAGATTAAAACTCTGAAAGACAAATCCTACTTTACCCCTGCGAAACTTGGTTCGCTGTAATTCGTTCAGATTTGTTACATCATTATCCTGGAACCAGTATTTACCCGATGAAGGCCTGTCAAGCAAACCGAAGATATTCAGTAAAGTTGTTTTACCGCAACCCGATGGACCCATAATGGCAACAAATTCTCCTCTGTCGACGGCTAAATTGACCCGGCTGAGAGCAATTGTTTCAATTTCATCGCTGCGAAAGATCTTGGTTAATTCTTCAGTTCTTAACATATTATTTAAAGAAGATTCAATTGGTATACATGATTCATTTATTATGCCACTCTATGTAAAATCCTTGATTTAAATTACTTACACTATTAGACTTTAAATTTTATTGTTCGAATTTGCTACAAAAATAGTCCGAATTCGTACAATGACAAACAATCTTTTTTTGAACTTTCAAACTTCAGTTGAATAATTCAAATGTGATATTAACTCTTTATCACACATCAGGCATTATTAATCAGGGAATACATTTGATAGAATCAATTATTTAACGAGTTTTGAAATAATAATTACTTTTGTTTACCTGCTTACACTTCAAAAGATAGTATAAATATGATCAAGAGAAAAGGGCGGATTCTGGCTATTGATGACAATGAGGATATATTATTTGCCTTAAAGCTTTTGCTAAAACCTAATGTTGAACTCATTACAACTTTGAGTAATCCCAATGCCATTCCTGAAACACTGAAATCAGAAGATTACGATGTTATTCTTCTCGATATGAATTTTACCAAAGATGCAAGCAGCGGAAAAGAAGGTTTCGACTGGTTAAAGCGTATAAAGGATATAGATCCTGAAGTTGTCGTAGTTTTTATTACTGCATATGGCGATGCAGAAAAAGCAGTGAAAGCAATAAAAGCCGGAGCAACAGATTTTATTCTTAAACCCTGGCAGAACGAAAAATTACTTGCTACCCTTAATTCAGCTCTTCAGTTAAGAGAATCGAAGAAAGAAGCTGGTAATCTGCGTTCGCGTCAGAAAGAGTTATGTGCTATCATCGATCAGCCATTTCATGAATTTATTGGCGATTCACCCGAAATGAAAGAGATATTCAATACCATAAAAAAAGTTGCCAAAACTGATGCAAACGTTCTGATACTCGGTGAAAATGGTACCGGAAAAGAACTTGTTGCCAGAGCCTTATACAGGAATTCAATGCGGCAACAGGAAGTATTTGTGAGTGTCGATATGGGCTCTATTACCGAAACTCTTTTCGAGAGTGAACTTTTCGGGCATGTGAAGGGCGCTTTTACCGATGCCAAAAACGACAAACCCGGACGATTTGAACTTGCATCGAAAGGAACCCTGTTCCTCGATGAAATTGGCAATCTGTCATTCGCGCTCCAGTCTAAACTCCTCACTGCAATCGAGCGAAGAGAAGTAACAAGGGTTGGTTCCAATAAAAACATTCCCATCGATGTTCGTCTGATTTGTGCTACCAACAATGATATTCATAGTCTGGTTCAAGAAAATAAATTCCGGCAGGATCTTCTATACCGTATAAATACGGTTGAAATTCATCTGCCTTCGCTACGCGAACGAACTGGAGATATAACTATACTGGCCAAGCATTTTCTAGATATTTATACAAAAAAATATAAGAAGAAAATATCAAAAATAGCTTCAACAGCAATAAATAAGCTCAATCATTACGGCTGGCCGGGAAATGTCAGAGAATTACAGCATGCCATTGAAAGAGCTGTGATCATGTGCGATACATCCATTCTCGAGCCTGACGATTTCTATTTTTCTTCCCGGAAAAAACAGGATGATGTGGCGCTTGATACCTATAACCTGGATGATATAGAACGTACAGTAATTCTAAAAGTACTTAAACAAAACCAGGGGAATATTACCCAAGCCGCAAAAGAACTCGGATTGACACGCACCTCATTATACCGAAGAATGGAAAAGTATGATCTTTAAAAATTTTCGCTTTAACCTTGTTCTGAGGGTCATTCTGTTAACAGTTTCGATCTTTCTTTTCTATTATTCATTTAATACAAATTTTTTCTTCACACCGATTATTGTTGGCGCACTTATTCTCTTCCAGATATCATCTTTGATACATTTTATCGATAAAACCAACCGCGAACTGACTTCCTTTCTTGAATCGATAAGATTCAGCGAGTTTACACGTAAGTTTAATATGGAAGGTATGGGATCGTCGTTTGAGCAGTTAAACATTGCACTTAACGAAGTCATCAACGATTTTCAGCGCGTGCGGTCAGAAAAAGAAGAACATTTCTACTACCTGCAAACCATTCTGCAAAATATCGATGTAAGTCTTATAGCCTATCAAACCGATGGTTCGATTGATCTTATCAATAAATCGGCTAAAAAGCTTTTCCAGGTTTCGGGACTTACGAATATTCGAAAACTTGAAAAATTAAGTAAAGAACTCGTTGATGTATTGTTCAGTATAAAACCAGGTGAGAGTAAACTGGTAAAGGTTTACGATGAGGATGATTTTTTACAGCTTGCTATATATGCTACTACAATTAAAGTGAGAGAAAAGCTCACTACACTGGTAACCATTAAAGATATTCAGAATGTGTTGGAAGAGCAGGAAACTGAAGCCTGGCAGAAGCTGATCAGGGTGCTTACACATGAAATAATGAACTCGATCACTCCTATTGCCAGTTTGTCTTCTACGCTTCAAAAAATGTTGAAAGGATATTCAAAAGATACTGTTAAACAAACAGTTATTGACATAGTAAGTATTAAGGAATTTGAGAATGCATTGGTAACCATAAATAAACGCAGCAATGGTTTATTACATTTCGTGGATACCTATCGTAACCTGACAAAAATCCCAAAACCAAATTTCACTTTTTTTAAGGTCAAATCCTTATTCGATAATATCAACTTATTGCTGGATGATGAATTAAATAAGATTGGAATTAAGTTTACAACTCATATTGAACCGGAGCAAATGGAAATTACAGCTGATGAACAGCTTATCGAACAAGTACTGATCAATTTGATAAATAATTCCATTCATGCTTTGAAAAACTGGCCAAAGCCTGAAATCCGAATGCTTGCCTTTTATAATAAAAGAGGAAGATATACTATACAAATTGTAGATAACGGCCCCGGAATACTTCCTGATGTACTGGAAAAGATATTCATCCCTTTCTTTACTACCAAACCTTCCGGTTCAGGCATCGGATTAGCCTTATCGCGCCAGATAATGCGTCAGCATAACGGAATGATCACAGCCTACTCAAATCCTGAAAAAGAAACGATTTTCACACTTACTTTTTAGTACTTACTCAATAAATAGGGATTTTCCCAGCACCTCAATTTTTTCTCCCTTTCTGATTTTAGCTCTTTTACGATATTCAATACTGCCATTTCGGATAACAAGTCCCTCCTCTACCAACAATTTGGCATGTGCTCCTGATTGCGCTATCCTATTTACTTTCAGAAGCTTAATGAGCTCAATGTACTCTTCGATGAGTTTAAAAACCATGTAAATGCTCTAAATTGTTAAATAGTCGTTCAATAATAGGAATATTTTTTTATCTGAAGTTAATATAGCATCATTGAAGTTAAGTTCTGAGGTATTATTTACAATTACAGGACAACCTGTCAGTATTTCACAAAATTATTGTATATCTTGAGCATAAATGCTGTGAGTAAATAATAATCTGGTTTTAAAAGATTTGAAATAACAATTATATTTATTTATATAGATATGTGTATGTTTTGGTATATTATTTGAACTAAGTTCGATAAATAATGTTAAATACTTAAAATCAAATAAAATGGCACTTGAACACTTAACAAAAGATACTTTCAAGGAAAAGGTATTCAATTACGAATCAAATAAAGAATGGAAATATGAGGGCCCCCGACCCGCGATAATAGATTTTTATGCCGATTGGTGCAGTCCCTGTAAAATGGTGACTCCAATACTCGAGGAGTTAAAAACTGAATTTGGTGATAAGCTGGACATTTATAAAATAGATACTGAAGCAGAAAAAGAATTATCATCGATATTTGGAATACGCAGTATTCCCAGCCTGCTTTTTATCCCTCTAGAAGGACAACCACAAATGGCCATGGGAGCTCTGCCAAAAGATTCATTCCGGAAAGCAATCAACGATGTTCTTAAAGTGAACTAATGAAACGAATTCTTAAAAAACATTGGCTCTCGATAACATTATCCATAATTGGACTTTTTGGTGGTTATTTCTACTGGCGATTTGTTGGCTGCAGGACCGGTTCCTGTCCAATTACTTCAACCTGGTATATGAGTGTTTTAATGGGTGGTTTAATCGGATATCTAATAGGCGATTCTATCAATGACTTCCGGAATAAAAGACATACAAAACACGAAAGAATTCGGGAATGAGCGCTATGCCCCAGGAACGTGTTATCAATTTTGAAGAAGGGGATTTTCATGAGGGAGATGCCAGTATGTTGCGAATGATTGCTAAAAAACCATAAAACAGTATGTAATGAAGTATTTCTTTGCAAAACAGTTAAATATAACTTACGAAGAAGCACGACAACTTATCGAAGAAAAATTAAAAGTCTTCGGATTGGGAATTGTATCCGAAATTGATATTCACGAAAAGTTCAAAGAGAAGCTGGGTATTAATTTCAGAAGGTATAAAATTATCGGGGCATGCAGTCCTAAACACGCACATGCTGCAATTTCGAATGAAGAGCATATTGGATTAATGCTGCCCTGCAATGTAATTATGCAAGAAAAAGGAGAAAATCTTGTTGAAATATCTGTTATTGACCCTGTAGCCTCAATGCAGGCTGTAGAAAACAATTCACTTGGCCCAATAGCTTCTGAAATAAAAAATAATCTTACTGAATTTATAGAATCGCTTTAAAGTACTATTTAATAAGTTGTTGCTTCAATTGAAACCTGTCGACTTTAAAGGAATGATTACGAGGAAGTTCATCAACAAAAATGATTTCTTTTGGATGATATCGCTTTGGGAGTTCATCTATTAAGATCGATTCTATTTCATCTTCAGTAATTTCGCTACCTCCCTTTTCCAGTACCAGAACAACTTTTTCACCCAATTTCTCATCGGCTAAACCTATCACAGCACAATCCAGTCCAGTGGTTTTCGATACAATAGCTTCTATTTCCTCAGGAACTATTTTAAGACCTCCTGAATTTATCAGATTATCGAAGCGGCCAATCCAGCGGAAAGTAGTTTTATCTGTCAGGTCTACCACATCATTTGTGACGATTTTATGTTCGAAAAAATCAGCTTCGATTTCTAAACAACCACGACTATCGACTGAAAAACTAACACCCGGAATTGCTACGTATGAACGTTCGTGTTCGGCACCACTAATTCTCCGTATGGCAACATGTGAACAAGTTTCAGCCATACCATATGTAGCATAAACCTCATTAGGCAAATCGCCCAGCATCACTTCCAATTCGTCACGTATTTCGGCTCCACCGATGATCAGTTTTTTTATTCGTCGTAATGTTTCGATTGAATTTAAGGAATTATAAGCCTGGAGAGGAACCATGGCACAAAATTCAATATTGCCAAAACCTGCCAGATCAGGCATACTTGACGGCTCAGTAAGTAAAAGATTTAATCCGCCAACAAAAGCTCTGACAATCATCATCTTCCCTGCAATATAATCGATGGGAAGACATAAAAGCACAGAACGACCAAATCGTAAATCAAATAGTTCACAGGTTTTTTGAGCCGAAAGCATCATCGATTTTTTCGAGAGTTTCAGATTTTTCGGTTTTCCTGATGTGCCTGAAGAAGATTGCACGATGAAATCTTTCTCATCGATCCATTCCTCTATAAAGGCATATACCTTCTTTTCCCACTCAGGAATACTCTTATCCTTCCGAATACTATCGCATAAGTCTTGCAGATTATCAATAGGATAAATTCTATTATTAATCAATAAGCCGTGTAGATTATTTTGCATCGATTGTTTATTTATTGATAAATAGGGAAAGATCCCATTTTTTCTGTGGGAAATAATACAACTTTTCTCCCATAAGTGCAAGAGGTGATTCTATATTATTTACGAACAAATCTCCGGTACTCAATCCCTGAGCCATTGAATTTTTAAGTGTGTATGTCCATTGCGCTATAGCATTGAGTCCTATATTTGTTTCCAGCGAAGAGGTAATCCACCAGCCAATATTTTGCCTGTTTGCGGTTTCAATCCATTCTTCGCAAGAGCTGATTCCGCCCAGTAATCCTGGTTTTAAAACAATATATTGCGGTTGGATTATTTTAAGTAATTGTTGTTTATTTTCCATGCTGTATTTACCAATTAGCTCCTCATCAAGTGCAATGGAAATAGGAGTTGTTTCACATAAGGCTGCCATTTCGTCGAGCTGGGAAGGTAAAATAGGCTGTTCCACACTGTGAAGATCCAAATCGGATAATCGATACAGGTATTCAAGAGCATCTTCAGGAGGAAATGCACCATTGGCATCAACACGAATCTCAAGATCATCAACCTTGTATCGTTTTCGGATATCAGCTATAATTTCATATTCTTCATCAAAGTCCAAAGCACCAATTTTTAACTTCAGACACTGAAAGCCAAGGTTCAATTTCTGATCAATCTGAGCGCTCATTTCCTTTCTTGTTCCCATCCAGATAAGGCCATTAATGGCTATCGAATCTTTTCCATCGGTAAATGACGAAGGATATAAAATTTTTGATCCCTTTTGTTCCAGATCCTTCACCGCCGTTTCCAAGGCAAAATTAATTGAAGGAAATGCATATAAAGGCATATGAAGGTTATACCACCCTTTGTTTATCAGGTCGACAATTTCCTTTATTTTTTTTTCATAACCTTCCACATCATCCATGCTCAGACCCGGAAATAAAGAACACTCCCCAATGCCGAATGAGTTGGGAGAGGAATCATTGTAAAGTACAATATAATAGACTGGTTTACTTGTAAACGCTCCACGCGAAGTAGTAGCCGGTCTTCGAAACCTGAATTCGTTATAACGGATAACAGCTTTTATCATTATAGTATAAAACCTAACCCGAACATTATGGAAAAAATAAGCGTGGTTAAAGCCAGCTTTCTAAGTTCGGTGTTTAACTCAACTGGTTCGGTATTTTGAATGACCACTTTTATATTTAATACGAATAAAGGAAAAGTCAGGATAAAAAGAAATTGAAAAATAGAATGATAAAATTTAATTGTATATATCAGACTCAATACCATGGAAAGACAAATTAATGCTACATGATACATTTTGGCGCCTTTCGAACCTAACCTGACAACCAGTGTCCGTTTACCGGAAAGAGAGTCGTTCTTAATATCACGCATATTATTCAGGTTGAGTACTCCCGAACTAAGTAAACCAATAGCAGATGCCGGTAAAAAAATCCACGATGTAAAAGTATGGGTATGTAAATAATACGTTCCGGCCACTCCTACAATCCCAAAGAATATAAAGACGAACATATCGCCCAGGCCAACATAACCATAGGGTTTTCGACCAATAGTATAGGTAATGGCAGCATAAATAGCAATAAGCCCGAGAACTAAAAAAAATAGTTTGCTTCTGATGTCATGTAAACCGATAAAAATCAGAAGTAAACCATTGATCAGTGATAAAAATGCAAAAAGCAGGATTACTCTTTTTATACTTCGCTTCCCAATAAGTCCGCTCTGTGTAACCCGTCCCGGTCCTATCCTGTTTTTGTTATCCACTCCGTGTATCGCATCCCCGTAATCGTTAGCCAGATTCGATAGTATCTGAAGAAAAAGTGTGGTAGAAGCGGCCATTAAAAATATTTCCAGGCGGAACGACCCTGAAGCATATGCCAGAAAGCTGCCCAGCACGGAACAGGAAAGTGCAAGAGGAAGTGTGCGCAGCCGGAAAGCTTTAATCCAGATTAAAAGATTCATATTAGCAATTTAAGGCATCTTTGGGAATTTATCAAAGTCAGGTTTTCGTTTTTCTAAAAAAGCCTTTTTCCCTTCCTGGGCCTCATCGGTCATATAATACAGCATGGTAGCATTGCCGGCTAACTCCTGAATGCCGGCCTGGCCGTCGAGTTCGGCATTTAAACCGGCCTTTATCATCCTAAGTGCCAAAGGGCTATGCTCCATGATTTTTTTACACCAGGCAAGGGTCTCATCTTCTAACCCGGAAAGCGGAACCACTTTATTCACCAGTCCCATCTCCAGTGCCTCCCTGGCCGAATACTGTTCACATAAAAACCATATCTCCCGCGCTTTCTTTTGGCCAACGATACGGGCAAGATAGGACGAACCAAAGCCGGCATCGAAACTACCTACTTTGGGACCCGTTTGTCCAAAAATTGCATTTTCCGATGCTATAGTCAGGTCGCAGACCACATGAAGTACGTGACCACCACCTATGGCATACCCATTTACCATGGCAATTACAGGTTTCGGAATAGACCGGATCTGCTTTTGCAGATCGAGAATGTTTAACCGGGGAACTCCGTCGCTGCCAACATACCCGGCAAAATCTTTTACATTCTGATCACCCCCGCTGCAAAAAGCCTTATCCCCTGCTCCCGTTAAAATAACAACCGATATTCGCTGGTTTTCCCGGCAATGTACCATAGCATCGCACATCTCTTTTGTGGTGTCGGGAGTAAAAGCATTATGATACCGCGGACGATTGATGGTAATCTTTGCAATACCTTCAAAAAAATCAAATTTGATTTCCTTGTATTCTTTAAGTACGGTCCAATTTCTATCCTGAGCCATATTTCAAGTTGTTGATTACTATTTTCCCTCCGGACTTTCCTTGCCTAACATCATTCGAAATGCCTTCACATTGTCCTGAGGTCCTGTCCTTATTTCCAGCACCCCTGTTTTATCGGCTGGTTGAAGAAAGCGGGGCAATTCCCGGGTAAGGCTTTCCTTATCACTACTACAAAAATAATTTAAATTAAAAGCTTCGGCCAGTTTTTGCAGATTAACCGGATGATAGGCTATAAAAAATTCATCATAGGCCGATTTGGTTGAGGGACCGTCCAGCAAGCTAAAAATGCCGCCACCCCTGTTATTTAAGACAACTATGCGCAGGTTGGGCGATAACCTTGCATTCCACAATGCATTGGAATCGTACACAAAACTCAAATCACCGACTACAGCAACTGTCAGCTTGTTTGAACTTGCAGCCGTTCCGGAAACTGCCGAAAGACAACCATCGATACCTGAAACTCCACGGTTTGAGAATATCTCCGTATTTTCCGGTGTCTTAAAAAATTGAAATAGACGAACGGCACTACTATTGCCCAACTCAAGTATGCTATGTTGCGAAATGGCTTCCAGTATAAGTTTCATGGCTGAAACATCGGAGAAAGGTAATTTATTTTGTAAGTCATCCCTTTTTTTTCCGGCACTTGCCGATGCTTCGAGCCAGCTGTTTTTATAATCAGGTTGAGACTCTTTACTCCGTGTAATTTGATCCAACCAGGAATAGGCTTGTAAAGCCTGACAAGCTAACACCGCATTGTGATGTTTAAATGTATCGATAGGATAATCATCGAGACCGATGCGCCAGGCAGGAAGATTTTTCAAACCCCGCAAATAATTCTTCAATCGCCTCGACACCACCTGGCCTCCGGAATACAGCAACAGATCCGGTGATTCAAGAGAATCCTGTTGAGTGTGGGAGAAAAGAAGATCGGTGTGGGAAATAACCGAATCAGCTTTTACATTTGAGATATTCTCAGCCATAACAACCACGCCGGGCAATTCCGAAAGTTTTATCAATACCTCACCTATTTCGGATTGTGGATGATCCTGCCCATGAACTATTAAAATTTTTTTTGCATTCTGCCATGCTGTATTCAGGCTATCAGAAATAATAATTGTATTATCAGTTTCCTTTATAACAGCCGATGAGATATCCTTTGATACAGGAGGTAAATTACTATAAAGCGGTTCGCATAAGGGGACATTCAAATGAACGGGACCTTTTGGCTCTGTGCATGCAACATGTATGGCTTCAACTATCTGATGGTGCACATCTCTCAATATCTCTTGATTTTCCGGATTCTCATGAAGGTGATAACTTTTCTTAATAAAATTCCTGTATACTTCCTTCTGTCGTATGGTTTGATTATCCTGCTGATCTATCCATTCGCCCGGCCTGTCGGCAGTTATAACCAGGAGCGGAATATGAGAGTAATAGGCTTCAGCAACGGCAGGACTGTAATTGAGTACTGCTGTACCCGATGTGCAGATCAGCACTACAGGTGTTTGAGAATAACGCGCCATCCCCAGGGCAAAATACCCGGCACTGCGTTCATCGACAATACTGTAACAACTTTCTCCAAACAGGGAATAAAAAGCATCGATTAAAGGGGCATTGCGGGAACCCGGTGATATAACAACTTTTTTAACTCCCCCTAAACGGCAAATTTCACTCAGGTCGGCAATATGCTGGAAGGATTGCAACATGTATTATATCTGCTGTACAATAGAAAGTAAAGTTTCAGCCTTAATTTCGGTTTCTTCCCATTCATCTTCCGGTATCGATTCAGCAGTGATACCTCCACCTACGTAAAGTACCAGCTGATTTTCCAACACCTGCATGCAACGCAGATTCACAAAGAGCTGCATGCCCTCCTTCAGACCAACAGGCCCCAGGAACCCGGTATAATACTCACGGTCGTGTTTTTCAAGACTTTTAATAAAATTCAGTGATTTCTCCATAGGAATTCCACAAATAGCTGATGTCGGGTGCAGGGTATTGATCAGAGCCGGTAATTTATTACCTGCCTCTTCGGCAGAGAAAAAGAAATCGGTTCGCAGATGGAGTAGTTTACCGGCTTTCTTGGTGTAAGGACCCTTTTTGATATACCTGGTAATCTGATTTTCTGCGAGTATCTTTTCGATGTATTCTGTGACGTATTCCTGCTCAAGCCTTTCTTTATGGTTCCACTTAGCTACATGTGTATTCTCCTCCGAGTAGGAACGCGTTCCGGCAAGGGATACAGTATACAATTGATCGTTTGCCGCACATATTAAAGGTTCCGGGGTAGCGCCCACCCAGCATTTTCCTCTGACATGGAAAAGATATACAAAGGCATTTGGATAGGATTCGCATAACAATTTGAAAATACTGACCAGATTGGGTGAATACTTACCTTCAATAATTTTTACCCTCGACAAAACTACTTTATTGAATTCGCCTGACTTAATATGTTCAATGGTTTGTTCAAGCTGATCGATAAAATCATCTTTGTTCGTTTCGCTGAAGTCAATTTTAGGAATTCCGTTCCGAAAAACAGGTTTGATTTTATTGAGAGAATCGAACTGAGCATCGGAAAGTGTATTCCGGCAGAGAAGTTCGGGCTCAATTAAATAGGTTTTATTATTATCTCCTGTCCAGAAAGGTGCAATTAAAAATCCTCCGGTTGCCGGTATTTGTGACAGATCAGTAAGTTCTTTGAGTTCATGATTTTTCTGCACGACCAGGTTTATATCTGATTCACCGGGAAGCCGGTAAATGGCCATAGTTAATTTTTTGCGGAGCACTATTTCAAGTGCATTAAAAACTGAGTATGTTTTGCTTTTAACATCCTGCATCTGATCGATCCCTTTATTGTTTCTCAATTATAATATTCGTAACCCTGGCTACTGAAACGAGTTGACCCTCTTCAGTTGAAATTTTAACATCCCAGACATGCGTTATATTCCCTTTATGTACAATTTCAGCCCGTGCAATAACTTCTCCTGAATTTACGGAAGAAACATGATTGCCTGTAACCTGTAAACCCAATACTTCATATTTTGTTTGGTCGACAAGCAAGAATGATCCGGCACTGGCAACTGTCTCAGCCAATGCTAATGATGCCCCACCATGAAGAATACCCATGGGTTGCAGTTTTTTTCTATCGACAGGCATGCGGGCTGAAATAAAATCATCTCCGTACTCAAGAAACTCTATATCAAGAAAACCAATCAAAGTATCCTTGCATAACTGGTTAATAGCATCAATAGTCATATAAAATGTTTCTGTTTAAGCTCAAATATAATAAAACCAACGATAAATTAAGATGATATTTAAAAGGTGGAGAAGGTGTTGCTATTCTTTTCTCACAATAATCAGGTTTGCAGAACCAAGGAAAAAAGGTCTGACAGATAGAACAGTAAATCCGTACTCTCCCATTAATTTTTTAAGCTCGCTAATACTATAAAAATTTGCCGATGAGCCGGCCAGATAACTATAGGCTCTCCAGCTTCCTGAAATAAGTCCTCCAAGGGGAACAAGAAAAATCTTCAAATATATCCTGTGAAAAAAGCGGATTATGGGATTGGCAGGAACCGAACTTTCAAGGATTAATAGATTTCCGCCCGGTTTAAGAATTCTGTATATCTCATGCATGTGCTGCGCGATATGGGTATTATCGAAGCTTAGATTTCGGAATCCGAATCCTATGGTCATACAATCGAATGTTTCATTATCAAAGGGCATCAATGCCACATCGCCCTGTACAAACTCAATAGTACGAATCTGCTTTTTTTCGGCTTTTTTCTTTGCCACATCGAGCATCTTAGTAGTAAAATCGAATCCGGTAATGGAAACAGGGGTTGGAGATAACTTACTGATCATTATTGCCAGATCGCCTGTGCCACAGCATAGGTCAATTACTGTATCAGGTTCGAATTCCAGACACTTAATGGCTGTTATTCGTCTCCATCGCATGTCTTGCCCAAAAGTAAATAAACGATTGACCAGGTCGTATTTCCTAAATATCCTGGAGTAATAATCGTGTAAAGGATGCTCTGTTGGTTTACTTGGCTTCATTTATTTAACCCTTAACGTAAGTTTTTTGAGAATGCGACAGGCTTCAGACAAAGTTAAGTGCTTGATCTCAATAAGGCCGGTTGAAATGATCCATCCCTCATTATCTACCCCAATACGTGCCAGGGCCCCGGCTTTCTGACTTACCGAAAATCCTAATCTTTCAAATGTCCTCACCGCATACTTCGGAATTGAAGT
>CAZMVE010000015.1:0-8047 GCA_964569585.1 uncultured Bacteroidales bacterium | reverse complement strand
TAATGCTGAGGTTTCTGAGCAAGGTGAGTATTTCCACACGGTTCGAAATATCAAGATGGGCTGTCGGCTCATCGAGCAGCAATAAGGGAGCGTCGGAAGCCAGTGCTTTAGCTATGAATACCCGTTGTCGCTCACCGTCACTGAGGGTTGAAAGCATCCGATCCTCAAAACCAGACAGCCCGACCTCGTGAATTGAATTGCTGATATAGCTCCTATCAGGTTCCGAGAGCGATCCGATCCAGTTCGTATAGGTATATCTTCCCAGGGCAACTACCTCTTCTACGGTGATATGATCCACCGCGGACCTATCGGTCAGCACTGTATTTATTAGCTGGCTCCGGCTACTGTAACCTAGAGAAGTGAGTTTTTCATCTTCAATGAAAACATCTCCGCTCATCGATTTTTGTAATCCTCCTAATGTGCGTATCAATGTTGATTTTCCACATCCGTTAGGCCCGATAAGGCATACGAAATCACTCTCAAACAGCTTTAGATTTAGTCCGGATTGTAATACAGACTCCCTGCCCCGGTAGGTGTACCCTATCGAAAGTTCCTGAGTATGTAACATACTTTTCGGGTTAAGAGAATCTTTCAGCATCAGAAGGCGATTTTCATTTTCCTTTTACCAATAATGATCCATACCACAACAGGCGCACCAATTAGTGCTGTAATGGCATTAATGGGCAACATAATATACTTCCCCGGAACCTGCGAAATAATATCGCAACCCAGTAAAAGAATAGTACCCGTAAGTATACAGGCTGGAAACAGTATACGGTGATTGGTAGTGTTGAATATCATGCGTGAAATATGCGGTGCAATAAGACCAATAAAGGCAATGGGACCGTTGAATGCAGTCAGGGATCCTGCAATAATACTCACTCCGAAAAGTATCAGGTACCTGATCCGGACAATATTCACACCGGTGGCTTCAGCATTCGTCTCACCCAGCAGGAAGGCATTCATAGGCTTGATCAGAAAAACCGAGACTATCAGGCCGGCAAGGATAAAACCCATCATGATAAGAAGTTGATCCCAACCTACTGAAGAAAGACTTCCTAGTGTCCAGATCACAAACTTATGGACCAGTTCGGGCCGGCTGAAATATTGCAGAATACTCACAATAGCAGTTGTCAGGCTGCCAAACATGATACCTACAATAAGTAAAGAAACCGAATCGCGGATACGAAAAGCAACCAAAATAACCAGTAAAAAGATAAAGACCGCTCCTACCACAGCAGACAGGATCATCCCATAATTGTAAATGCCCGACCCAATGATAAAACCAAAAACCCCTGATGACATGACATAAATTGCAACACCCAGACTCGCGCCCGAGCTGATTCCCAGCACATAGGGTCCTGCCAATGGATTCCGGAACAGTGTCTGCATCATTAATCCTGCAATAGCCAGACCTGAACCTGTAATAACCGCATTCAGGGCTCGCGGAAGCCGCATCTGCAGCAGTATATATGACCAGTTGCTATTGTCCGAATTTCCGCTAAGAATGTGTATCGATTCCTTTAGGGGTATATGCACGCTGCCCAGAAAAAGGTCGAGTATAAAAAATACAATGAGTAACAGGCTTAATGAGAAAAAAAGGAAGTAATGAGTTCTCCGGATCATAATACCATCATTTAATCTTTTCCAAATATACAGGTTCATAAGTTTCATCGAGCAAATCGCGATGAAAAACCCAAACCATATCCTGTAAGAGAATATCGGGACGCACGACACCGCTCTCATAATAATCATAACCCCCGTTAGGATTAACCCGCTTTCCAAAATAATAAACATTCCCGTTCCGGAATGCTTTTAATAAGGCATAGCGACTTTCCACCTGTAACAATTCATCCCTGTTTCCTGTTGAAGGCCCGATCCAGTAATCGGCATCCGATTGCTTTTCAATAATGACTTCAAAACTTACGGGGATACTCCCTGAACTGGTATCCGTTTTCCAGAAATATTCTGCTCCAGCATCTTCATACAGTCGGGCAGGGTAACTTTTCCCACCGGCAGCATACCATATGCCCTTATAGCTCGATCCATCGAGAACGGTAGGCTTGTTGGTTTTCGCTTTTGCCAGTTCCGATAAGTGGAGATATTCGTTCTCTATTATCCTGAAAATCGAATCGGCCATATGTATTTTTCCGGTAAAAGCTGCGACAAATTTAATCCACTCCGCCCGCCCGAGGGGATGCGATTCCATATACTCCAGGTTATAGGCAATAGGGATACCCGCTTCCTTGATCTTATGATCCGTTTCGTCGATAGTACCAAAAATATATTTCATCACCAGGTCGGGTGACTGGCCGACAACAGCCTCAACATTGAGATGAACGGCTTCGCCCAGATCCGTCAGTTTTCCGTCAAGATATTTCCGGTACAGGATGGAATCGTAGATCAAACGTGCATCGGTGGCCGACCTGATCCTGCTCTCCTCTCCCAGCAAACGAAACATACCCAGAAATGTCGAAGAAAGTACGGCAATATTCTCCACCGGAACCGGAATCGTAAAATCACTTGTCCGTCTTGCTTCTCTTCCTGAATTTTTATCCGGTAAAAAATAGGTGGCCAATGTATCTCCCGGCTTCCATGGATTGTCAACGACAATGTAAATGCCCTTGTCCGATTCCTCCATGGTAAAACCTTTGGCATAGCTAACTTCAATGGTATTTTCTGCACAAAGCTTTACCGGCAGCACCTTATCTGAAGGTCTGTTGTTATTGCTATTTGTGCAGCAATATGCCGACAATGCAAAAAGCCAAAAAAGATGTAACCTCATCTTCAACTCATTTTATAATACAGCGGGGAAAAGGAAACCATGCGTTACGGATGGAGTCCGATCCTGAATTCCCCGAGGTATCGAACCTGAATAAAGACGCAATGGCAGGTCTTCTGGCTCACTCCCTTGTTATCCGCCTTCCCGTCAAACATACATAATGACAGTGACTTGTTGAATAACAATTGCGGAGATTACAGCTGCGGGGGCAGCTCCGGAATGACGCGTAAAAAACGTTTCACCGGATTCCCTATGAAGCAATTGTGCCATTACGGCTGATACAAATATAGTAAGCCTGTGCTTTATATTCCCGCTTGCCGGAAAAGATTTTCATTTGGCGAACGGAATCCATTACCCGGCTAATGTTCCCAGAACAATCAGAACAATGCCAATAAAAATTCCTGTCAGGGCAAGCCCCTTATGTTTCAAGTTCCTTTCACCAAAGAATACTGCCCCCGAGATAAATGAAATGATGACACTGCTTCGCCGTAATATAGAGAGCACGGCTATTGATGACCCGTTGTACGAAAGGGCATAGAAATACAGAAAATCGGAAACCACCAGGAGGATCTCTATCAGATGAATGAATACATTCCAGGAAAAAACTGTTAAAGCTTTACTGCGCGGATACCAAACGAAAAAAACAAAAGGCAGCAATACAGGTACCATATAAACAGAATACCATGCCTGGATAAACACCCGGTCGTAATGACTGAAAAGAAACTTATCGTACAAACTGCTGGCAGCACCCAGGAGGGTGGCTCCGATGGCGGTAAAGATCCATTTGTTGCGAAAAAAATCAATGCCCTCTTTCCTGCCTGCCAGGATAAAATAGTAGAAAAATCCAAGTACTGTGACAATGCCAAACCACTGAACTGCCGTAAACCGCTCGGTGTAAATCAGCATGGCACCTATCAGGGTCCACATTGGGCCGGTGGAACGTATGGGGACAACAATAGTGAGAGGCAGCCGGCTCAGAGCATTATATGCCAAAAACCACGATGACCCTACCAGCATGGATTTATACAATGCCAGCAAATGTTCTTTCGGGCTTCCGGGTGGAATATACAGAAAGGCTCCCTGATGGATCACGCCGGTATGTGAGAATATAATAAAGGGCAGGAAGATAAGCGCCCCGGTAAGACTGGCCAGAAAAAGGACAGGAATGACCGGGTTGTTATTCAATACCTTTTTACGAATGGCATCATAGAATCCTAAAAAAATGGTGGAAAAAAGACCGTAAAAAACCCACATGCGCTACAAATTAAGCGCGAAGATAATAAAATGAGGAATTACAGCTATTTGACAGAGTCGGTCAATTCCAGCGGGGTCAGGTAAAATACGGGCATGAACGAGCCAAAGATTGCCTTAGGCAGGGAAGCTAATCGTTGCACTCCGCGCGGCAAATGCTGCAAACGCTCGCGTCTTTGACACGACCTTATCAGAGAATTATGATAAAGCATTACGGTATTACTAAAAAAATCAAAGTCGAATTGTTTTCTTTTATAGAAAGCCGCCAGGTCAGGTAAGGCCAGTTTCAGCAAATGACCCGCTTCATAACACCCTTCAGCCACGCTCGATATACAGGAATTACGATTTTCTAATCGATCTTCATAAAAGTCCTCAAGATCATCCATGTACTGCATATAGTGACCAAAGGTCATTAAATGTTCTGATTCTTCTTCACCAAAATCCGGGTTTGCGATAGAGTAGTACAAACAAAGTGATTGATGTCCTTTTGCCTTTGTTAAACCTTCCAGGTATCCGGCTGTTATCTGCCCGTTTACCTGCTGCAGCGAATCCCGCTGTGTTTTCAACATTTTTTCTAAGGTATCGGTAACTATGGATGGATTATGAACCATTGACCAAAAAACAGAAGCCAGTTCGGCCACAGCGCGGGTCAGGGTATCATAAGGCTCGTAATCCTTTCTTATTTCCATCAATCGCCCGACGAAAGCAAAATCATTATCGGAAAGCGGGCGATGATCGTAAAGATAATCCAGCAGGTGGGTCAATACCCCACATAAAACCCCCAGCCGTGTATCGCCCGGTTGCCTGTGCAAGCGTGCATAGAGATACATAAGCATATCAATCCGGAAAACCGTATGCCGCTGATGCAAATATTCTTTGGAAGGCATTTGAGGTATAAGTGTATTCAAATATCTGTCTGATAAATACAACCATTCTTTTTTTGCATGGTAACACTCCTTATTAAAATCCAGCCAGTCGGAAAAATTGTATTTTGGTTTAATATGCATAAGTTAATTCAGAAATAATAGTAAAGTATACCAGGTGCATGTCAGGAATTGTAACAGGCTATTTTGTAATCGATCATTTTCCCTACCGGATAAGATCATAATTTTTCAATCTTGTGTACGCGTTAGCCACCCCGGAGAGATTGATAATTACTGGTTTTCCTGCAATCCCAAATGCGTTGCACCCATGGCAGCAAATATACATTTATTGCTTAAAAAACCGAGCCTTTCTTTTCCTTATGAAGCGCAAAGGAGCTGAAAAAACAATCGGCGTTTATAGTACCTGGTTACTTCGCTTACACAAGTACCTCCGTTGAGTTTGCTCCATTGCTGAAGTTTTGACGACACACAGGTGGTGATTCAATAAAACTTCGGTGGTTACTGAATGCAAATGCTTGTTACAGGTAAAATAAACAACACGACTTTAAATGAATCTTAAATTTCTGTATGTATAAAAGTGTAGCCAGATATAGTTTTTTATAAGTTTAATCCAATAAAAAATTAACTTTAATACCAATATCATAAAGAAATTTCAAATGAACGATTTTAAACAAGAAGTGAAAAAGCATTTGCAAAAGATGCTGCATTGGCGAATATCGGCACGAATTGTATTTTTCGTACTGGGTATTGCCTCAACTGCATGGTTTCTGATCAGGGTTATTCCAAAACCCTCCAGGGCAGGGTATCCTTGCATGAGGACTGCCGCTCCTGTAATGTCGGCTTTTATCCTTTACCTGATTTCCATTTCATCCTCAGTACTGGCTTTGCGAAAATTCAAACGTCACTTTATAAATGCCAGATATATAGCTGCCTCCGGATTTCTTATTGTTGCTCTGATTACGATATATCTGTCGGGTTCGGTCAATAGTATAAAGTTGAATGCTACACAACTGGTGGGTGATAACTATTTTGCGCCGAATGACCCCATTGGCATTGCCCGGGGAATACATCCCGGCCGTGTAGTTTGGGTCTGGAATAAAAATTCGACTGATAGTACCTGTACCAACACCGATACCGACTACTGGTTTCAGAATACTGATGCCGCCGAAGTTGACAGCATGCTGGTACACGGAATTATAAATCTGACCGGTGAATCGACTGTTACAGCCGCCTGGAATGCTATTTTCAGGTATTTTAACAGCAATCACGGAAATGGCGATGTAGCTTATACTTCCGGGGAAAAGATCTATATCAAGATCAATATTACCAATTCCTGTTGTTCTGTATCGGGTACGGCCAAAGTCAGCGATTTTGAACGCATGGACGCCACGCCGGAATTATCACTGGCCCTTCTGCGTCAACTTATTGAAGTAGTGGGCGTGGCCCAATCGGATATATACCTGGGCGATCCCTTCCGTACATTTCATAATCTCTACTGGGATATGTGCCATTCCGTTTATCCCGATGTGAATTACTGTGATGAAAAAGGAATAAACGGACGTTATCAGACGGTTGCCACCGATACCAATGTCATTAAATTCAGCGATGGAGTAAATGCTGTTCGTATTCCTCAGGAGTATATTGATGCAGCTTATTTTATCAACATGCCCTGCCTGAAAACCCATAACGAAGGTGCCATAACTTTAACGGCTAAAAATCATCAGGGTTCTATTCTGGAGCAGGGAACACACGTTACAAACCAATCGGCCATGATTATGCACCCCTCTTTGCCTGCCAATGATCCGGGGACAAGAAAATATCGTCATCTGGTGGATTATATGGGACATAACATGCTGGGTGGAAATACACTCCTTTTTATTATCGATGGTATCTGGGCCGGGAGAAGCTGGGAAGGTTGGGTTGAAAAATGGCAGATGGAACCCTTCAATAACGATTATCCCTCCTCGCTGTTCCTCTCACAGGATGAAGTAGCTGTGCAAGCAGTATGCTACGATTTTTTGCTGGAAGAATATAAAAACAAGCCTACAGGTCAAAAATATCCCTACATGGACGGAGCCGATGATTTTTTATACCAGGCTGCCGATCCTTCATACTGGCCGGCAGATACCGAATACGATCCCGAAGGTGATGGAACCGTGATTGGAAGTCTGGGTGCTTATGAGCATTGGAACAATGCTTCCGATAAAAAATATTCACGCAATTTGGGAACGGGTGATGGTATTGAACTGGTTACCGACACCCTCAAAGGTACTACCAATCCCCCGGGTGCTTTAAACAACAATTGGTTAGAGGGTAAGCTGTTACTGAGAAGTTATCCGAATCCTGCAACTGATCAGGTATTCTTTGAATACACAACCAAATTACCGGGTCATGTTCTGGCTGAGGTATATTCGCTGAAAGGCAGTAAACTGGCTGAACTGAGGAATGAAAATGAGTATTCCGGAAGTCATCAACTCACATGGCAGGTAAGCCAGCTTCCGGCAGGAGTATACCTTTTCCGGCTACAGACGAAAAGTGCTGACAAGATTTCAAATGAAGTAATAAAATTCCAGGTCGAATAAGGATTTTGATATTTATCATTTAGAAACCCGGTCGATATATGTTCAGCCGGGTTTCTTTTTCAGTATGAATTGAACCGTTGCATTAAGATACCCTCAATGATAGCATAGTCTGCAGCTTGTGCCCCGAGGAACATGGACCGGTTTAAAACACCCTACCCTCCTGAATTTCTAAAAAAATTTCATTGGCAAGGGTTACAAATTACCAAAAAACGGAATTCATAGTTGATTTTTTGACATATTACAAATTTAACTTAGGTAATTAGGTTAGACCTTGACAAAGAAAGCCGGAGTGGTTAACCGGCTTTTTCCATTTGAGGATTACCTGAGTCTAAAAAGTGAATGATAGCGGCTGAATAGATTTAGGTATAGATTAATAATGAGGTGTAAGTCACCAAAAACGGAGTGTTACTAAGCAAAAATGAACTGTCAGCTTCCAATAATGAAGTGTTAACGAGCAATAATGAAATGTCAGTTGCCAAAAATGGAATGTCAGCTGACAATAATACTGTGTTAACTGCCATTAATGCAGTGTCAGTAAGCGAAAATGG
>CAZMVE010000014.1:9591-40967 GCA_964569585.1 uncultured Bacteroidales bacterium | reverse complement strand
CCCTAATTTATTGATTATTTTTATATGTTTCAAGTGCATACCCCAGTAAAATTTATATTAGAACAGGTTTTTGTTTTTTTTACAAAAAATTAATTTTGATACAAGCCTTTAATTAAAGAATGTGATCCTATAATTTATATTCACTATGAATACAAAAAAAATCTTTCTCTTTCTGATCCTGGCTTTTGTTTTCAGTTGGTTAATAGGAGGAGCCGTCTATCTGCTCGATATTGATATAAAGTCTATTACTGCTGTTTTAATGCTTATTGGCTACATGTTTATGCCTGCTCTGGCCGCGTTACTTGTGCAAAAAGTAATCTATAAGGAAAAAATGGTAAAGCCATTATTGATCTCCTTTAAATTTAATTTATTCTTTCTCTGGGCATTATTAATTCCCTTAATTCTGGTTTTTATGGCAACAGGCATAGGATTTCTTTTCCCTGGTATCAGTTTTACCCCGGATATGACTGGCATAATGGATATGTACCGCGACAAAATGACCCCCGAGCAGATGGATAAGATGCAACAATCGATTGATGCATTGCCCTTTCATCCGGTTTGGATAAGTATATTCCAGGGTCTGATTGCCGCTGCAACTATAAATGCCATAGCCGGTTTTGGTGAGGAGTTGGGTTGGCGTGGCTTTTTATTAACGGAATTAAAAAATATAAGTTTTTTCAAAGCTTCGCTGATCATTGGAATCATCTGGGGTCTGTGGCACGCACCTATAATTCTTATGGGCCATAACTACCCACAACATCCAAAATGGGGAGTACTTTATATGACCATCTTCTGCACCCTGTATACATTTCTGTTTAATTATATAACAATAAAGGCTAAATCGGTTATAGCGTCCAGCCTGATGCATGGCTCAATTAATGCATTTTTTGGTATTACTTTAATGCTCAGCCTGGGTGGAACCGATTTAAACACTGGTATTACCGGGTTGGCAGGTTTTATATGCTTAACATTTGCTATTCTGCTGGTTTTCATTTACGATAGATGGATAAGCAAAGAAGGAGTGATGAGAAAAACCGTTGGAGAATCACTTATCTAAAATAAAATGAATATAAAATTATTTCTTCTATCCGCCCTGCTTTCTTTGAGCTATCTATTCGGTCAGTCTCAGGAAAATGAAAAAATTATCATTAGCGATAAGCTTGAGCTGGTGCCTCTTTCGGAACATGTTTTTCTTCACATATCTTACATGGAACCTACCAGATTCAGCCGTATTCCTTGTAATGGGCTTGTGTTTATTAGTGGGGATTCAGCCATTGTAATCGATACTCCCGTCAACGATTCTCTTTCCAATCAATTGCTTTCATGGATAAACAGGAAAGGACTTCGGACCATAGCCGTAATACCAACACATTGGCACAATGATAACCTTGGAGGATTAAAAGCCTTTCATGAAACAGGAATTCGCTCTTATGCCTATTCATTAACCATCAAACTTGCTGACCAACATCAGTATGAAGTTTCCCAGGTTCCATTTTCCGATTCTCTAAACCTTCAGGTGGGTAAGGAAATAATTGAATGTAAGTTTCTGGGTGCAGGACACAGTCTTGATAATATTGTTGTCTGGATTCCTTCGGAGAAGATACTCTTCGGCGGATGCATGGTCAGAGCAGCCGGAACTGCCGGTCTAGGCTATACAGCTGATGGAGATGTGGATGCATGGCCTGATACCATCCTAGAAGTTATGAATGAATACTCCGAGGCTGAAATAGTAATTCCTGGACATGGTTCACCCGGTGGAAAAGAATTGCTATGGCATACTTATCAGCTTTTAAGGTCAGAGTAAGGAGTGGAAAGTGTCAAGGTAATAGGGACAAGGGATAAGACACAAGGCATAAGGAAAGAGTGATAAGTATTCATTCACCAGTAACTGGCAACGAGCACTCTTAATATTTTTCAGGCACAAATGTCTGCTCATACTTAGGAGGTCTTACATAATGCATGTCTGATTTCTTTTCAGGTAGTTTGAATGGTTTGGTTGTCAGATCCTTATAGGGAATTAAGGATAGCAGGTGATGTATACAATTCAGGCGAGCCCTTCGCTTTACATCTCCTTCAACAACGAACCATGGTGATTGCTTGGTGTCGGTATAGGCAAACATGGTATCTTTTGCCATTGAATATTCAACCCATTTTCCCCTTGATTCTACATCCATAGGACTTATTTTCCAGCGTTTTGTTGGATCATTGATCCGACTCTGGAACCTTCGTTCCTGTTCTTCGTCACTTACTGAGAACCAATACTTAATAAGAATTATGCCGGAGCGGATCAACATCTTTTCAAATTCGGGGCAGGAGCGAAGAAATTCTTCATATTCCTCTTTTGTGCAATACCCCATCACATGTTCAACACCGGCCCTGTTATACCAGCTGCGGTCGAACAATACAATTTCACCGGCCGCGGGGAGATATTGTACATACCGTTGAAAGTACCAGTTTGTTTTCTCTTTCTCAGTTGGGATACCCAAGGCTACAATTCGACAAATACGGGGATTAAGAAATTGTGCTATTGTTTTAATGACACCGCCTTTCCCAGCAGCATCACGTCCCTCAAAAACAACCACTACTTTAAGTTTCTTCTGTTTTACCCACTCCTGAAGTTTTACCAGTTCAACAGCATATTTCCTTAATTCATTTTCATAGTACTTTCTTTTCATTTTTTCACCCGATTTTGCTGCAATATCTGCAGGTAAAAATTCGGGTGTACTATTATTCTTATTTCCCTTATCATTTTTAGCCATGGGTCATTTTTTATCGAATATACAAAATATCAGACATTCATCTAATGTGTAGGAACCTTTCATGCTATCCACACAACAATTAGTTGCTGTATAATAATTGGTTGATGAATAAAGATAGTAAATCATCCCCGCGAAAATCACCAGCTTTTCAGCTAAATTATGACAGAAATCAGCAGATTTTTAGGATAAAAAATAGTAGTTTAACAATTTTAATTTAAGCTCAATATATTATGAAAACCTTAAATCTTTTATTTATTGTGGTTTCTATGGTAATTCTTACTAATTGTAAAACAGGATCTGATATCAGGGATAATCCACTTCTTGCCGATTATCTTACTCCGTATGAGGTACCTCCCTTTGAATTAATAAAGCCTCAACATTTTTTACCAGCTCTCGATATAGCCATAAAGGAACATTTAATCGAGATTGATTCCATTGTTAACAATAAGGAAACTCCTTCATTCGAAAATACTTTAGTAGCATTTGACAGATCAGGACGTAGGTTGAAAAATGTTTTGTCCGTTTTTGGCGGTTTAAAATCAGCAGATGCTACGGAAGAAATTCAGGAAATTGCTCCTGATTTTGAAATGAAATTTTCAGAGCATAACGATAATATCTATCTCAATACCGATCTCTTCAAAAAGATTGAGGCAGTTTACATGGGTAAAGATTCCCTGAATCTCAATACTGAACAAAATAGCCTTCTTACGTACTATTATAAACGTTTCATTAGGAACGGTGTGAATCTACCTGACGATAAGAAAATTGAACTAAGAGAGATAAATCAACGGCTGACGGAACTTTCCAACCAGTTTGATCAGAATCTGCTGGCTGAGACGAATGATTATAAACTTGTTCTCGATAAAGAAAGCCAACTCGAAGGCTTGCCTGAGGATGTTGTTAATACTTCAGCTGAAACAGCCAGAGAAATGGATTTAGAGGGTAAATGGGTTTTCACAACACACAAACCCAGCATGATTCCATTTCTCCAATATTCTAAGTTCCGTGATCTTCGGAAAAAGTTATACGATGCCTATTGTAACCGTGGAAATAATGATAATGTATTTGACAACAAAGTCATAATTGCAGAAATGGCCGGGTTACGGGTAAAAAAGGCACACCTACTCGGCTTTGATACCTATGCAGCATATGAATTAGACAATCGTATGGCCCAAACTCCGGAAAATGTATATAAGCTTCTGAATAGAGTTTGGCAGGCTGCTTTGTTAGTAGCAAAGCAGGAAAGAGAAGAAATGCAGGAGATTGTCGATGGTGAGGGGGGTGACTTTCAGCTTGCTTCAAGCGACTGGTGGTACTATGCTGAAAAACTGAGGAATAAGAAATATAATTTCGATGAAAATGAATTGCGTCCCTACCTGGAGCTCAATAACGTACGCGACGGTGTATTTACTTTGTGTAAGAAGTTATACGGACTTACCTTTTTAAAAATTGAAAATGATTTTCCGAAACCTCATCCTGATGCCGAAGTCTTTGAAGTTAAGGATTACGATGGATCCCATCTTGGAATTTTATACCTGGATTATTTTACCCGTACATCAAAAAGCCAGGGCGCATGGTGTGGCACGTACCGCGAACAATACAAAATTAATGATACCGATGTCAGGCCTGTTGTTACCATTGTGTGTAATTATGCCAATCCTGTGGGTGATGCCCCTGTTCTTCTCACGCTTGATGATGTTTTAACCCTGTTTCATGAATTTGGTCATGGTTTGCATCAACTACTTTCAGATGTCACGTACGAAGGCATTTCAGGGACAGATGTCAAGCGCGATTTTGTTGAACTTCCTTCACAAATTATGGAAAACTGGGCTACAGAGCCGGAATTAATGAAATATTATGCCAGACATTACTTAACGAACGAACCTATACCCGGTGATCTGATAAATAAAATCTATACGGCCAGGTATTTCAATCAGGGTTTTGCAACTGTGGAATATGTTGCTGCTTCATTGCTTGATATGGAATATCATGAACTCGATTCGTTTACAGATATGGATATTGAATCATTCGAAAGTAACTATTTGGAGAGTATAGGTCTAATACCGGAAATTATATCGAGATACAGGAGTACTTATTTCAAGCATATATGGTCGAGTGGATATCAGGCAGGGTATTACAGTTACATCTGGGCAGAAGTTCTGGATAAAGATGCTTTTGAAGCGTTTCGTGAGAAAGGAATATTTGATATGGAAACAGCAAAAGCATTCCGGATAAATATACTTGAGAAAGGGGGCAGTGACGAGCCAATGAAATTGTATATTCAATTCAGAGGCCAGGAACCCGAAATAGAACCCTTACTGAAAAGCAGAGGACTTCTATGATAGTTGGCTCATGGTGAATCTATTTTCATTATTCAAGTCGGCTCCCATATTCATATTTTTGGTGAATAAGCCTTCATTTATTAAATTCAATTTTATTCTTGTTCAATCTTATTTGATCACTTAATTTTATTTCTGTATTTTCGGGGTGTATCCGTCTATTTGCTAAACCAAAAAAATACAATATGTATCGATTTTATAAATCTGTACTGATCGTCTTAATCTCGGGTAGCCTGACAAATTTTCTTCAGGCACAATCAGTTAACCTGGTCGAAAATTATAGTTTTGAAGAGTATAAAGACTGTCCTCAGACTTTCACTCCTCAGGACCGCAGCCATAAGCTGGTATCAGAGTGGACATACCCCACGCTGGCCACACCCGATTACTTTAACAAGTGCTCTCCTTTGCGACAGGAAGGCGTGGGTGTGCCAAACAACTTTGCCGGAGAAAGTTTACCTAAATCGGGTAATGCTTATGCAGGGGCTATTTTAAGCGGTACCGATGACGGCTACCGTGAGTACATTCAGGGTACATTGAAAACTTCTCTCGTTGCCGGTAAAAAATACTGTGTGAATTTTTCCTACAAGCTGGCTTCTTATTCAAAATTTGCAGTTGATCAGTTGAGTTTATTTTTCAGCAATGTTGAAATTCGGAACGATCTTATGGTAAATCTGCCGTATAAGCCTCAGATAAATAATACTCAGGGCCTTTTTCTGGACAATATCGATGAATGGGAAGAAATATGTACCGTGTTTGAGGCCAGTGGAAATGAGAAATATTTTATTATAGGGAATTTCCAGTCGTACGATAATACTAATTATGTTGCAACCGATAAGAACATGAAGAACCTGATGGATAAGGAATATGCCTATTATTATTTTGACGATATTATTATCAGGCCGCTTGATAACTGTACCGATTGCCCGTGTGTACATCACGACTTTGAAGCAGAAATTATTGATACTAGTTACACGGGGGGGTTCAATCCACTTACCGGAACTGTTGCAAAAAAATTAAACGATGGTTTTGTAAAAGTAGGAATGGTTGGGGGTACGCCGCCTTATCGTGTTGAATGGTCGAATGGTATGAAGGGTAACGAATTGAGAGGCTTACCGGCAGGTGAATATGTGTATATAGCCTACGATGCCTTCAATTGCCAGGCCACAGGAAGAGTAGTCTTTAGTGAACCGGAAATTTTATTTGACGAATTCGAGGAAGGTCTTCAGACCATTGAGGAAGGACAATCGATAGTATTAAAAAATATCTTTTTCGAATTCAATAAAACGGCACTTTTACCGGAATCCTTTCCTGAATTAAATAAAGTTGCATTGTTTATAAAAGAAAATAATATTCAATTGATTGAAATCGGAGGGCATACTGATAGCGAGGGTTCGGAGAAATACAACCAGACATTATCCGAAGGTCGTGCCATGTCGGTAGTCAACCACCTGATTTCACAGGGTATACAACCGGTTCATATGCAATCGGAAGGATATGGTGAGCTTAAGCCCATCGATACAAATCGGACTGATGAAGGCAGGGCGGTGAACAGGCGCGTTGAATTTACACTTCTTAAAAAATAATCACGTAATTGTAAACCTGAAAAAACACATTATGAGATATTTAGTAATGTATTTATTTATCGTCGCCTTCCTAACTGGTGCGAACGGACAGAATATTAAAAAAGGCTTTAAAAATCTTGAGAAGAAAGAATATGATAAAGCGCTCGATGCTTTTAAAAAGAACCTTTCAGATAATCCTGATGAGGTAGGAGCCAATTTTGGAATGGCCCTGGTGCTGGCCGATGATCAATCGCCGTATTTCAATATTATTGATTCCTGGCAGTATATTGAGCGTATGAATGGCAAAATAGGGGAGTTATCGCAGGACGATATTGAGGTACTCAGCGAATATTTTCTAAATACCGAGGTTAGAAAGACGAGCCGGCCTGTGAAAAAAAAGGTAAAAATTGCGGTTGAAGCTATCGAATCTCTTGTTATAAAATATATCCGGGAAGAAAACAACCTCGATGCTGTATATGAGTTGCTTGAAAGGTATCCGAATTTCAGACACTATGACAATGTGATTCATATCCGAAATCAGTTCGAATACCGGAAATATGAGAAAATAAACTCAATGGAAGCATATGAGGAATTTTTAAAAAAATTCCCTGATGCAGCGCAGGTTGATAAAGCTATTCGTAACCGTAATAAACTTGCCTATGAGAAAGCCAGATCTCAAAACACGGTAAGTGCTTATATAGCATACATTACAGCTTATCCCGGATCAGAATATTTACAGTCGGTAATAAAATTACGCAATGCTGCAGCCTTTGCCGAGACTAAAAAAGTGAATACACTGGAAGCATACGAGAAATTCATTCAGAATTATCCCGATGCCCTTGAAGTTTCCGAGGCAAAAACAAAGCAACAGGATTTATTGTACCAACAAGCAAAAAGAGTTAATTCCCTGCAGGCTTTTAATGAGTTTATTGAGAAATACCCCGATGGTCAGTATTTTGTTGATATATTCAACCTGAAGGCTGCCGAACTGGGTACGCAGTTTATTAGAGAAAATAGCTTCACAAGTCTGGGCATTCTTTGGGCAAAAGGGTTCGATAATAATGGTCGTATTGAATCAGGCGGCGCAATTGCTGTAAGCCCGCGGGGTGAATATATTCTGGCCTGTAATACGCGTGATAACGATACAGCTTATGCCGATGCCTGGATTCTGAAACTTGATGGTTCTGGTAAAATGTTATGGAACAAAACCATAGGACAGGCATTTGAAGACAGTGTCAGTCATATTCTGATAGATTCTAAGGGCGATATTATTGTGCTGGGTTATACCTATCTTACAACTGATAGCGCTTCTAAAATGGGGTGGATGTTCAAGCTGGGTAACGATGGAAAAAAGACATGGAATAAAAATCTTGGAAAAATCAGAATAAATACCTGTGCTATTGATGCCAACGACCGGATTCTTATTGGTGGCTCGATAGAGAAAGATTCATTGGGGAGCCATTATGCGATTACGGTATTCGATAATGATGCACGAAAAGTTGCCGAACGCAAGTATAGCAGTTTCGGCGAATTTAATGATATGCTTCTCACTCCTGAAGGAGATATCTTCTTTTGCGGAAGCAATTGGATAATACTGATGGATGAGAGGCGTTATATTAAATGGGATGATGCAATTGAACCGATAAATACAGGCACTCATTGCTCATTTGCTGCAGGAAACGGATTTTATACCGCCGGATATAACAATTCAAAAATATTTTATTCAGCGTATTCTTTAAGTGGGAAAAAAATCTGGCAACAAGTATATGATAAATCAGATCCTGCTCAGGTTATAACTGATATTGCTGCTATTTCACCAGGAAATCTAGTAGTTATGGAACAGAGAGGAGATGGTGGTAAAATTAAATTATTTGCATCTGATGGATCTGTTTTAGCGGTCAAAGAAATATTTTATCCTGTTAAAACGGAAGCTATTATTCCTGATAACAATGGTGCAATGATAGTATTTAGTAACGGGGATTTGGTAATAATAAGATATTCTCAGCTAAATGCTATGTAGTTGTAGACTTTCCAGGTATCAGAAAACCCTTATTGTCTTTAATGTATTCAGGAGCAATCAACACTAAAAAGTACATAATGAAAAATGATGCCCAGAACACACATAATATTATTGAAATTATATTCACTGTAATCGATTAAGAAACAAGAAAAACCAAAACAATAATATCAATCTATTCAGGTTATCTGAATAGTTGTTGTCATACTCTATAAAGGTATACTAATAATAAGAGAAATCACAACATAATTTATAACAACTTATTGATAAATAATATTTTGCAAGAGGAATTAATATAAATGCCTGAAATTAAATTAAATAAGCTAGAGGATATTAAACTCTTATTTGAGAAACAAAAAAGGGAATTAACAGAAAGTCTTAAGTATGCAAGTTACATTCAGAAAGCTTTACTTCCTTCTGATTCGGTACTTAAACGATATTTTCCGGAACATTTCCTTATTTATATGCCTTGCAGTATTGTAAGTGGCGATTTTTACTGGCTATCGCGTAAAAAAAACAGGCTATACTTTGCTATGGCCGATTGTACCGGACATGGTGTTCCTGGTGCATTTCTCAGTATTCTGGGAATTTCATTTTTAAATCAGATTGTCGATCGTGGCGATGATATAAATGCTTCAATGATACTTGATGCACTAAGGGAATTTATCATGAAAGCCCTGCATCAGACAGGTGATATTTATGAACAGAAAGATGGCATTGATATGGCTTTCTGTAGAATAGACCTTGATGCGAATACCTTGCATTATGCCGGTGCTTTTAGCCCTATGTATATTATAAAAAATACGAATCAATTGATTGAAATTCCTGGCGATAAAATGCCCATTGGAGTAGCAGCAGAAGAAGAAACATCTTTTATAAATCATGAAATTGAACTGAATGAAGGGGATATGATATATCTTTTTTCCGATGGATATGTCGACCAGTTTGGAGGTTCGGGAGGAAAGAAATTTAAGTACAGACCTTTTCGGAATATTTTATTGAGTATTTGTAAATATCCATTGGAACTTCAGAAAGAAAAACTCATTGAGAAGCATTTTGAATGGCGGGGTAAATTACCACAGCTTGACGATATCTCGATATTTTGCTTTCGTTATCATCCCGATAATTCAGCGAAGTAAAGGTTTAAACCATAAGTAGACAATTAAATGGTTGTGTAGCATTATTATTAACCATTACTTGTGTATATTTATTCCCCGTAAATAGCCTGTTAAAGGTTCTTTTTTTTGTACTTTTCACAATTCCCGGGTAAGAATTGAAGTTATATTTATACCATTTATCTAAAACTTGCTGATTCATTAATTCATGAAACTACTATCATTTAATATACAGAATTATCGATCGGTTATAAACTCCGGATGGTGCAACCTTGCACATGATAATATCACAGCATTAATCGGTCAGAATGAATCAGGAAAAACTTCTGTTTTGGAAGCTGTACAAAGCTTCTATGAAGGCGTTATTCACGAAGATGTTTTACGAAGTGATTTATCATTACCTATTGTTAGCTGCCAGTTTCAACTTGAGAAAAAATATTTAATAGACTTATTTGACAAAAAACATCTCCCTCAGGAATTGTTAGGAATTTTTGAGAAGAGCCAACAATTTTGTTTGACACGATCGTGGAAAGTGGATCGTTCCAGTTTACTATTTATATCAACCGATGAAATACTGAATTATTACGAGAAAAAAGAAATAGAAAAAGCTTCTGTAGAAGAAAAGACACAATCAGAAATCGATAAGTTACTGAAAGATGCAGATTCAATATTTAACGAAATGGGAGTTACTGAAACAATCAAAGATGAAGCGCGAACCAATCTGGCAATTTGCCGAAAAAAACAGGAAGAAACAAGAAGGAAATTTAAAAGAGCGAAAAAATCTGATGAGAAGCTGGTTGCCGAAAAAGAATATGAAGCAGCTCAGAAAGAATATCAGCTGGCTGAAGAAGATTTTACTAAAAAAATAAGTGAATATGAAAATGTAAAAAAGAAAACACAGGAATTATCAGAAAAAGTATCTATCAGCAAAGCCTGTATTGAAGCAGTTCAGAATGTAATGGATGTAACAGCGTTACTGGATTCCTATAATAAAAGGTGTAAAGAACTTGAGCATCAATACGAAATTTCCAGTAGCGAGAAAGGTCAGAAATCAGCGTATAGTAAACTTCATCAAATAAATAACGAGCTGGCAGCTATCCAAAAGAAACATCAAAATGCGATTGATGAAGAAAGTTTTTTAAAGATCATCGCCTCCAAAGTGCTTGACGGGATTACCTATCGAGAAGCTGAAATAATGGCCAAACAGGAATTACAACATGAAAGCGAACTCTATACTATTTTCGAGATGGGTGAAATTCTTATGAAAGCGGTTCCTGTTTTTGAGTTTTTTGAAGATTTCAGTAGTCTGTTACCTAATAAAATGGATCTTGAAGATATTCTGGATGAGAATGTACATGCAGAAGGATATAAAGCTGCTCGTAATTTCCTTGAAATTGCTGGTCTGGACGCAAACTTCTTTAGAGAAAAGAATCATCGAATTCTCAAACAGAAAATTGAAAATTTAAATAGCGAGATAACAATTAACTTTCACGATTATTGGAGTCAGAATGTAGGAAAAGACAGTAAAATATGCCTGAATTTTGAATTGGAACATTACGATTATACACATCCGGAGAAAAGTGGTAAACCTTACCTGGAATTCTGGATTAAAGATAAATACGAAAGATTATACCCTAAACAACGCAGCAGAGGAGTGAGGTGGTTCTTATCGTTCTATCTCGAATTGAAAGCAGTCGCAAAACATAATACAAAAGCCCGTGTATTATTGATTGATGAACCAGGTCTCAGCCTGCATGCCAGAGCTCAGGAAGATGTTCTTAAGGTATTTGAAGATCTTAAGTCTTCCATGCAAATAGTCTATTGTACGCATTCACCTCATCTTATCGATCTGAACAAATTATACAGGATTCTGGCAGTACAGAGAGCCAATGAACTTGATGATCAGAGTGAGACAATAATCCTTGATGCTGGTTCACTTTATAGTGCTTCAACCGATACTTTATCTCCTGTCTATTCTTTAATGGGGGTAAGGATAAATAATCAGGATTTTATTAAGGCGCAATACAATATTATCGTTGAAGACACACTTACGTATTATTATTTGAACGCTTTCAGTAAACTAATAAATAGTACACCATTGCCATCTTTCATACCTTCAACCGGGTTAACGAATATTCCGCTTTTGGCAAATATTTTATTAGGCTGGAAGGTTGATTTTTGTATTCTGATGTTGGGCGAATCTCGCGCAGATGAAATTCTATCGGAAATATCAAATTCCTTTTTCTTTGCCCGTAAAGAAGATATGGGCCGTCGAATAATAAAAATAGTGGAATACGAATATCCCGAAGATGTGTTTTCAACGCTTGATTTTAAAAAATTTGTTTTGCAACACAGGGAAGGAATCACTGAACACAACTCCGATTTTATTTTTGAACAGGGTCTTTCAAGAACAATACTTGCATCGCAGTTTATAAATTATTGCGAAGCAAAAAATGTGAAGCTCAGCGATTTTGATAACAAAACACAGGAAAACATTCGTAGTATTATTAATAAAATTATAAAAGCAATAACCTGATAATTTAATTGTTATTTACCTCATGCCTCCTAAAACTAAACTGAAAAACCTAAAAAAGATTAGGCTTGTATTTTTCTTACTTACACTTATACTATGTATAGGGTCAGCATCAAATAAAAAAGTCTCCAAGCTTTTTGAAAAGGCCGACAGTTTTTATAATGAAAACAATTATGTACAAGCCCTGAAATTATACGATAAAATTATTACGCGAACAGGCTTTGATGGAAGAGCTTGCTTGCAAGCAGCAAGATGCTCTCGCTTTCTTGAACAGTACACAACATCAGATCAGTATTACACTCAGCTTTTTTATAAGTCTGAGGAAGTTGAACCTATCCTTTTTCTGGAGTATGGCGAACTGCTTATGAAACTTGGACGCCAGGATGAAGCTCGCAGCTACTTCATTAGCTACAATAATCTAATGGATAGCAACGACTTACGTGTATTGCGTAATATAGAAAGTATTGAGAATTATGAAAAATATTTTGTCGATTCAGCTTTTGTGCATATCGAAAGAATTACTGCAAGTACGAATGGTGATGATTTAAATCCGGTAATATATGCTGGTAAAATTTTCTTTGAATCGAATTTCAGCTATCTGAAATCAGCGCCGGCACAAAAAGATCTGTATTCACTCAACTTGTACGATTTAAATACGGGGAATCCTGAAAAACTTTCCGGCAAGTCCGCCTTAAAATCAGAGATGGCAGGTTTTGCAATTGCTCACGTAACCGGGGAAATAATACAATCAATTAGGAGTGAATCGCAGGATAAGAATTTTATATTATACAGAGCCTTTATTGAAGATAAGGGAAATAAAGTTTCTAAGACTGAACCAATTAGTATAGAAACATTCAATGGAAATGCTTGCTTTCCGGCAATCACTGGCGATGGTAAGATGCTGATATTTGCTTCTGATGTGAAAACCGGAATTGGGGGTTGGGATTTGTACATAGCCTATAGAAACACATACGGATATAGTAGTCCTCAAAGCATACCAGGGTTTATAAATACACTGGGTGATGAAAGGAATCCATATCTCATGAATGATTCAATCCTGATTTTTGCTTCAGACGGACAGGGAGGATTAGGCGGATTTGACCTGTACTATACAAATCTTAATCAGCCTTCGAGCTTGCCGAAAAACCTTGGATTTCCAATAAACAGTAATTACGATGAATTTGGATTAGTATTAGACGATGATGGACTGAATGGTTACCTGGTTTCGAACCGTGAACAGCAGCATACATTTTCCGATTTGTATAGTTTTAAACTCAATAAAATACGTGCATGGGGAGAAGTAACTGATCAGCAGACTGGCGAGAATTTAAAAAACGTTGCTATAAATATTACCGGAAAAGGGGATGATACCTCTCAGTTCACGCTTGCCGATAATGGACGGTTTGAGATTGTTGGTAATCCAGGGGATGAGTTTCAACTTTCAGTTTGGAGAGAAGGGTATGCTATGGAAGAATTTTCTGTAAATATAGCAACAGCAGCATCAATAGGGCTACATGAGGTCGAACTTGGACGGTTTCCTATCGAAAGACAGGATCAACCTTTAGAATTGCCTGCCATTGAAGAAGGAACTATAATTCAGGAAGAGATTGTACTAGTCGAAGCTCCTGAAAAAAAATTACAACCGGAGGAGAAATCACAAATTCAGACTAGCGAAACAGTTTTTAGACTTCAAATTGCCGCTAGTCGTCAACCTTTGTCTGATAGTGAAATAAAAGCTAAATATTCCGGAGATTTAGACGTTTTTGTTTTTAACGAAGATAATTGGTTCAAATATGCAATAGGAGAGTATAACTCATTTTATGAGGCGAATCTAGCGCGTAAACGATGTGGTGTTAAAGATGCATTTATTGCAGCATATCGGGAAGGAAACAAAATCGAATTGATGAAAGCAATAAAACAAATATATATTTCATCGGAGATGGATAATGTACCTGATTTAAATGATAATACTACCATAATTCAGAGACTGATCATTTATTTTCCCACAGATGGATTTCAGCCTGTTAATGCCCAAATTGAAAAATTGAACCAGCTTATTCAACAAATAATAAGTAATCCTAATATAAAGGTGGAAATTGATGGACACACGGATAATAGAGGTAGTTCCGTCTATAATCTTGGACTAGCAACGGAAAGAGCCAGGACTATTCAATCTATACTCGTATCAGGCGGAATTGCAGAATCCCGCATCAGTCTGAAAAGTTTTGGTAAAGACAAGCTAAAAGTAGAGTGTTATAACGATTGTACATCTCAGATCCATCGTGAAAATCGAAGAGCAGAAATAATACTATATGAATAAAAACATGTAGAATATTGAAATACAGAATATTACGTAACATGTTTTTCAAAAACAAAGAAAAAAAATGTTACAAATTATTTAGTTCCTCACAATCAAATTAGGATAATTAGTATTTTTTTTGACAAACGTTTGTTTTTTATTGATGAAAGTGTATTTTTGTAGTCTAATCTCAAACATAGATTATTATGCTGCTTATAATTTTATCAATCCCTTTCCTATCAGTTGTTTTTTTGGGATATCTGGTGTATTCCGCACCGGAAGCGTCAAACGAAGCTTAATATAACGAAATATAATATACTACTTACACTAAACCAAATTAAACGGTGAAGCTCTTGCTTTACCGTTTTTTATTTGTTTCAAAGTATTATAATCAATAGGTGCAAAGGGTATAATTTATAAGATTAATTCAATCAATCTGTGACATAATACTAAAAATCTTTGACGAATGTTTGTTTTTCTTTGACGAATGACTATATTTGTCTTATAAATTTAATCTCAATAGCTATGTGGCTGATGATTATTATTATTCCATTTATATCTCTCATTGTGCTGGGATATATGGTTTACGAGGCACCGGAAGTATCAAACGATATTTCAGAGTAGAGAGATTTTATTTTTTCTTTCTTTTTTATTTGGTTTCTACAATCCTGATTAATTATTTTTGGGGGCATGTATTTAATATTACATTACCTCAATGAAAGTCATTTATAGCATATTTTATCCTATTTTCTTCTTTAGTTCCATAATTGCGCAAGATATTACACTATTCCAGTATCGTGGAGAGCTCAATATTAAATTGGAAGTTATCGATGAAAAACGTCTTGGAAAAGGAATTGAGATATTAAATTCAGCCGTACTTATTGAGAAGGAAGCCCTAGAAATTCTGAGTTCAATGGATGATCAGGAGAAAAATGAGGGCAGTTCAGCCAATTATAGGAAAATGCTTAAATACTTTTTTGAGGCTTCTGAAAAATTCAAAGAAGGCCATACTCTGATTTATTTGGTGTATAGTGATAACAATCAGAAATTTCTGGAAGAGATGAAAAAAATGAATCATTATGCATCAGGCATGAATAAGGCGAAATATTATGAGTGTAAAGGAAAAAGGACCATAGCTAGAGCTAATGCTATAAGAGAAATACTGATAGAAGCTGATAAACCCGAATGGATACAATACAAGATGCATGAAGCTTTCGAGCTAGAGAAACTGGCAATTCGGGATCTAGGAAGAGCGCTTCAAATTTACCAGGACTTCCCGGTCGAATATAATTATGGATGGAATAATGACGTTACACCGGAAGAACTTGCTCGCTTTTTTAATAATCCTGTAATTAATCTACCACCTGAAGAAGTTTTTAAAAAAATCTCTCCTGAAGAGAAAAAAGAACCTGAGGGCGGTCTTATTGTATTTAGGGTTCAAATTGCTGCTCATACCGTTCAGATAAAAGACGAGTATATCAGAACATTCTATACAGGTACAGACAGTATTATGGAGACTAGGGAAGGTACATGGTTTAAATACCAGATAGGAGCCTTTGAAAGCTACCAGGATGCAGATAAATTACGTATTGCTTGTCGTGTTCCAAGGGCTTTTGTTGTGGCATACCAGGATGAAAGGAAGCTAACAATTAAAGAGGCTCTTGCTATATTGCAAGTAGTTCAATAAAGTTTAATTCTATAAATCGGTAATCGTTTTCTAATTTCTCCTACTGATTCTGCATTAATACGGATACTAATCTCATGATCAGGTCCTAGTCCGTTAATTAATTCCTTGGTTTGTTGTGATAATTTATTTGAAATATTTAAGTGTGAAACATGAAATTCCCCATAGTTATAACCAATGGTGAAATCAATAATTCTGAACCAACTTTCTGAACCGATAATATCATCACTTAGATAGATTCCAATACTGTCGCTTGCCAGCAGGCTGCTTTTACTGATAGATGTGAAAGTACTTATTGGCAGATTATTTAAAGTCATAAATGGTTCAGGGAGATTATGTACAGTGATGAATTTATAACCAAGAAGAAGGGTGTCATCTGAATTTATACAATGGAGTGTTAATCTGATATCTCCGGCTTGTTCAGGAATTATTAGGTATTTCCCGATGGTATCACAAGAGATAAAGCTATTAGTGGCTGAAAGAAGCAAGGTATCGCATTGGAAGAACATCGCATTATCAATGCAAAGATAGTTGTCAATACCGTTATACAGGTAACCATTAACAGATGTTAAACTTGTGATGGCACCTGAAGGCAGTTCTGTACCAAATCTACCCTGTGCCTTAAGCAGACAAGATGTAGTCTGTAATAAGATAGTAAGAAGCAGAAGTTTAATAAGAGCTTTCAAATAGTAAAAAATGTGTTTCTTACAAAGAAAAATGAATGTATGCAGAGGAACAAATTTTTCTGATAAATTAATTCTGAAGCAGGGCTTTTGTCGATAATAGTCCGCAAGCGGCCATAATATCTTCGCCTCGAGAGGCCCTGATAGTTGTGATTATACCCTTAGAATCAAGTTTTTTGCGAAAGTTTTGTAATGTCTTTTCGTCTGTGCCCTGAAGTGGAGAATCAGGTATACTATGAAACCGGATTAAATTTATCCTGCAACGCAAACCGTTAAGAATTCTCGCCAATTGGTTGACATGCCGGGGAGTGTCGTTAAGTCCTTTGAAAACTATATATTCGAATGAAATCCTACGTTGCTTCTTGAACGAGTAATCTTTCAATGTTTGAATTACATCTTGTATGGGATAGACATTTTCAACAGGCATAAGTGTTGATCTTTCATCGTCAAAAGGACTATGCAAACTTACAGCAAGATGACAGTTACTTTCTTCAATAAACCGGCGCATACCGGGTATTAATCCTACGGTCGAAACGGTTATTTTGCGGGGAGTTAATTCTGTGCTATACTCCGATACTAAAATTTCGAGAGCTTTCATTACTGCTTCTGTATTGTCGAAGGGTTCTCCCATACCCATAAAAACTATATTAGTTATCAATTCTCTTTCTGGAATACTCAATAATTGATTTAAAATTTGTCCAGCCGAAAGCTGGCCCTGGAATCCTTGCCGGCCTGTCATACAAAAAAGACAGCCCAGTTTACACCCAATTTGCGATGAAACACATAAAGTATGACGTTTCCCCTCGGGGATATATGCCGTTTCAATATAGCGACCTGTATTTACCGGGAAAAGGTATTTTTTAGTACCATCGTTTGATAAGCTTATTTTCTGGGGAGGTAAAAGACCAAGCTCAAAATTATCGGCCAGAGCTTTTCTGGTCTTTTTTGAAATATTTGTAAATTGATCGATTTCAGTTGCTCCACGACGATAAATCCAAAGTGCTATTTCACGTACGACAAATTTAGGTATATCCAGAAATTCACAGGCTTGCGTAATCTCATTCAATGTCATACCAACCAGTACAGTCTTACTCATCATCACATAATCTAGAAATAAATTTCTGAAAGAATGTTCTGAAATGAAACCCCTTTATTGATAAGGATTTCACGTGTTTCAATCACCATTTCAGCACTTCCGCAAAGATAGTATTAAATATTCGTATGAAGATTTGCTTTTTCATTCAGAAAATTGGTCACCCTTCCTTTATAAAATTGTGTATCTTCCTTACCCGTATAACACCTGATATAGTTATCAGATAATTTTTTTCCAAGATAATCTGAGAAATAAAAATCATTAAGGTATCGGCTTCCATGAAGCAACATTTTAATAGTATCATAACCGGAACGTAACATGGAAATAAAAGGAGCAATACCCGTACCAGTAGCTATTAGCCAAGCAGGTGAGGGGAGAGAAAGGAATTTACCAAAGGGAGGCGAGATCCACAGGCTATCTCCTGTTCTGCTTTTTTCCAGTTCTGGAGTTAACCTTCCTTCTGGAATGATCTTATACAATATCTCAATTTTGTCATCCTTTTCAGCGCTGATAATACTGTATAATCGTGGTGGAATCGATTGACTATTGGTTACAGAAATAACCTGACCTGCTGTAAATTTAAAGCATCGCTTAAATGAAAGAATACCCGATGAATTACTGATCATCGGGTTGGATAAAACTTTGATCTCTTTAAGATTGTTCTTTGTATTGTTCATACGATATTAAAACTGAACAAACAGATAATACTGAATGGACAAACACGATTAACAATATTTTGTTTTATAAAACTATCTTGTAATCCATATCGACGTAAGCCGAAAATAATGTGCCCTTTTCAACTGTAGCTTCCTTGCCTTTAAAAACAAGGAACAACGGATGAAGCAATACGGCTGCTACAATTACTTCTTCCGTACGCGATTCACCATCCAGTTCCTGAAACGATCGCAATCTGATATTCTGACCATCAATAGCAACGACATAGTCAATTGAGAATTCGAGCTGACCTTCAACTCCTGCAAAATTAGCCTCTTTAATATGTACAATTGTACCAATAACCAGGGCTCCTTTTTCTATGACAATAACACTATCGACCATAACATTTTCAGCTACCTCAAAATTCACTTGGTCGCCAACTTTGGAAAGCCTGCTATCGAGAATTTCATTTAGCATTACCTGAATAATTTCTCCTTCCTGGAGAAGAATTTGATTCTGTGATTTAAGATTCACAGATGCTAATAAAGCAAAAAGAATCAATATTAGATTTTTCATTTTATAGAATTTAAAGTTAGACGGTAGAGAAAACAAATATCACTCAAAAAGCAGGCCAAATTAATAAGATAAAAAAACCCGGCATTTGCCGGGTTTCGAGAGATGTCAATATTGAAATATTTTAGTAAAGATTAAGTTGAAAATTCTCTTTTACAACAATTTCAGGTTCACCTTCGAAAGAGGTAATAAGACCGGTTACAGCAAGATACTGATTTGAGAAGAACCTTTCAGGATGTCGGCTGTATCTACGTGCCAGGTAACCAGGCATTACCACCGTGAAATCGTTATAAGGATAGTAAGGGCCAAAGTATAGAAAGTATTCATCAGTAACTCTTGAATAATAAACCTCATTAACTCTTCCATACACAGTCATCACCTCACCTTGATAATATATGGCATCATAGGCCGAGATCATTTCAATTCTATAGCCGCTGTGATAGTGCCAGTAAGGAACCATTGGGTATATTCGGAGGAAATGATTATGTATTACAGGAGTCCAGTATATTTCAACATTCACCGGTCTGCGATATACATGATGTACAGCCCTATATTCTCTGCTGGGTGGAGGACTTGAATAACGATGATATACAACATGTCTTTCGCGGTAAACCCTTGGTGAAGTATATGTAACAGCCTCAGGTCTCCTCGATGGATGAGATGCACTATTATTATTTGAAGAATAATTGTTAGCTCTTCCAGTACTCCGATTATTCACAGTTGTGACATTATTATTTCGAGTTGTATGTTGAGTGGTCCGGCTTTCATTATTCCGGGTCGATGGAGTTCTTGTGGGTTCAGGACGTCTTGCCGGTCTTGTCTGTTCATTTTCGCTTGCTGTAACTGCCCTGCTCTCATTAGAGGACCTTGAAACAGTTGAAGTACTTCTTTGCGAAGCATTTCGATTTTCCCTGGTAGCAGTTGTATTTGTATTGGCAGGCTTCCTTGAAGTCTGATTATATGAAGTTGCTGCGATCAACAACATAACCAATATTAACATCATTTTTTTCATAGCCTGAATTTTTACGTGTTGTTACCTGGCAAAGCACAAATAGAATGCCAAAGTTTTAAAGTATTGAATAACAGATTTATACAGACTTCTAACAAGTACAACATAAAGCTTGAATATAATTAAGTAAAAAATTATTAAAAGATAAATCCTATTTTTGTGAGCTAATCTCAAATAGAAATGCCATTAAATATACCCGACAAATTACCGGCAGTAGAAATACTGGAAAGTGAGAATGTTTTTTTAATGAAACATACTCAGGCTATTCACCAGGATATTCGTCCGTTAAAGGTCGTTATTGTCAATTTAATGCCATTAAAGATTGCTACTGAAACACATATACTCCGTTTACTCTCTAATTCACCTCTCCAGGTTGAAATTGTACTTTTGCATACTAAGGATCATATTTCAAAGAACACACCTTTAGAGCACCTTAAATCATTTTATAAGACCTTTTCACAAATTGAAAAGCAGAAATTTGATGGTATGATTATAACAGGAGCTCCCATCGAGCATCTTGAATTTGAAGAAGTAGATTATTGGGAAGAACTTACCCGGATAATGGATTGGTCGAAAACACATGTTACATCAACCTTATTTATTTGTTGGGGTGCTCAGGCTGGGTTATATCATTTCTACGGGATTCCAAAATATAATCTTCCCAAAAAAATGTTCGGAGTATTTGATCATAAAGTCAATAATCCCTTAATTCCCATAATAAGAGGATTTGATGAAGTTTTTCATGCACCGCATTCGCGACATACGGAAATCAGACGTGCAGATGTTGAAAAAATCAAGGAATTAGAAATTATAGCAGAATCAGCAGAAGCGGGGATATTTCTTGTAATGTCAAAAAGCGGACGACAAATTTATGTTACAGGTCATGCAGAATATGACCCGACAACTTTAAAAGAGGAATACCTGCGAGACGTTAAGAGAGGTTTAAAAATTGAAATTCCAAAGTATTACTTTCATAATAACGACCCACAGGAGTTGCCAAGAGTGCGATGGAAAAGTCATGCTCACCTATTATTTTCTAACTGGCTTAATTATTATGTATATCAGATGACGCCTTTCAATATTGATGAAATAGGCCAGTAAACTAATAATTAAATAGTTAGGTTTCCTTATTTATCAACAGTTTACAAAAGAGTTGTATTCTTTAAGTATTTGTTTTTAAGCTGAATTATGATATTTAGTTAATATGATTTTTTGATTTCATTTTGTTAAAATTTTCTTATACTCTATATTTTAATTCTGTTGTTTATGTAAGAAAAACTGTAATTCATGTAAAAACAAAACATTTACAATATTGTAGCGTATAATTACGAAATTTCAGAATGCTTTCACATGACATTAATAACACATTCCAGGGCAAAACAAGATTTATCCTATTTAAGAAGAGAAAAATTAATTTCCATGTCTAAAACACAAAATCAGGTATCCTCAAATGTTAGCGCTCAGGATTACGACTTTAATTGGTCTCAGTATACTATTTTAATAGCTGAAGATGAAGAGACAAATTACATATATCTTGAAACTGCATTACAAAAAACAGATATTGTTATTCTCAGAGCAAAAAATGGTCGTGAGGCTGTGGATATAGCACGTTTAAATCCGCAGTTGGATTTGATTCTTATGGATATAAAAATGCCCGAAATGAATGGTCTTGAAGCTACCCGAAGTATTAAATCGTTTCGAAAGGATGTTACTGTTATTGCTCAGACTGCTTTTGCTATGGAAGAAGACCGAAGGAATTGTTCGGCGGTAGGATGTAACGATTTTCTTCCCAAACCCATTCGGTACAAAGTTCTTTTGGAGACCCTGGCAAAATACCTGAAATAAACTCAAACCTTTTAACTACAGTTTGTATCTTTGAGAAAAAAGAATGCAATGAAACTTTCATTGACTACTCCTGCTTTACTTTTCTCAGCAATTTCATTACCCTTACTAGCTTACACGAATCGGTTTCTTACTATAGCTCAGCTGGTACGTACCTTGCATGCTAAGTATAAAGAAAGTCCTGAAGCATTGATATATGGCCAAATCAGGAATTTACGCAAGCGTATACATTTAATCCAAAACATGCAGATATTAGGTATTGTGAGCCTCCTGTTATGTGTCGAATGTATGTTTCTTCTTTATATTGAATGGATTGCCATTGCAAAAATAATTTTTGGAATAGCTTTACTCTTGTTATTAGCATCACTGGCACTCTCTGCATGGGAAATTAAGATTTCTGTGAAAGCATTGAATTTGCACCTAAGCGATATTGAGGGTATTTAAGAAATCAGTCAGCGTGCAACACCATTAACCAATCTCTATTTATCTATTTCTCAGGCAGCTTATTTATTTTACAGATTATATAGTAAGAAATAATACTACCCAGGATATAAAAGATAAAATCAGTCCAGCTAAATGAATTCCCTATTAATGCCCTGCCAATATAACCTGATCGGATAGCATTGAGAAAAGGTGTTGATACCAGCTGTAGAAATTCGAGTGAACAGGTTGCAATAAATACAGATAGCACCAATATTTTAACAGTTGTACGATAAAAGAAAAAGTAAAATAATATACTCCAGAATATCACGTAGAGAGTCCCTGCCAATTTATCCGATACAATATGTTCACCTATCCCATGATATTCTTTCACAAGGAATCCGAGTGGAACAAGTATCAGTATACAAATTCCGGAAACAATTCGTCTGTGTTTTATCGGATCAGAATGCGTCACTTTGTTTTCTTTCTACGAAATTCCAGAAATAAACTAGCAATGAGGCAGTAAGAATACACCATATTGTAAATATTGCGGCAGGTATAGCTACATCATTACCAAAATGGTTAATTGCCAATACAACACCCAATCCTGCATTCTGCATCCCTATTTCGATCGATAAAGTTTTGCGGCGTAAATAATTCAATTTCCCTAAATATCCGGCAAGAAATCCTAATGTCATGCCGGCGGCATTATGAAAAGCAACTGCTCCAAGCAGGAAAAATGATGCATAACCAAATTTTTCTTTATTAACAGCAATCACAAAAGATGTAATTACAACAATGGCAAGTACCGAAAGGGTCGATGGCCATTCCCCCAACCGTGGTACAAATCGTGGTAATGTTTTTCTTACTACGAATCCGGCAATTAGAGGTATAACGACTATGAAAATAATAGTTGTAAACATTGGAAAAAAAGCGATGGGAACCCGTGTACCAGCCAGTAATAAAGTTAATAGCGGAGTAAGTATCGGACAGAGGAGAGTAGAAGTAGCAGTGAGGGAAACGGAATATGCCACATCACCTTTTGAGAGGTAGGAGATTACATTACTTGTCATAGCGCCCGGAGCTGCACCCGTAAGTACTAATCCTACTGTCCATGCCGGTGACAGATGAAAGATAGAGCTAGTAATCAGGGCCAGTAAAGGCATAATAGTGAATTGACAAAGGGTACCAAAGGCTACTTTTAAGGGTGACCGGATAATACTTCTGTAATCTTCTTCAGTTATTACCAACCCAATACCAAACATGGCAATGCCAAAGAAAATATTGATATAATCTTTTAATCCTGCAAATGCTGGCGGGTAAACATAGGCTGCTAATCCAAAAATTATAACCCATATAACAATGCCTTTATTGAAGAAGTGCAGTATTTTATTCATCATACTGATTACAATTTACAATCTGTGAATATAGTATTTGTGTTTTTAATTTGAATTATACCACTGTGTTTGTTACAGGTAATAAAAAGATTTTGAAATAGAATAAATTTGTTGTCTGAGTGCTGTCTTCTGAGGCAAATGTTACCATTGCTGGTTTTATATTGATCTGACAAGCTCAGAGATTGACAGGTATACTGTAGGCGATATTGTTAATAGATAGGCTTATTGGCACCAATAGTTTGTAAATTGCATTAAACCTTACTCTCACCTAAATAATGATCAAACTTTCGTCATAACTATCCTCATTGGGATTAGCTTCAGGCGATTCAGTTGTATCATTAGGTAGGGGATTTGGTTCAAGGTGATAAGGTTTATTGAATTGTTCATCAATATCGAAATCCCAGTCGGGTGGAGGAACAACATATTGCTGATGTTATACAGGATCATCGGGGAATGGCGGAGAATAAAGAGAATCGGAAGGAGTTATTGAGAAATTGTATTCAAAGCCTTCCTGGAAATCATGCATATCGGGGATAACAAAATCAAATTCAAATTCGGGGATGTGACCGAACGGACTGCCCGGAAAGTGAAATCCATAATGATAGGGATGCAAGTGGTTGGGAGTTCCATATTCCCATACATCAAGTACTGAATCAATTTCCGTACTCGCAGTATCATAATCCCAGGTGGATACAGCGATCGAATCATAATATATCAGGTTGCCTTCTTTATCGTATTCACGATTCACGTCGTAGCTGGTACCCGGAAAGTTTTCAGTACTATTATCCATTTGGGCCTTACAAAAATAACCCATGCCTAAGAATATAAAAGCAGGTAGTATATATTATTGAGCTTTCAAGGTTAATATGATTAGAATTTTAATATAAAATAGTAGTCGGTTTTGTATAAAAAAAATACAACAGGAATCTGAAATTTATTTTTTCATTGTATCTGTTTTAGCATAAATTAACAATTTATTAATCAGCATATAAAAGCATGAAAGCAATTAATGAACTAATCCAAAGCAGGCGAAGTACTGTTCTTTTTTCTGATAAAACAATAAGTAAAGATAGTATTGAAAGCTTATTCGAAGCGGCTCGCTGGGCGCCATCGAGCAGAAATCAACAGCCATGGCGGTTTGTTTATGTTTTAAGAAACGATCCGGATTTTTCCGGCTGGCTTGGTTGTCTGCATGAAAAAAACCGGGAATGGGCACAAAATGCACCTATGCTGATACTCACAGTGGCTCAGATCATCTCCGATTACAATAATAAGGAAAACGCATACGCTGTGCACGATACAGCTATGGCCTATTCCAATCTGGTATTTCAGGCCCTGTCGTTGGGACTTTCAGTACATCCTATGGGAGGATTTGATAAGGATAAGATAAGAAACTTAGTATTTATACCTGAAGATTATGAACCTTTGGTTGTTGCTGTAGTTGGAAACAAATCGACATCAACCGGATTTTCTCATGATCTGCTGGAAAGAGAGAATTCCATACGTAAGAGGAAATTGATAAACGAAATAGTATTCAGGCAGCAATTTCCCGGAAAATAGAATTAGTTAAAAGGATTATTTTTCAGCTTTCAATTGATTGAACCAGATTATGGAATTTATACCCCAGGGCAGTATACCTGTTTCGTGATTTAATCCATCCATTTCATAATATTTTACAATTTCCGCATTATTTCCTAATGACAGAAAATCATTAAAGATTGAGATGGATTGGTTAATAGGAACATTATTATCTGCATTACCATGGTAGAACCGAAGCAGGGAATTTACCAACCAGGCGTCAATACTATTATGTTCCAGATCGGTTCGTAATTCTAAGAAATCCTCCGATACATTCAAGTTATTAATCATATCTGCTGTTATCAAATCAGCTATTGTATTGGTAAGGTGATTGTTCACTTCGCTATTGGTGTAGTTTCCGTTGAAAAGTTGAGGAATATCGGATGAATAGGGTTCGCGAAAAAATTTTCCGAGCGGATCATGAATAGTTCCGTATTGCTGATGGGAATATATATAGTATGGTAAATATAATGGTCCGGGGAAAGTATCTCTTTGAAGGATATCGTTAGCGACATTTAAAAGTTTATAGGCACCCGCTCCACAGGAAGTAGCTTTGACAGTAAAATCGACATCCATATTCGACTCGATCTCTTTCAGCGCTGAGAGTGTTGCCCAACCACCCTGGGAGTACCCCATTAAAAAGCAGGTTTCTTCGTATATGGCACTTCCTTCATAGTAGTCAAGTAATTCTCTTGCGGCATAAATCATATCAATAATGGCATCGTTATTTGTCTCTTTTTGATAATAGGGATGCAAAATATCTTCTGATGATCCAAAACCAATATAGTCGGGGATAAGAAGGATATAACCGTTTCCAGCCAGCGATTGCAATAGTGTGAAATATGAATTTGCGATAGACACACTGGGTGCATTGTTATGGGAGGTGTTAGTACCATTTTGAAAACTTAAGATTGGAAATGCTTCAGGCGCATCGGGAATGCAGACAATTCCTGAGGCAATAATACCTGAATCCTGATAGGTAGTATTATAGTTAATTCTGTATATGTCGACATCATATTGAGTATTATTTAAAAGCTCGGTAATTTCGGGATATTGTATGCTTTGATATCGATAAATTGTTGTGATAAAAGATTGTGAAAGGGTGCTGATCTTTTCATATCCATTGAGATACTGGTAAAAGTCATTCGGAGTATCTGGCTCCTTCTTACAGGCTTGAAAAACAAAGAAGAATAATAAAGTATACAGTAATATTTGTTTGAAATTGATATGTTTTATCCACAGATCTTTTATCATTTTTTTTCAGTCGTTTATCTATAGATATAACGTAAAATATCAGAATTTTGTTTTCGTTTTAGAGGATTATTAATTGAAAATTTTGCTTGAGAATATTTTATTCATATTCAGGTAATACGCTGCAGATTTGATGTCTGATTCTATCCATTAATTCATGCATATTTTTTTCTTCAATTCCCTTGATACTTATAGGTTTATGAATAACCATTTCAACTCTACCCGGTAGAATATTAAATGAATCGGCAGGCAATATATTACGTGTATTAATCAGAGTCACTGGCAATATAGGTAAACCCAGATCAATAGCTAGTTTGAAAGCACCCCGTTTAAATGGTCCCGGATGGCCTGTTTTGCTGCGTGTACCTTCAGGGAAAACGACAACCGATGTACCATTTACAAGTTTTTGCCTGGCTATATTTAAGCTTTCCAGGGCAGCACGGCTATTGGAGCGGTCAAGGAAAATATGTCCTACTTTTTCGCTGCCAAAACCCAGACCAGGAACTTTTCGGAGTTCTTTCTTCATCACCCATTTTATATCGATACCTATCCAGCCATATACCAGGAAGATGTCATAAGCACTCTGATGATTTGTGAGTACAATATATGAGGTTTTACGTTCAATATTTTCCCGACCGCGTACGGTCACCAACATAGGGACAAGGCAGGAGTTCAATCTCGACCAGAGTACTCCACCGATATAACTACCTATCCTGGCATTAAATATCATTGAAAAAAGAACGGCCAGCACTCCAAAAATCATAGTATTTAAGGCCAAAAACGGAAGGTAGAACAACCACTTATAGGGTTGGTATAGCAAAACCAGTATTTTACGCAACATATATCTGGTAATTATTATATTGGCAAATATAAAATATCTGTAAATTACTTTATGGCTGATCTTACATAACTTTATCATTATAAATACCTGAATATTTTGATAAGGGTTTATCAATGTTTGTTGCTGAATATTATCCGTGCATCATTTGTTGTTTAACCAGCTTATAAAGTAGTTTTATTTTTCCCGAAAAGAACTATATACTATCTTAGTAATTATTGTTGTATTATTAATTTATTAGCAGTACCTATGGTTGTAAGAATGCTTAGAAAAAACCATAAAAACCAATGACAATGAAAACACTTTACAGACAAATGATGAATTGTACCTCGGTAAATCAACAAAAAGGTAGCATCGGTAATCCGATAAATACATTCTATTCCATTATTTTAACTATATTTTTAACCTGTCTATCGGCATTAGCTACTGATTCCCATCCGATTATAAGTTTTAGTAAAACAGCAGGCAGCTTTTCGTTGGTGGCAAATGGCAATGCCTCTCCATTAATCATTGATAAAAATGATTATGTAGGGGTAATTAGAACTGCAGAAGATTTTCAGCTAGATATTGAGCGTGTGACAAATAGTAAACCTACGCTTCAGTTCGATATTGACTCAAATGAAAAAGCTCTCGTAATAATTGGCACCCTGGGAAAGAGTCAGTTTATTCAGAACCTGGTTGATAGTAAACAGCTTGATGTATCTTCTATTGAAGGGAATTGGGAGGCTTTTCTCATCACAACCCTTGAAGGGGCTATAGAGGGAATCGATAAGATAGTTGTCATTGCAGGTAGCGATAAAAGGGGTACTATTTATGGAATTTACGAGATCTCTTCTCAAATAGGCGTTTCTCCTTGGTACTGGTGGGCCGATGTACCGGTAAAGCAGCATGCTGAACTCTATATTGAACCAGGAACCTATACGGATCGCCCTATGGTAAAATACAGAGGTATATTCCTAAATGACGAGGCTCCTGCGCTTTCCGGATGGGCCAATGAGAGGTTTGGAGGATTCAATCATTCATTTTATGAACATGTATTTGAACTGATTCTTAGGCTTAAAGGTAATTTTCTCTGGCCTGCCATGTGGAATAACGCTTTTGCCGATGATGATTCGTTAAATATGATTCTTGCAGATGAATATGGTATTGTAATGAGTACTTCTCACCACGAACCCATGATGCGTGCCGACAAGGAATGGAACCGTTATGGCGAGGGTCGCTGGGAATATTCGACCAATCCGGAAAATATATACAAGTTCTGGGTAGATGGTGCAAAACGTAACAGGAATTACGAAAGTATTTATACCCTGGGAATGAGAGGACAGGAAGACAGGCCCATGAGTGAGGGTGAAAATGTTGAATTGTTAGAAAAAATTATTGGCGATCAGAGAGAAATACTCACAAATGTTTTCGCAGACCGTGATGTTACCGATGTTCCCCAGGTGTGGTGTTTATATAAGGAAGTTCAGGATTATTACAATAAAGGCATGCGTGTACCTGAAGATGTTACGCTCTTATTATGCGACGATAATTGGGGAAACGTACGAAGATTGCCCAATCATGATACTCCGGAAAGATCCGGTGGATATGGTATGTATTATCATTACGATTTTGTTGGCGGACCGGTCAGCTACCGCTGGCTCAATGTTAATCCCATCTCACGCACCTGGGAACAGATGCATCTTTGCTATGAACATGGTGTCGACCGTATATGGATAGTTAATGTGGGTGATTTGAAGCCGATGGAATTTCCGATTAGTTTCTTCCTTGACTATGCCTGGAATCCCGATCGGATACCGGCAGATAAATTGCCTGAATATACCATGGAATGGGCTGGGGAACAATTTGGTACTGAATATGCGGAAGAAATTGCCAATTTGCTGACCCAGTATACCCGCTTCAATTATCGCCGTACACCGGAAATGCTAACTCCTGAAACCTATAGTTTGTTCCATTATCGTGAAGCGGAAAATGTTGTTAACGACTATAACGATTTACTAGCTTCCGCCCTTGAAATAGGAGCTAAACTGTCCAATAAATATAAAGATGCTTACTATCAGCTTGTAACGCACCAGATAGAAGCCTGTGCCAATCTGAATGAAATGTATTATACAGTTGCTAAAAACCATTTGTATGCTGAACAGAATAGGGCTTCAACAAATGCTATGGCACAAAAGGCAAAAGAATTATTCGAAAATGATGATGCTATTACAGATTACTATCATAACCAACTTTCCGGTGGAAAATGGAACCACTTCATGTCGCAGACACATATAGGATACACCTCCTGGAATAATCCCGAAAAGAATTTTATGCCCGCTGTGAAAGAAAACAAACAGAAGAAGAAAGCTGAAATGGGGATTATGGTTGAAGGGTTGGGGAGTTGGTGGCCTTATGAACAAAAAGAAACGTGGTTTCCGGACTTCGATAATTTTAACAGGCAACAATATTACATTGAACTATTCAACAGGGGAACAGGTGCTTATAATTATGAAATCGAATCAAAAGATCCCTGGTTGCAGGTATCTTCAACTCGCGGGGAAATCGTTACCGATGAAAGAATTTGGGTAAGTGTCGATTGGGACAAGGTACCTGAGGGTATAAATGAATCAGTTATAAAGGTAGTGGCTAATAATGGCTCTCCCGTATCTATTAATATAAGGGTACTAAATCATAGTGCAGCTGATCTGAGATCATTCACAGGCTTTATTGAAGCTAACGGCTATATTTCAATTGAAGCAGAACACTTTACCAAAAAAGAAGAATCGGGTGAAATTCATTGGCAGGTAATTCCTGGTTTCGGACGTACTTTATCGGGCGTAATAGCCTTCCCGACAACCCACTCACCTGTGAAACCGGGAGACAACAATCCTTATCTTGAATATAATGTGTACATGTACAGTACCGGAAAAGTGAAAGTGAACGTATATGTGGCTCCTTCCCTGAATATCTATAACGATGCAGGTATGCAATATGCCGTTTCATTCGATGATGCATCCCCTCAGATAGTTAAAATTCATGAGTTTGATACTATAGCCGACTGGCAGTATCCGGCCTACTGGAATAACTCTGTAACCGACAATATTCGTGTCCTAACAACGGAACATACTATTAAACAGGCAGGTAATCATACCCTGAAAGTCTGGATTGTTACACCGGGAGTTGTATTTGAGAAAATAGTAATCGAATCTAAGGAAATTGGGGATAGTTATCTGGGGCCGCCTGAAAGTTATTTTAAAGAGTAGGGAAGTTTTAGGAACTAAAGTCAGAAACTTGTAAACCTGACATAGATAGTAATGTCAGTATTTCTTCCTTTATCATCGGAGCAGCTGATTTCAACCGGTCCTTCATGAGGTTGGAAAAATGTTGTCTCATTGGGATTTACTGTGCGAAGGTATTTTTTATCGATATACCAGTACACCTTTTCAACATCGTTTGCAGTGTTGCAACTCAGCATTATTTCCATGCTGTCGTTGACATTCACAAAGTATTCGTTTTCATGAACCGGCGAAGTTATTTCCGGACGGTTGCCGCTCAGTAATCGCTCACAATCAGGATTATGTGGAGGAATTTTATGGTAATTAATTTGATTCAGTTCATAATAGCTGATTATTTCAGGTGTCAGGTTCGGATAATATGCTGTGATAAAACCTGTTTCAGGTTTGCAAGAAGTACAATAGGAGAGACTTGAATCGGGACTTATGAGAACCTTTTTTAAATGATCACATAC
>CAZMVE010000014.1:0-9491 GCA_964569585.1 uncultured Bacteroidales bacterium | reverse complement strand
CCCAAACTCCAACCGTATACCGGTTATTATAACCAATACTCCAGGCATCCCTGCGCCCATAGGAAGTACCGGTTTTCCATGCTATTTTTGGAGTGTGAAGGGAATTATCCCAATTCAGGGGCAAATCGGGCCGTTTTAGTTGTGTTAGAATTTCAGTGATCATAAATGTCGATTCTTCTGAAATAATCTTCTGTGCTATAGGAATGGAATCGTTCTGTCTGAAGCCAAGATCACCGTAGTTACCGTGGTTTGCCAGTGCACAATACAAACCCGTCAGTTCTTCCAGGGTAACCCCGCATCCACCCAGGATCATGGAAAGTCCCAGATGATCCTTTTCGATTCTAATCTGACTAAATCCTGCATCTGAGAGTTTCCTGATTAATACGGAAGGTTGGATCGAATACAGCAGTTTTACGGCTGGAATATTCAGGGAAGATGCCAGTGCATTTTCAATGCTTATATTACCATGGAATTTTTCATCGTAGTTTTCCGGCTCGTACCCGGAAAAATTAATTGGAACATCGGCAATAATAACTTTAGGCGTAACGAGACCCTTATCAAAAGCAATTCCATATAAAAGCGGTTTTAGTGTACTGCCCGGCGATCGGACTGCCCGGATACCATCTACTTGTCCGCCGTCCTCATTATTAAAGAAATCGGCAGAGCCAACATAGGCAATAACCCTCCTTGACTGATTTTCTACTACTAAAGCAATGGCATTTTTTATATTCTGGAAATAAAACCGTCGGCTATATTCTCCTACAATTTTTTCAGTTTTTTGCTGTATTTCAGAACTAAGGCTTGTCTGGATGATATTCATATTGGGATATTGAGTTTTCAGTCGATAGGCCAGGTGAGGAGCCAGTTTAGGTACCTCGCGCCTGTATGGATTTAATGGTTCGGCAAGTGCGTCATCGATAAAATCTGGATCAAAGAGTCTTGCTTTCCGGTAGCGCTCCAGCCATTTGTTTCTCTCATCAGCAAGTACTTCATTATTCTTGCCTGGACGCAATGATACGGGCCGGTTTGGAACAATAGATAAGGTAGCTATTTCGGCCAGGCTTAAATGATCAGGCATTTTGCCAAAGTATATAATTGAGGCCGACTTCACCCCTTCGATATTACTGCCAAAGGGAACGAGGTTCAGATAAAGCTGCAGAATTTCAGCTTTGGAAAATTTCAATTCAAGTTGAAAGGCCCTGAAAATCTCCTTAATTTTATTCCGATAGGTTCTCTCTTTTGGTTCCAGCATTCGGGCTACCTGCATAGTTATTGTTGAGGCTCCGGAGGTTCTCTTTCCAATGCTGATATTGTTGTAGAATGCTCTCAGAACAGCAACAGGGTTTACTCCCGGATGATAGTTAAAATACTTATCCTCTTTAAATACGATAGCCTTCTTCAGTTCAGGCGTAATTTTATCCAGTTCGGTATACATTCGCCATTTATCATCGGAAGTTAGAAAAGCATGCAGGAGGTTTTTTTCCGATGATATTACCAGAGTTGAGTATTCAATGTTAACAGATAAGGGAATCAATGCATTCAGAATAATGAACAGTAAATAATAAGCTGTGAACAGACCCAGCATACACTGAATGGGGAAAGATATTTTTTTAAATACGAATGAATTCTTCATGCGTCATCACATTATTTGTTGACAGTTGCGAAGTTAATGATTGGCAGCAGTATTACTTTCCTGAAGCATTTTTTTTAAAAGCCAAATATTTACATCCGCTTAGCAATCACAATATTTTTTATAGCTTTAAAGAACAAACAAATCCAGATTTATGAAACGCCTAAATATTTTTTTACTAACCCTGATTATTATAGTTACAGGTTGCTCCAGTGATAAAAAATTGAAGCTGATAGAAAAGAATTTTGAAGATGAAGTTCCGCTCCAGGCAATACTGAGTTTTACTTTCAGCAAGGAAATAGTACCCGACAGCCTGGTGGGTATTTGGACAGATAAGGAATATATCCGTTTCGAACCAAAAGTTGATGGGAAATTTCACTGGCAAACAAGTAGCACACTTGTTTTTGCTCCGCGTGAGGGATTTAGTCCGGCAACCAATTATTCAGCCCGCTTCTCCAACTTGATTTTCGCTCATGTTAAAAAGCTGAAATACAAAGGCGAAAAGCAATTTGAATTTCATACTCCGTACCTTGAAGTACTTGCAAGTCGGGCTTTTTGGGAAGTTTCGGAAGAAAATAAAGAGCAGGGCTTACGTGTTGAACTAGAGTTTAGCTACCCCGTTTCTGCTGTTGAAGCAGCCTCATTGCTTAACCTAAAGATTGACGGAAAGGAAAGTAATTTTCGTGTAATCACGAATGATTATTCTGATAAACTCAGTATCTGGGTTCCGGATATTAAAAAGGAAGATAAGGATTACTCCATAGAGGTTAAAATGGATAAGGGTTTAACACCTGAAGGAGGCTCAGTAGAAACAACGGAAGTATATGTTGAACAATTTGATATTCCATCGCCTTTTAAACTTGAAATAACTGATTTTCAGGCGAATCATGATGGTATTGAAGGAAGTATTATGTTGTATACTACCCAGCAGGTTCTGGATGAAAATGTTAAAAAATTTATTAAAATAACTCCGGCAGTAAGGTATACCGTGGAAGTTGAGCCGGGGTATCTGCTTATAAAGAGCGAAGATTTCAGCATTGACCAGCAGTATGAAATCAGTGTTGCAAAAGGACTATCAGGAAGAATCGGAGGAGTGTTGAAATTTGATTTTTCACAACCCATCTCATTTGGTGAGGTTGAGCCGACCATACGGTTTCAGGATGAGAACGAATATTACTTATCGGGAAGGGGTTCCAGGAATATACAGGTAGCCATCATGAATGTCCCGAAAGTCCAGGTTACGATCTCGAAAATATATGAGAACAATCTTCTTAAGTACTTGGGCAATAATTATTACGACGACTATTATTACTATGAATATGACGATTATTATTACAACAATAACGAAATAGGTAATCTGGGTGATGTTATCTACGAGAAGGAAGTAGAAACAAGTACACTTGCCCGTAAAGGTTCAAACAGGATTCTGGCGCTTGACTTTGAAGATAAACTGGCCGAGAATAAAGGAATATATGTGATTGAAGTTCGCTCCACCGAAGATTATTGGTTAAGGGCTTCAAAAATGGTTGCTATTTCTGATATAGGTTTGATTGTAAAGCAGGGAAAGAATCAGATCACGGTTTTTGCCAACTCTATAAAAACGGCTCAACCATTAGCCAATGTAAGTTTACGCTTTATCGGAAACAACAACCAGGTGGTGTATTCTACCAAGACAGATGCGACCGGAGTTGCCAAATATGAATATACCGAGCTAAAGGCCACCGGATTTGCAACTTCTATGGTTACGGCCCAGCTAAATGAAGACTACAACGTTATTTTGCTCGACCGGACCCGAATAAATACCTCTCGCTTCGATGTGGGAGGTAAATACCCGAATCCTTCGGGAATGGAGGCATTTATTTATGGCGATAGGGACTTGTACCGGCCGGGTGAAACTATCAATATCTCGACTATTGTTCGTGACGAAACGTGGAAGATACCCGATAATCTGACCATGATTCTGAAAATAATTGCACCTAATGGAAAAACCTACAAAACCTTGCGTAAAGTGCTGAACAAGTATGGGTCTTTCGATTCTCAGATTGTCATTCCTGCCTCGGCACAAACCGGTTCCTATATAGTCAATGTTTTTACCGGCAATGAAGTTCTCATTGGTTCAAAAGTAATTAAAATTGAAGAATTCATGCCCGACCGGATCAAGGTCAATTTATCGCTTAACAAAACGGAATTCAAACCTGGTGAAAATATTGAAGTAGGAATTGAGGCCCAGAATTTTTTTGGTCCACCCGCCGCCGGAAGGAATTATGAGGTCGAACTTTCGACTCAACGGATAAATTTCTATCCTAAAAAAAACAGTAACTATAGTTACTATATTGAAGGCATCCAAACCTCTTTCAGTAATATATTCAGGCAGAATACAACCGATGATGCAGGAACAGCCAGGGAGGTATTTGATATCCCTATTGAGTATAAAAATATGGGTACGCTGCGATGTGATGTATTTGCAACGGTTTTCGACGAAACAGGGAGGCCCGTAAATCGCCTGAAACAAATGTTCATATATACACAGGATATATTCTTCGGAGTGAAAACTGATGATTATTATGTTAGAACCAATCAAGCGGTAAAATTTGATTTGATTGCTGTGGATAAAAACGGTGAAGCACTCACTGATATTGAAGCCCAGATCAAACTTATCCGGTATGAATATAAAACCGTCTTATCAAAATCAGGAGGTTACTTCAGGTATCGATCGGAGAAGGTAGAAAAAGTGTTGCAGGATAAGAAGATCAAAATCAACTCCACATCAACCACATTCGGTTTTTTGCCTGATCGTTCAGGTGAGTATGAACTTCGTATTGCGGCTCCCGGAGTCTCTTCGTATGTAAAAAGAAGGCTGTATGCTTATGGCTGGGGTTCGACAACATATAGTTCATTCAAAGTAAATAAAGAAGGGCAGATAGATATTGAGCCGGATAAACCAAATTATCAGGTAGGTGAAAAAGCTAAAATTCTGCTCAAGGCACCATTTACCGGAAGAATACTGGTGACACTTGAAACAGATAAAGTTATTGATCATTTCTATATTGAGACGGATAAAAGAGCTGCATCATTTACATTGGATATTAAGGAGGAATACTTGCCAAATGTTTATATAAGTGCCACACTTTTCAGACCGCATGAAGAATCAGATATTCCATTAACTGTTGCGCATGGATATGCATCACTTAAGGTTGATAATCCTTCGTATAAGATGCCAGTCACTATTGAAGCTGCCGAAAAATCGAGATCCAATACAAAACAAACCATTAAAGTTAAGGCAAAGCCCAACAGTGCCATAACATTAGCTGTTGTCGATGAAGGAATATTGCAGGTTGCCGGATATGCAACTCCCGATCCGTATAATTTCTATTATCAGAAACAGGCACTTGGAGTTAATACGAGCAATGTCTATCCTTACTTGTTTCCGGAAATAGGTATGGTTCGCAGCAATACAGGTGGCGATGGCTCCGAACTGGAAAAACGTCTGAACCCTATACAGAATAACCGGGTTAAACTGGTTACTTTCTGGAGTGGTATACTGGAAACCAATAGTAAAGGAGAGGCGGTTCTGGATATAAATATTCCCCAGTTTTCAGGTGACTTGCGGATTATGGCAGTTGGTTATAACGGCCCAATATTTGGATCAGCGCAGAAAAATATAAAAGTAGCCGATCCGCTGGTAATCAGCGTTGCTCTTCCCCGGTTTATGAGTCCTGGTGATAAAGTATTGGTGCCAGTTGTACTTACCAATACCACCAATAAAGAAACCCGCTGCAAGACCAGTTTAAGGGTTGAAGGTCCGCTGAAAATAAGCTCTGAATCATCCGGTACTATTACTATTGGACCTTCGAAAGAAGTCCAGGTATTGTTTGAAGTTGAAGCCAGTCAGTCCATAGGGGCATCAAAGGTAATTGTTGAAGCGCAAGCTCTGGGTGAAACATTTGTAAATACTACCGATATAAGTGTTCGACCTGCATCGCCCCTGCAAAAACGTTCGGGGAGTGGAGTTATTATTGCAGGCAATAGTATAAAACTCCCTGTCGACAATAAGGGATTTATAGCCAGTAGTACTGACGGCAAATTAATAATCAGTAAGAATCCACTGGTGCAGTATTCAAATAGTCTGGATTACCTGGTTCGCTATCCCTATGGATGTATTGAGCAGACTGTTTCTAGTGCTTTTCCTCAGATTTATTTTGGCGATCTGGTAAATACACTATTTAAAAACCAGAATGCCCAGAGCGATGCAATACGTAATGTTCAGTATGCTCTCGATCGTATAAAACTCATGCAGCTATACAACGGGGGATTAACCTATTGGCCTGAAGGAGGATCGGAAACATGGTGGGGGTCGGTCTATGCTGCTCATTTTGCTCTCGAAGCTAAAAAAGCTGGTTTTGAAGTGGATGAGAGTTTTTTAAAATTGTTATTAAAATATTTAAAAAAGAAACTGGAGAAGAAGGAATTAATCACCTACTATTACAATTACGATAAAAGAAAACAGATTGCACCCAAGGAAGCCATTTATTCACTTTATGTTTTAACATTGGCAGGGGAGAAGCCAATCAGCCTGCTTAACTATTACCGTTCGCGTACTGATCAGATTAGTCTTGATTGCCAATATATGCTGGCAGCAGCTTATGCATTGACAGGCAATATGGATAGAGCAAGGGAAGTACTGCCTCCGGCATTCGAAGGTGAAAAATCGAATACCAGTTCAGGAGGAAGTTTTTATTCCTATATACGCGATGAAGCCTTGGCATTAAATGTGCTTTTAGAGATCGACCCGCAGAATTCGCAGGTGGGGATAATGGCAAAACATATTTCCGATGCACTGAAAAATTCCAGATACCTGAATACCCAGGAACGTACATTTTCATTTCTGGCAATGGGTAAAATTGCCCGGATGGCATCTGCGAGCAATATAAAGGGATCGGTAAAGATAGGGGGTAAAACAGTACAAAATTTTGATAATACTGATTTACATATCCCGTTAAAAACTATTGGCAACAAATCCATTGAACTTTTAACCGAAGGTAGCGGACAGTTATATTACTATTGGGAAACAGAAGGCATTACTTCCGATGGGTCATATCTCGAAGAAGACAACTACCTGAAAGTACGGCGCAGATATTTCAATCGGAGCGGACAACTTGTCACCAATAATACCTTCTCTCAGAATGACCTAGTTCTTGTAGAAGTGTCATTAGCAGGACTTACCAGTCAGTATATTGAAAACATTGCAATTTCTGATATCCTGCCAGCCTGTTTCGAAATTGAAAACCCACGGCTAACTGTGCTTCCTCCGGGGATGAATTTCCCTAATAAAAGAAGAACACCGGAGTATATGGATATTCGCGATGACAGGATAATATTTTTTACAGGAGCGAACAATTACACGAGGTACTTTTATTACCTGGTTCGTGTAGTTTCGAAAGGAACATTTAATACGGGACCTGTAGGTGCCGATGCCATGTATAACGGGGAATACCATTCATATCATGGAGGTGGGGTGATTAAAGTGCCAAATTAATTATGTTACCTTATGATAAAATAAAATTTATTTCTGATGCGGATTTATCTGCCAAATTGATTCGTTTGAAGGAATCTCTCGTGGCTATGGATAAAATTGCAGTAGCTTATTCGGGAGGAGTTGATAGTACCTTTCTACTTAAAATCGCCTATGATCTCCTTCGGAATAAAGCTATTGGAATATATGTCGATTCTCCCTTACAGCCTCAAAGGGAGAAACAGGAAGCAATAGAAGTTGCACAATTGATTCAGGCAGAAATCTACATAATTAATCTAAATCCTTTATCAAAGCCAGATTTTAAAAGGAATCCCGACAATAGGTGCTATTTCTGTAAAGGGTACATATTTGATGAGATACTGAAAACAGCAACGGCAAAAGGATATCAAAATGTTGTTGATGGGTCGAACCATGATGATACAGGCGATTATCGACCAGGTAAGAAAGCCTTAATGGAACGGAAAATAGGCAGCCCGCTTCAGGAGGTTGGTTTAACCAAAGAAGAAATCAGATTTCTTAGTAAAGAATACGATTTACCTACCTGGAATAAAGATGCCTATGCATGTCTTGCCAGTCGGATTCCTTATGATGTGGAGATTACTTCAGAACGATTGAATCAGATTGATAAGGCTGAACAATTACTTCGTTCAAAAGGGTATCGCGATGTAAGAGCCCGTTATTATGGCGATGAAGTCCGTATAGAAGTTCGGCAGGATCAGGTAAAAAAACTTCAGCAGGAAGTGAAGCATAAAGATATGTTAAAGGCTATTATCAGAACAGGTTTTACAAGAGTGTACATCGAACCCCTGGGATATCAGCAGGGAAATCTAAACAAATGGGATAAAAAGTAATTCAACTCATTTTTTAGTTCTGATAAAAAGATTATTTTTACTACAAGACATTCATTGTCTGATATTTTAAATTATTTCAATAACTCAGAATGGTAAAATTCAATAGAAAACTTTGGAAAGTCGCAATGGTGATTTTCCTTTTCATAGTATTAAGTTTATTAAACTGTTCGCCGACTAATAATTCTGACGATGAATCCGAATATCGGGTTGTCGATCAATTCGGTCAGCTTAGTATTGAGGGCAATAATATTGTGAATCAGCAGGGTGGAGTAGTTTCATTGGAAGGTATGAGTATGTTCTGGAGTCAGTGGATTGATAAGTATTATAACTATAGTTGTATAAAGTGGTTACGTGACGACTGGCATTGCGAAGTTATCAGGGCAACTATGGCAATAGAGCCTGGCGGTTATATAAAAAAGCCAAAAAAAGAAATGAAAAAGATGGTTGCTGTAATTGATGCATGCATTGATCTTGGCATTTATGTGATAGTAGATTGGCACTCGCACAGGGCGGAAACTGAAATAGAAGAGTCAATACGCTTTTTTACTGAAATAGCCCGACGTTATGGAGATGAACCTAATATTTTATATGAAATATATAATGAACCGCTGAAAGTTTCATGGGATGAAGTAGTTAAACCCTATCACGAACAAGTCATTGCTGCTATTCGTAAGTACGACCCGGATAATATTATTCTTGTCGGAAGTCCTCTGTGGTCACAAAATGTTGATGAGGCTGCTGAGAATCCTATAGAGGATAAAAATACAGCCTATACACTTCATTTCTATCCCGGTACACATAAACAATGGTTGCGGGATAAAGCATTGTATGCAATGGACAAAGGATTAGCCCTGTGGGTTACTGAATATGGCACCTGTAATTCTGATGGAAAGGGACCCATCGATCATGACGAATTAAAGTTATGGTATAATTTTATGGAAAAAAATAAGCTTAGCTGGTGCAACTGGTCCGTATCGGATAAGGAAGAAACTTCAGCTATTCTTTTACCAAAGGCAAGAGCTAGGGGAAAGTGGAGCGATGCCATGCTTTCCGAGTCAGGTAAGATCGTTCGTGAAAAATTACGACAAATGAATCCTTAGCCTTATCTTATATATTTTCAAGAATTATTTTCGACACTAGTTTCATTCAAGCAGCAATTTTATACTGGATCTGTTATCACCAGCTTTTATTGTACAGATATAAATTCCCTTCCTTAAATTATAGGATTGTTCATTCACTTTCCATATAAACCTGTGAATTCCTTTACCTACTACTCCATCAGACAGGCATATGATATGCTTTCCTGACAGGTCGTAGATATCGATTCTGGTTCTGACATTAATCGGATTTTCAAATTCTATAATAGCATAATCCTGAACCGGATTAGGATAGCATCGTAAGGAATTTTGTATCGTTAAATCAAAACCTGTTGGGGGTTCTGTGCTGCCTGTATCTTGCGAGGTTGTATAAAATTTAA
>CAZMVE010000013.1:0-42271 GCA_964569585.1 uncultured Bacteroidales bacterium | reverse complement strand
CTGACTACTGACTACTGATTACAAACTACTTAATGATGAATCTACAGCAGCGACTTATTGATTTAGAGCCTACCAAAGATTTCTTTATTGGTTTTGATTCCGATGGCTGTGTTTTTGATACGATGGAGATTAAGCATAAAGAATGTTTTTGTCCTAATTATATTAAACATTTCGGACTTCAACCGGTCTCAAAATATGCCCGTGAAGTATGGGAATTTGTTAACTTATACTCAAAAACCCGGGGATGCAACAGATTTATTGCGCTGGCAGAGGCATTTAGGTATTTGAATGAACGAAGTGAGGTGCAGAGAAGACATTTCAAGACAATGGATATTTCACCTATAACTGAATGGACAAAAAAGGAAACTAAATTGGGCAATCCGACGCTGAAAAAATATGCCGCCGAAGGTCATGGGCCATTTATCGATCTTTGTCTGGAATGGTCGAAAGCGGTGAATACTTCCATTGAAGGGATGGTTTCCGGAATTTCTCCCTTTCCCTTTGTAAGTGAATGTCTGGATGCTATTTCTGGTAAAGCTGATGCTATCGTGGTTTCACAAACTCCTCTGGAAGCTTTGGAGAGGGAGTGGAAAGAAAATACTATCGATTCCTATGTCAGAATTATAGCCGGGCAGGAATATGGCACAAAAACTGAACATTTAAAGTTTGCTGCCGCCGGAAAATACGATCCTGATAAAATGCTTATGATTGGCGACGCTCCGGGTGATTTGAAAGCTGCAAAATCTAATAATGCACTTTTCTTTCCGGTTAATCCCGGTAATGAGGAGAAATCATGGGAAAGATTAGTTAATGAAGGCCTGGAAAAGTTTTTTAATGGTACATTTAAAGGTTCATACCAGGAATTGCTTTTGAAGGAATTTAAGGAATACCTTCCGGAAAAGCCAGTATGGAAGATTTGAAAAATTAAAATCACAGTATGATCTATTATCAAGAGGGCTCAGAAAATATCAGACTCAGTAATGACGATTTGAAAAGTGGGCTATATACAGCACTTGAAAAGATTGGGAAAAGAAAAAAAGTTCTTATTGTTCCGCCTGATTATACACGCTTTCATTCAAAGGCAGGAATTCTCACTTCTCATGCCTATACTTATTATAAGAATAGTCTTGCCGATATATTACCTGCCCTGGGTACACATGCTCCAATGAATGTGAAGGAAATTAAAGACATGTTTAAAGATGTTCCGGGAAATTTGTTCAGAGTGCACGACTGGAGGAACGATATAGTAACAGTAGGAGTGGTACCTGCTGATTATATAGCTGAGATTACTGATGGTGCTATCCAGTATAGCTGGCCGGCACAACTGAATAAATTGATATGGGAAGGTGGTCATGACCTGATTCTATCTATAGGCCAGGTGGTTCCTCACGAGGTAATTGGAATGGCCAATTACAATAAAAACTTATTCATTGGAACCGGTGGTGCCGAAGGAATTAACAAGAGTCACTTTATTGGTGCAGTATATGGAATGGAACGATTAATGGGAAGAACTGATAATCCGGTACGAAAATTATTAAACTGTGCATCGGAACATTTTATAGCTAAATTACCGGTACTATATGTTCATACGGTTGTCGGATTGGATGACTCAGGCAAACCGGTAACTCGTGGACTGTTTATTGGTGATGATGAGGAGGTATTTCTAAAAGCGGCTGAATTATCACTCAAGGTGAATTTTACTATGCTCGAAGTCCCGCTGAAAAAGGTAGTCATATACCTCAATCCCGATGAATATAGAAGTACCTGGCTTGGTAATAAAAGTATTTACCGTACACGGATGGCTATGGCAAACGGAGGCGAACTGATAATTATGGCGCCCGGCTTAAAAGAATTTGGTGAAGACCAGGAGATTGATCGATTAATAAGAAAATATGGCTACAGGGGTACCGATATAATTAGTAAGGCTACAAAGAAGAACAAAGAGTTGCTCGATAACCTGGGTGCTGCCGCACATTTGATACACGGAAGTCCGGAAGGCCGTTTTAGTGTTACGTACTGTCCTGGAAAACTTGCACGGGAAGAAATAGAAGGTGTTGGTTTCAACTATGCTCCTGTAAATGAAATGATGAAGCTGTATAATCCTGAACGACTTAAAGAGGGCTATAATCGCCTGCCAGGAGACGATGTGGTTTATTTTATTTCCAATCCGGCATTGGGACTCTGGGCTTATGATAAAAGATTTAATCAGAATAATTAAGAATTGTTACTTTAAATTTTAATAATAATATGAAAAATAAGGCTGATATTGGATTGATCGGACTCGCCGTGATGGGAGAAAATCTTGTTCTTAATATGGAGCGCAATGGGTATACAGTAGCCGTATACAATCGGACAGTCGAGAAGGTCGATAAATTTGTGTATGGAAGGGGAAAGGGAAAGAATTTTATCGGGGCGCATTCGATAGAAGAGTTCACAGCATCACTCGGGAAGCCCCGGAAGGTTATGTTATTGGTTAAAGCAGGTCAGGCAGTTGATGATTTTATTGAGAAATTGATTCCTCACCTGGAGCCGGGTGATATTATAATCGATGGAGGAAACACGCATTTCCCCGATACAAACCGTCGGACAAAATATGTTGAAAGCAAAGGAATGTTTTATATTGGCACCGGAGTGAGCGGTGGTGAGGAAGGTGCCCTGTGGGGACCATCGATAATGCCCGGTGGTTCAAAACCTGCATGGCAACATCTGAAACCAATATTCCAGTCAATTGCGGCAAAGGTTGAAGATGACTCACCCTGTTGTGATTGGGTAGGAGAAAATGGAGCAGGACATTTTGTAAAAATGGTACACAATGGTATTGAGTATGGCGATATACAGTTGATCACAGAAGTCTACCAGATTATGAAAGTACTGCTTGGTATGACTGCTGATGAGATGCAGGAAGTATTTAAAGAATGGAACGAGGGAGAATTAAATAGTTACTTAGTTGAAATAACTCGCGATATTTTAGGATTCAAAGATGAAGACGGCAAATCGCTTGTAGACAAAATACTCGATACGGCCGGCCAGAAAGGAACCGGTAAATGGACAGGAATTGCTGCGCTTGAGCAGGGAGTTCCGTTAACACTGATAGGTGAAGCAGTTTTTGCACGCTGCCTTTCAGCTATGAAGGATGAGCGGGTAGAGGCTTCAAAAGTACTCTCGGGTCCGGTACCATCGTTTACAGGCGATAAGAAACAATTTCTAAACGATTTAAAGGATGCCCTGTATGCTTCAAAGATGGTTTCTTACGCTCAGGGCTATGTTCTGATGCGGTCGGCAGCTGAAGACTTTGGCTGGAATCTGAATTATGGTGGTATAGCACTTATGTGGAGGGGTGGATGTATCATACGATCCATATTTCTGGGAAAAATAAAGGAAGCTTTTGATAAAAATCCGAAACTTACAAATCTCCTGCTGGACCCCTTCTTTAAAGAAAAAATAGTTAAAGCCCAGGATGCATGGCGCCGGGTTGTCTCTGCTGCCTTTATAAATGGAATTCCTATCCCTGCATTTTCAACCGCTCTGGCCTATTTCGACGGTTACAGGTGTGAAAGACTTCCTGCAAATTTATTACAGGCTCAGCGTGATTATTTTGGAGCGCATACTTACGAGAGGATCGATGAGCCAAGAGGACAATTTTTTCATACAAACTGGACCGGCAGAGGGGGGAATACTTCATCATCGACTTATAATGTTTAAACCAAATATGAATATTAAGTCTCACTCAAATCAATTACTATGACAACGACCGGAAAAATTGGAAATTATCGCTGGCGCATTCTTGCCATGTTGTTTATGGCAACCACCATAAACTATATGGATCGTACTGTGATTGGTGTTTTAGCTCCAACTTTACAGTATAAGATTTTCAACTGGTCCGATATAGATTATGCGAATATAAGTATTGTATTTAAAATTGCCTATGCCATCGGAATGCTGACCATGGGTGGTATAATTGACCGTTTTGGCACACGGATCGGATATGCTCTCTCTATAGGTATATGGAGTATTTTCGGTATGCTGCATGCTGCTGTTCGTCCTGCCTTTAGTGTAGTAGGATTTATGATTGCCCGGTTTGGTCTTGGATTTGGAGAATCAGGAAATTTTCCGGCAGCTGTCAAAACAGTAGCCGAATGGTTTCCTAAAAAAGATAGGGCGCTGGCGAATGGGATCTTTAATGCAGGCACCAATATTGGTGCCATTTTAGCCCCCTTGCTTATTCCCCTGGTTGTTGTTTCATCAACCGGTAAAAACTGGCAATTTGCTTTTCTGATGACAGGAATTTTTAGTGCCATTTGGGTTGTGCTTTGGCTTAGTATGTATCGAAAACCGGAGGTGCACCCTAAAGTCTCGAAAACGGAGTTGGAATATATAACTAGTGATTCACAGATTGAGACTACTGAGAAACTCCCCTGGACAAAAGTTTTATTTGTGAAACAAACCTGGGCTTTCCCTATTCTAAAACTTACCGATGCAGTCTGGTGGTTCTACCTTTTCTGGGCGGGGAAATTCCTTTTCGATATGTTTGGCCTGGATATTCACTCGTTGGCACTTCCTCTAATTGTTATCTACCTGACGGCCGATATAGGTAGTATTTCAGGAGGATGGCTATCGTCTTACTTTATCAAAAAAGGATGGAGTATTAATAAAGCCCGGAAGTTTACTCTCCTGCTTTGTGCAATTATCATCCTTCCGGTAATGTTTGTCACAAAAGTTCAAACCGGATTTAAAGTAACTCCGGAAAAAATTGAAATACTGGCGGAAACTCAGGTGAAAATAGAGGGTAAAATGATGGATGTCCCTCCTGCTTTGATTGCCAACGTAGAAACTTATATTGGAAAAGAATATAGGGCTGCCAGAAATTTTGAGGATGATTTGGGTGAATCTTATGGAAAAATAGCAACAGCTCCCTATATCGATTTTATTGTGCAGCATTCAGCTACCGCTAACGGAACCTATATGATTGATGATGCAACTATCAAAGCGATCGAATCGAATTATGCTGTTTCTGATGATCTGATTTTTGCACTTAAAAAGATAAATAGTAAGGCGATTGATAAAAAGGAGAAAACTTCTGAAGCTGAGTTTCGGAACTTTGTAGAGAAAGATGCAGGAAAAACCATGTTGAGTGCCTATGAATTTGCAGTTTTTAACTCCATGCGGACCAATAAAATGTATTGGATAGCAATTCTCCTGATTGCATTGGCAGCCGGAGGTCACCAGGCATGGGCAGCGAATATATTCACTGTAGTTTCCGATGTGTTCCCGAAAAAAGCAACAGCTTCGGTTATAGGAATTGGCGGAATGGTGGGCGCTATTGCAGGTATTGTAGCAGATAAAATTCTTGGTTCTTTGCTCACCTCAAGTGGTCCGTCAGCCTATTTCTATGCTTTCTTTGGAGCTGGAATGATTTATTTGGTGACCCTGGGAATTGTACACTTGCTTATGCCCAACATGACTCCTCTGGGAGAAGATCTGAAACCAATTAAACAATGAAATACAGATTGAAAAGCGTATTCCGAATTATGGTGCTTGTTTGTTGTATAAGTTTTACTTTTTATGGCTGCAGAACAGCTCAGAAAAAGAAAGTGCTTAAGATGGCCCATATTCTTGATCCGACACATTCTGTTCATAAGGCAATGGTCTTCATGGCTGAGCGGGTTTATGAAAAATCAGGGGGAAGACTCGAAATTCAAATTTACCCGAGCGGACAATTGGGCTCAGAGAAAGAATGTCTGGAATTACTACAAATCGGAAGCCTTGCTATTACAAAAGTTTCAGCTGCTGTAATGGAAGGATTTGTTGAAGAGTATAAGGTATTAGGTATGCCTTATATCTTCAGGGACAGGGAACATTCCTTTACTGTTCTTGATGGCGATATTGGTAAGAAAATCCTGATGTCAGGCACTAAGCTATGGATCAGGGGTTTATGCTTTTACGATGCCGGATCTCGTAGCTTCTATACCAAGGACAAGCCAATAAATTCTCCTGACGACCTTAAAGGAATGAAAATAAGGGTTATGAAAAGCATTACAGCTACCAATATGATAACAGCCTTGGGTGGATCTCCAACTCCTATTTCATGGGGCGAATTATATACTGCATTACAGAGTGGAGTTGTCGATGGTGCAGAAAATAATCCTCCTAGCTTCTATCTTTCCCGGCATTATGATATATGCAAATTCTACTCACTTGATGAGCATACAACTATTCCTGATGTTTTGCTTATAAGTACGATTATCTGGGATAAACTTACAGAGGAAGAGAAAAGGTGGTTGCAGGAAGCAGCAGATGAATCGGTGATTGTGCAGAGAAAATTATGGATGAAATCTGAAAAAGAAGCGCTTGAAGGAGTGAAAAAGGCGGGAGTTGAGATTATGTACCCCGATAAAACAGAGTTTTCAACTAGGGTCGATCCTCTGTATGAGGATATGAGATCGAACGAAATGCTTTGGTCACTAATTACTGAGATCAGAAACACAGCTCAATAATGAATATAAGATGAAAATAAAAACATTAGTTGATAAGGTATTGGAATGGGTAATGATAGTGTTTATGATCATTCTTGTGGTGGATGTTTTATGGCAGGTAATCAGCCGTTATTTAAACCGGTTGTTGGTTAATAACTTTGGAGTTCAGATCCCAGCAGAATTATACTCTTTCACAGATGAGCTGGCAGGCTTCCTGCTTATTTGGGTTGCTCTGTTAGGGGCTGCCTATGTAACAGGAAAAAAGCAACATCTGGCTATAGACTTACTAGTTACAAAGCTCGGTGATCGGGGGAAAGTATTATTATCTGGAATAATTAATGTATTAATCCTGCTATTCTCGTTGAGTGTTATGATAGTTGGAGGTATATGGCTGGTGTCTACACGTTTTTATCTTGGGCAGCTTTCGCCTAGCATGGAGCTACCTGTTGGAATTGTATATCTTATTGTTCCTCTGTCGGGTTTTTTAATAGGCTTTTATGCCATTGTTGATATGTTCGCAGTAAATATTTCGGATAAAAAGAATTAAAACTATAACATATGGATTGGATAGGCATTATTGTTTTAGTCTCTACATTTATTGTTTTACTTGCCATCGGAGTACCTATTGCATATAGTATCGGTATATCGGGTATTGTTACTATGTTGCTGACAATTGACGTACTTCCGGCATTCACCACAATGGCACAACGCATTGCAACAAGCCTGGACAGTTTTGTGCTACTTGCTATTCCGTTTTTCATTTTCGCAGGGCAACTAATGAATCGGGGAGGAATTGCCATTAGGCTGATCGATTTTGCCAAAGTTTTGGTTGGCGGCTTGCCTGGTGGTTTGGCTTTTGTCAATGTTATTGCAAATATGTTGTTTGGAGCCATCTCGGGTTCTGCAGCTGCCTCAGCTTCAGCAATTGGCACTATAATGCATCCAAGGATGAAAGCAGAGGGATATGACGAGAATTTTAGCGTGGCCATAAACTCGAGTTCGGCAACAACCGGTCTAATTATTCCTCCGAGTAATATTTTAATAGTCTATTCTCTGGCAAGCGGAGGAATATCCATTTCCGCTTTGTTTATTGCAGGATATATCCCGGGAATTATAATGGGATTTGCGCTGATGGCTGTTGGAGCAGCCTATGCATTTCGTAAAAAATATCCGGTTAGCGAGCGTGTCCCTTTCAGAGTTGGTGTTCGTAAATTTTGGGAGGCACTTCCCAGCTTACTGCTTCTGGTAATTGTTATCGGGGGACTTATTGCCGGCTACTTCACTGCTACCGAGGCTTCGGCTGTTGCTGTTCTGTATTGTTTGGTCCTGGCTTTTATATACCGGGAGATAAAATGGAAAGATTTACCGGATGTTATTCTCAAAACCATTTCTACCACAGCTATTGTCATGCTGCTTGTTGCAACTTCAATGGGTCTATCGTGGATCATGTCGTACGAAAATATCCCTCAAACCGTAAGTGCAGGTTTATTAAACATCAGCGATAGTCCTATAGTTATCCTGTTAATAATCAATATGATATTACTATTTGTTGGTATTTTCATGGATATGACTCCTGCGGTTTTGATATTTACCCCCATTTTTTTGCCGGTTGTAACACAGCAATTAGGGCTCGATCCAATTCATTTTGGGATTGTCCTGATTATGAATCTTTGTGTAGGACTCATTACTCCACCGGTAGGAACGGTATTATTTGTGGGTTGCAGTGTGGGAAATGTAAAAATTCAATCGGTGATAAAACCATTGCTTCCTATGTTTGCAGCTATGATCATCAGTTTAATGCTGGTTACCTACATTCCTGTTCTGAGTTTATGGTTACCCCGATTATTTGGTTTTTAAACAATGGAATTAAAATAAATGAATAATATGAAAAATATCAACTATCAGATCCGCTATGCATCGCATCCTGCCGATGCTAAAACATATGATACAAAGAGATTGCGAGATGAGTTCCTGGTGCAGAATCTGTTTGAAGCTAATAGGATAAATCTTGTATATACCGACTATGACAGGTTTATTGTCGGAGGTATTTTTCCTGTGAATAAGGAATTGAAACTTGAAACCATCGATCCCCTGAAAGCCTCATATTTTTTACATCGCCGAGAACTGGGAATTATTAATATTGGAGGCAAAGCTGTAATTATTGTTAATGGCAATAAATTTGAATTAAATCATAAAGAGGCTTTGTATGTCGGGCAGGGAACAAAGGAAGTATTATTTTCCTCGACTGAGACGAAAACTCCGGCAAAACTGTATATCAATTCTGCACCGGCTCATAAGGCTTATCCGATAAAGAAAGTTACCCTAACCGAAGCCGAATCGGTTGAGCTTGGCACATTAAGTTCTTCCAATGCACGGAAAATAAATAAGCTTCTGGTAAACAGTATAGTGGAAACCTGCCAGCTGCAGATGGGCATGACCGAACTTAAGGAAGGAAGTGTATGGAATACCATGCCACCTCATACTCATGGCAGACGAATGGAGGCTTATTTTTATTTCGATGTTGCAGAAAATCAGGCTGTCTGCCATTTTATGGGTGAACCAATGGAAACACGTCATATCTGGGTGCAGAACGAAGAAGCTGTTATTTCTCCAACCTGGTCGATCCATGCCGGTGCCGGTACCGGAAAATACACCTTTATATGGGGCATGGGTGGCGAAAATCTCGATTATGGCGATATGGATGTTGTTCAACCTTCGGAGTTGAGATAAAATGGATATAAAATTTGAGAACTAGAGTCTCAGTACTTACATCTCACTACTAAATACTTTTAAAATGATACACGAATTATTCGATCTTACGGGAAAAGTGGCCCTTATAACCGGTGGTACCCATGGTATTGGCATGGCTATTACCACTATTCTGGGTCAGGCTGGTGCCATGATTGCAGTCAATGACCTATCGGATGAAAAACTGGCTTCTTGTAAAAAAGAATATCAAAAGTCCGGAATCAATGTTTATACTCTGAAATTCGATGTTACCGATGAGAAAGCTGTGGATAAGGGTATAACTGAGATAGAACGAAATATTGGTCCAATTGATATTCTGGTGAACAACGCAGGTATAATTAAGCGTATTCCCATTCTCGATATGCCTGTCGCCGATTTCAAACAAGTAATTGATATCGATCTGGTCGCTCCACTGATCGTTGCTAAACGTGTTGTTCCGGGAATGATTGAAAAAAGAAATGGGAAAATTATCAATATGTGTTCCATGATGAGTGTATACGGCCGAAACACAGTTTCGGCATATGCTTCAGCAAAGGGAGGTTTGAAATTACTCACAGCCAATATGTGCTGTGAATGGGCAAAGTATAACATCCAGATAAATGGAATCGGACCTGGTTACATTGCGACTGCTCAGACAGCGCCCATTCGCGAAGGCAACCACCCTTTCAACGATCTGGTTATGACACGTACACCTGCAGGACGATGGGGTGAACCCGAAGATGTTGCCAATGCTGCTCTCTTTCTTGCCTCGGAAGCAAGTAACTTTGTCAATGGTCATATTTTATATGTCGATGGAGGAATACTTGCCAATTTTGGCTATGTGAAGGGCGAAAATGAAATAAATTAGTTCATGGTTTTACGTTCTGTGTTTTGATTCTTGAACTTTGAACCTTGAACCTTGAACTTTGAACCTTGGACCTTGAACCTTGAACCTTGAACCTTGAACCTTGAACTTAAAGAGTTATGAAAAAATTTATGGATGATAATTTTCTGTTGCAAACCAAAACAGCAGAATACCTGTATCATGAGCATGCTAAAAACTTACCTATTATCGATTATCATTGTCACCTCATTCCCAAGCAGATAGGTGATGATATTCAGTTTGAGAACATTACCCAGGCATGGCTCTATGGCGATCATTATAAATGGCGTGCCTTACGCTCAAATGGTATAAATGAGAAATACATTACCGGGGATGCCAGCGATTATGAAAAATTTGAAAGATGGGCCCAAACAGTTCCCAATACCATTCGCAATCCAATATATCACTGGACACATTTAGAACTCAGAAGGTATTTTGGAATTGAGGATATACTCAATCCTTCGAGTGCCAGAAAAGTATATGATAAGTCATCATCTTTACTGCAGACAAAGAAATTTAGCGTTCGGGGTTTGATGAAAATGATGAAGGTTGAAGTTGTATGTACCACAGATGATCCGGCCGATGATCTGTATTACCATAAAAAAATAAAATCGGAGGGTTTTGATACTCAGGTTTTGCCAACGTGGCGACCTGATAAATCGATGGCTATAGAAAATACCAAAGCATACAATGAGTATTTAAATAAATTATCATCCCTCACTAAAATTGATATTGCAACATTCAACCAACTCTTAGATGCTCTCCGGATTCGTCAGGCATATTTTCATGAATCAGGTTGCAGATTGTCCGACCGGGGTCTGGAAAATTTTATAATCGAACCCTACACACAAAAAGAAATAGAATCGATTTTTAGTCTTGTAAGGAGTGGGAAAGAAATTGCGGTTCAGGATGCCTTAAAATTCAAATCGGCCATGTTGTATGAGTTGGCGGTCATGGATCATGAAAAAGGATGGACACAACAATATCATGTGGGTGCTATGCGAAGCAATAATTCAAGGATGTTGAGGGAAATCGGACCCGATACGGGTTTTGATTCCATCGGTGATTATCCTGTTGCTATTCCAATGTCAAGGTTTTTTGACAGGTTGGATATAGATAATAAATTGGCAAAAACCATAATTTACAATTTGAATCCAGCCGATAACGAGGTCGTAGCTACCATGCTGGGTAATTTTATGGATGGGAAGGTACCAGGTAAAATCCAGTTTGGATCAGGCTGGTGGTTTCTCGATCAGAAGGATGGTATGGAACGGCAGATGAATACACTTTCCACTCTGGGACTGCTTAGCAGGTTTGTTGGTATGTTAACCGATTCAAGAAGTTTACTTTCTTACCCCCGACATGAGTATTTTAGAAGAATTCTTTGTAACTTGCTTGGCAATGATGTAGAGAATGGAGAAATACCCAATGATAGGATTTTATTGGGTAAAATGGTAGAAAACATCAGCTATTTTAACGCCAGAAATTATTTTGGCTTTGAACGGACCTGATTCATTATTTAAGATAGTGACCTTTGCAAGATGGGGTTTATTTTGTCCTTATTAAGGTTTAGTAATATTTTCAACCTATTAGGAAATACGATCGTTAATTAACCTAATACTGAGTTGTAGACAATTTTGCAGAGGTCACTTTTTTTTTCTCCCCTTTCATAGCAAATTAAATTATATTGTAGTTTGTCATCTGGTTAATAGTTGATGTAATGAATCAGAGAAAAGCAACTTTAATTTTATAACAGGATATTTATTTATAGATGAGAATTGAAAAGTATTCTTTTGGTATAGGAGACAGGTTCTCTATGGAAGGTGATGCACAACTCAAGGCAATAAAACAAATTTGCAATACAGGTATCGAGATAGTACCAGTATGGAATAAATCGTACCGTGAGCATAAGATTGTTAAAACTACACAGGCCTCCGTGTTAGATGAAGCAAGAAATGCAGTGGCAAATGCCGGATGGACAAAAAATTTCTATGTCGATGCCGATCATATTGGTATGGAGACAGTTGATGAATTTATTGAGCCTAGCAATTTTTTTACCATTGATGTGGCTCATTTCATTGCAAAGCCAGTTGATAAAAAGGATAAGGAAGAATTCGTAAAACGACAAAGTAAATACCTTGGAAAATTAACAATTCCTGGAATTGAAGAAAAATTCTACATTACAAAGGAATTTCTTATCCAAACTGCCGATAAATACTTACTGGCTATTCATGAAGTGGCTAAAATTTATGGTCATATTGTTATACACAAAGGGAAAGATAATTTTATCACTGAGGTCTCAATGGATGAAACAGATGATGCACAAACTCCAATTGATCTGTTCTTCATTTTAGGAGAGCTACAACATCTGGGAGTTGAGGTGCAGACAATCGCTCCTAAATTTACAGGTTTATTTGCCAAAGGAGTTGATTATATTGGTGATGTATCCCGGTTTGCCAGGGAATTTGAACAAGATATAGCTGTGGTACGGTACACTATTCATGAATTAGGATTACCTGAAAGTCTAAAACTGAGCGTACACAGCGGCAGTGATAAATTTTCGATCTATCCGGCCATAAAATTTGTCATGCAAAAATTTAATACAGGGATACATGTAAAAACAGCAGGTACTACTTGGCTGGAGGAGGTAATTGGACTTGCAAAAGCAGGAGGAACCGGACTGGAAATTGCCAAACAGGTATATGCCAAATCGTTGGAACGGTATGATGAATTAACCGGCCCATATCTGAGTGTTTTGAATATTCAACAAAATAAGCTTCCTGCAATTAAAGAGGTTAATTCCTGGAATAGCGCTCAATATGTTAATGCTCTTACACACGATCAGAAATGTAAGACTTATGACCCTAATTTCAGGCAACTGATTCACGTTGGGTATAAAATAGCCGTTGAAATGGGTGACACTTTCACTTCAGTACTTAGCGAATACAGGCAGATTATTGCTGAACAGGTGAGGTATAATCTTCTGGAAAGACACCTGAAACCGCTCTTTCTTTAATCCATATTTTAATTTTACTGCTTATTGGACTGGGTGAAAAATTGATCGGCCGGACATCTTAATTCTTTCTGCTTGCAATGATTACATGCCATCGAACCCCTGACCATTCCATTACCGAGTGAAGTTAAAATGATCAGAGTTAGCATAAGAATTAGTATTATCCAGTTGAAATCGGAAATCAGGAGATAGATCCCGAGCAGGAGAGGAATAATGGATACGAGCATATCAGGAAGTAGTGAATACCAATTGAAATTCTTCGTCTGAAAAAGTGATGGATCATCCTTTTTAAAGAATAATGCGCTAAGTTTTCCTTTACCGAAAGCACAGTAGCGGTTATAGTAACAACATTTGGTACAACTTACCTTGAGTAATCTCAACTCGAGAATTACTATAAATACCAAGTATAAAACAAGTGGTAATATCCCTAATTTGGTAATAATCAAAGCTCCGGCTATATAGATTGCAATACTTACAAGGTTGGCTATAACTATTATATGCCAGGGATAATTCTCATAGCATGTAGGATTTGCCTTCATAAGAATTGCATTGTACTGCAAATTAGTAAAAATTGCTGAAGGTTGTAATTGAAATGGATAATTATCTGGTTAATTAATAGTCAGAGAATAGTTATCAACTTCAGGTGTAACAGCTGCTGGCTTCTTCTGAAATATAAAAAAAGGGTGTCCTATCAGACACCCTTATGTATTTTGTTTTAGAATAATAAATTACCTCATTCCTTTAAGGTATTTATAAAGCTCACTATCGGTCGATAGAATAATAGAAGTCTGCTCATCAAAAGTTTTTTCAAAAGTCTCCATCGACTTTAAAAAAGCATAGAGTTCCCTGCTTGCTGAAGAGCGATCGTAAGCCGAAGCATATATTGCGGCAGCTTCAGCATCAGCTCTACCTTTAATTATTTCTGCATCCCTGAATGCACCCGACTGTATTGTTTTAAGTTCCCTTTCCTTTTCGCCATTTATGCGTGAAGCTTCCCCCTGTCCTTCGGAGCGGAATTTATCGGCAATCCGGTACCGTTCACTCTTCATACGTTCATAAACCTGTTGCCGGACATCTTCAATGTAATTGATCCGTTTGAAACGAAAATCGAGTATTACAATTCCAAGGTCGGAAGCTTTTGCATTAGCCGATTGCTGTATCAAAGCCTGTATCTTTTGCCGGCCGGCATAAATTGTCAGGAGTGAATCTCCCAGAAGTTCACTGATGGAATCAGTTGAAAGGGGAGTACGGTTACTGGTTCTTACAATTTCTTCAATATTATGTCCCGCAATGTAATCGCGGGTTTCACCATCCAATATGTCATCAAGTCGCGTTAGTGCACCCCGTTCGTTGGTTAATCTTTTAAAGAACTGAAGAGGATCGGTTATCTGCCAGCGAGCATAGTAATCAACATAGATGTATTTTTTATCCTTGGTAGGTACCTGATCGGGATCACCATCCCATTCCAGATATCGCTTATCGAAAAAATTCGCTTTCTGGATGAAAGGAGTTTTAAATTTGAGTCCCGGAGTTACAATAGCTTCCCCAACTGGTTTACCAAACTGGGTAATTACTACCTGTTCGGTCTCTTTGACAATAAATATACTTTGTCCGAGTACAATAATAAGGACCAGAATGAGTATCAGATATATTATTATTTTTATATTCTTCATGGCTGAATTGGTTTTTCGTTAGCTTTTAACTGCATCTGAAGAAGTGGAAGCACATTGTTTCCTTCCTGATCAGTTATAATTTTAATACCCAGCTTGGGCAAAACACTCTCCATTGTTTCGAGGTATATGCGCCTCTTGGTTACTTCCGGAGCCTTAATATATTCAAAATAGAGTGCATTAAACCGGGCAACTTCTCCCTTGGCATTATTTACACGTTCAGTAGCATAACCTTCAGCCTTTTGAATAGTTTCTTTTGCTTGGCCACTAGCCTTAGGGATTACCTTGTTGTATTCCGATTTGGCCTGGTTAATAAGAGTCTCTTTCTCCTGCTGGGCTTCGTTAACCGCATTAAAAGCGGCCTTTACCTGTTCAGGTGGATTAACATCCTGTAAAACTACCTGGTCAATTTTAACTCCCAGAAAATATTCTGTGCAGAGTAATTGCATCTCTTCCTCAACAGCAGAGGCGATTTCAGTCCTACCGATAGTAAGAACTTCATTTACTGTGCGATCGCCAACAACCTGACGCATCACGGCTTCGGCAATGTCTCTCAACGTATTTTCAGGGTTTCTTACTTTGAATAGATAGTTATAGGGGTCATTGATTCTGTATTGTACCACCCACTCAACATCACCAAGATTAAGATCACCGGTAAGCATCAAAGATTCGTCTCTGAAACCTTCCCGGCTATATTGAGACCGAATATCTCCTCTGGTGGTACGAAAGCCGAATTCCAGTTTTTGCTGACGCTCAACAGGTACTTTAACAACTTTTTCAATAAATGGTATTTTTAAGTTGAGGCCTGGTTCCACTTTCCGGGTATATTTTCCGAAACGGGTAATAACTCCTACCTCTTCAGTATCAACCTGGAAAAAACCACTCCAGGCAATAATAATAAGCAATAGCACAATGAGTATTGTCTTCCAATGCTGTAGTATTTTGATAACATCTGGAGGTAAATCAAGATCATTAAATTGATTATTAGCCATTTAATTTATTTTTTGATTACTCTAACAAATATACAGATAATGTACCAGCAATGGTAACCATTACCAGAAACTTTACCATTTAAAGAAAATATAGTGGATTATTAAGGGTGAGTTAAAATCAGAAAAAATTTTCAGCGGATAATTTTTTCCCTGTTGAATGTGAAATGAGAAAAGATGAGACTATTAAATAATTAATAAAGCTAAAGTATTAAGAAGCTTTTTTCTTCGATAAATTACTTCTAATCCCGGCAATGGCAGAAAGAAAAGAATGTTGATTAAATCCTTCAGAATCCAGTGCAATACCCATTCTCTTTCTTATCGCATTCACTCGTTTCAAATATTCTATGTCTGTACGGTTCAACATGATTCTTCAATTTTAATCCTCATACAATGTTATAAATATTGCAATATGCGTGCCAGTGATAAATACCCTCAAATTTAAGATGTCAATGCGCAATTTTGGTTGCGTATTTACCGACAGTTATTAACAATAAAATAACACTTAAATTTACGTTGATTTTCAATAAGTTCCATTTATTTTTGGTAAACAGCCTGTGTAATTTGGTGAAAAGATGTTTAAGGCCGGTTAGGGGAAAATATGAAGTTTAGAATTCCTTCCTGTGCTTGCCGGCGGCAGATAGAGTAGGAATACAAAGTTTAAAGTCCGGTTTGATAGTGTGCATTACGTAAAATCCGGTTCTTAATCAATTAATCTCGCGGTATTCCAGGTTAATCGTAAAACAGTCAAACATCTCTTCACATTCCTACTGCCCGTTGTATAGCCCGTCGTCCGTAGCGATTACGCAGTTTATCCAGAACTTTATACAGGTTTACGGTCTTAGATGTATCGTCGAACATGTTAAGTTGCTGTACACCCTGCACCAGGTGACTGAACCGTACGCCTATCAGACGGATAAGCATGCGTCGTTGGTACAGCCTGTCGAACAGTTCTTTGGTGACAGGAATTAACTGGTGATCGAAAGAGGTATAGGGAACGCGTTTCTGTAGGGTATGTGTGTCAAAGTTTGAATAGCGGATTTTTACCGTTACACACGAGGTAAGGCGTTGTTTGCAACGCATTTCAAAAGCCAGTTTTTCCACCATGCTTACCAGGATTTCCTTTAATTTCACAATATCGATAGTGTCTTCGTCGAAAGTGCGTTCGGTACCTATCGATTTGCGTTCCGAGTAGGGGTGGACCGGAGTATTGTCGATTCCGTTGGATTTTTCCCAGATCACCAGACCGTTTTTGCCCAGAACTTTTTCCATCATTTCGGGAGGCACCATACTTAGGGTACCCATGGTGCCAATACCCATCGAACGAAGCAGGTGATATGTTTTTTTGCCGATCAGAGGGATCTTGGCAATTGAAAGAGGTTGTAAAAACGGTTGCACAATGCCGGACGGGACTTCCTTTTCGCCATTGGGTTTGGCTTCACCGGTAGCTATTTTCGAAACGGTTTTATTTACCGAGAGACCAAACGAAATGGGAAGTCCCGTATGTTTTATTACGGACTCTCGTAGTTCACGGGTCCATTTCATGCAACCAAAGAAGCGGTCGAGTCCGGTAACATCAATATAAAATTCATCGATAGAAGCTTTTTCGTAAAGTGGCGCACGTTCGGCAACAACTTCTGAAACCATGTGTGAGTAGCGGCTGTAAAGTTCCATATCACCTCTGATAAAGATGGCATCGGCACAAAGCATACGGGCCATTTTCATAGGCATGGCTGAATGTACGCCGTAAGTACGTGCTTCGTAACTGCAACTTGCTACTACTCCACGATCAGACATACCACCTATAATAATAGGTTTGCTATCCAGGTTACTGTTTACCAGACGCTCCACTGATACAAAAAACGTATCCAGATCGAGATGTACCACGCTTTTGTTTCCTGTATTTTCCCTTCCCATACTGATTAATAAATAATCATTCCTGCGACGATAATTTAAAAAAATTTGATTAAATTAGCAACATGTTATTGTTTGTATTGTAATCTTTAAAACATGTAACAATGAAGACTTATTTTAGTAGCAATATCAAGTTTTTAAGAAAACGGAAAGGCGTTACACAGAACGAGATAGCTGATCATCTGGGTATGAAGCGACCTACATTGAGTGGCTATGAAAATGAAGTCAGTCAACCTACAATAGCTGCACTTATTGCATTTTCGAAGTTCCACAACATAGCTATCGATACGCTTTTAAATATCGACTTGCCGAAACTATCGGAACTTCAGCTCCGGCAGCTTGAACATGGTGAAGATGTATTTATCAGAGGGGGAAGGTTGCGCGTGTTGGCTACTACTGTCAACGCTGATAATAACGAAAATATCGAACTGGTAAGTGAAAAGGCAAAGGCAGGATATGCTACGGGTTTTGCCGATCCGGAATATATCAGTCAATTACCCCGTTTTCAGATCCCTTTTCTTTCGAAGCAAAAGAAATACAGAACATTTCAGCTTAGTGGCGATTCTATGTTGCCTATTCCTGAAGGTTCGTGGGTTACAGGTGAATATGTACAGGATTGGAGCCATGTGATTTCAGGGCAAGCTTATATAGTGTTTACCCTCGACAATGGAATTGTATTTAAAGTGGTGGAGAATCTTATTAAAGCGGAGGGTATTTTAAGGTTGTATTCGCTTAACCCACTCTACGAACCCTACGATGTACCTGTAACTGAAGTGAAAGAAATGTGGAAGTTTGTTCATTTTATCAGCAAAGATCTCCCGGAGCCGATACTTCCACAGGAGGAATTGTTAAAAACTGTTGCCAGTTTGAAAAACGATATGTTAAAGATTAAGAACAGAGTATTCCCAGCAGAGAGTGAGAAGAAGGAAAACCAAACCAATTAATATATATACATTATGTATATACTGGTTATAAGGAATTTTTATTTTACTTCACCGTTTACTCATACTTCTACTAAAAATATAAGGCCTCTCGTTCTTAGATGCCTTACTTATTATCGGGTGTATGACAGTTAATTTGCTAAAAAAATACGGACCCCAACACTGAAAATGTGATAAACCCAACCTATGAAAAATATTGAAGATCCGTATAATCAATCGTATTACTAAATACGGAAACAAAGATACGAATATCTTTTATTATTTCCTAATTTTATTTTTCCTATATAATTTTATAACAACGAATTAGAAGTTATTTTGATTTTACAATTGCCTGTTCAATATCGGATATAATATCATCAATATGCTCGAGTCCGGTCGATACTCTGATCAGGTTCTCGCTGATACCAACAGCTTTCTTTTCTTCGGACGATAACTTCGAATGAGTTGTTGAGGCCGGATGTGTAACAGTAGTGCGTGTATCACCCAGATTTGATGTCAATGATAACATCTCAAGATTGTCTATAAATTTTATACAGCGTTTACTATCACCTTTCAAATCAAAAGTTACCAGTGCACCTCCAAGTTTCATCTGCTTTTTAGCCAGGGAAAGTTGTGGATGCGAGGGCAGGAAAGGATACTTCACAAATGCAATTTCTTTCGATTTATCGAGATATTGAGCAAGTTTTAAAGCGTTTTCGCAATGTTTTACCATCCTCACTGCCAATGTCTCCAGACTTTTCGATAGGATCCAGGCATCAAATGGTGATAACGCAGGGCCAATCTGGCGCGCCATAGCCCTGACATCTTTTATAACAGATCTTGGACCCAGAATAGCTCCGCCCAGTACGCGTCCTTGTCCGTCGATGAACTTAGTTGCGGAATGGCAGATGAGATTAGCACCAAAATTTACCGGATTCTGAATATAGGGTGTGGCAAAACAATTATCGACAACAAAGAGACAATTATTTTTTTTAGCCAGCTTACCGATGAATTCCATATCGCATAAATCGAGTCCGGGATTTGATGGAGTCTCAGCAAAAAGTAACCGGGTTTGAGGCATGATAGCTTTTTCCCACTCGTCATTTTTGTCTATATCTACATAGGTATGTGTAATACCCCATCGGGGTAATATATTAATGAGTATCTGATGGGTCGATCCAAATACGCTGCGCGAAGCAACAATATGGTCCCCGGCTCTCAGATGAGAAGTGAGAGCGAGGAAAATTGCCGACATACCGGTTGATGTTGCTAAACCATCTTCCGTATTTTCCATTTTGCAAAGTTTTGCTACGAATTCGTCGGTATTCGGATTCGAATACCGGGAATATATATTGGCGTCGGTTTCCTCGGCAAAGGCGGCCCGGGCCTCTTCAAATGTATTGAAAACAAAACTTGATGTAGCGAAAATAGGTACGCTATGTTCATTTTGAGAGGATCGAACAACCTGTGTACGAATGGCATCAGTTTCAAAATGTTTATGTTTCTTCATGATAAGTAATTATTAATTTCTTAACTGTGGGAGACCGTTGTTGTCTTTTTAAGGATTTTAGCTACAAAGCAATACTTTTCGAGGGAAAGTGATAGGTTTTTTTCAACCTTTTCTTTTTCCGGTTTATCTTTTAAAATATAGTGAAGAGGTACTGTAGTAAAATGAAAAGGTTCCTTATCTTTCTTACGTTCGGCAGCTACTTCAACCTGAATATCGATTAATTCCTGACGCTTTAGCTCTATTTTCATAGAAGGGTGAAATATGTAAAAAATTATTTACAGCTATTTTTATATTTTTGGAACACAAATTTATCATTATACATCTAATATTGCATGTTATGTTTTCAAAAGATGAATTACCGATCCTTGGAATTCTAAGAGGAATTTCCCAAAAGCATATCGATCCGCTTATTTCTATGTTATCGAAAGCAGGCATCCGTTATATTGAAGTTACAATGAATACATCAGGAGCTGCCAGCCTTATAAAAGAAATTACGGAAAAATCAGGCAATCATTTTGTTATTGGAGCTGGTACCGTGTTGTGTCAAAAAGATATGAAAGAGGCAATGGATGCGGGAGCCAAATTTATTGTCAGCCCTTCTATTGTTGAAGATGTAATTAAAGAATGTGTACAGGAAAAAGTACCTGTTTTTCCGGGTGCTTTTACACCTACTGAGGTGCACAGAGCATGGAGCATGGGAGCTACAATGGTAAAATTGTTTCCAAGCGGGTTATACGGACCCGGTTATATCAAAGCACTTAAGGGACCTTTCAATGATGTAAAGATTATGGCTGTGGGAGGCATAAGTGAACAAAATATTTCACAATTTTTTAAACAAGGTGCCGACGCTATTGCTTTCGGAGCAGGGATTATTCGTCCGGGCTGGCTTGATAAAAATCGTTTCGATTTAATAGAGGAGAAGTTAAATCTGCTGATCAAATCATACAAAGCAACCGATGGCATTTAGTGGTGGTTATATACACGTAATCAGGATATAAGTCTGGTATTATGGCTACCCATTTTAGCCAGTCGGTAAATTTTTTATTTCAAGGTAAAAATGAAGAAATTGCAGTACAGATTATCTAATTTTATATTGATAAGTTTTTCCAGGAATTTCTTACTATGAGCTATTCATATCATTATCCACGTCCTTCACTTACTGTCGACGCCCTGGTTTTTACTTTCGCTGATATGGATGTTAAAGTTTTGCTAATTAAAAGAGCCGACGAACCCTTTAAAGATCATTGGGCTTTTCCGGGCGGTTTTATTGATGAGAATGAAAAAGCGGAAGATGCTGTAGAACGTGAATTATTTGAAGAAACAGGACTGCAGGAAATCAATCTGCAACAATTCTATACTGCATCGGCACCTGAACGCGATCCGAGGGGATGGACCCTATCGGTAGTTTTTTATGGATTTACTACCCTGCATGCTGCCCTGATAAAAGCCGGAAGTGATGCACAGGATGTCCGTTGGCATTCCATTGCTGACATTCCACCCTTGGCTTTCGATCATAAGGAGATATTGCAACGAGCACTCGACCTGCTCAGGAGAGAAGCCACACTCTCGGTAGTTGGTCCCGAATTACTACCTGAAGTCTTTACCCGTAAAGATATAATTGCCTGCTATGAGCAGATAATCCGTACGAAAGAAGAAAGTGAATGGCTGGTTGAGAGATTAATAAAGAAAACCATTATTGATAGTTCGCTTGGAGATATGAAATTAATATTCGTGGACGAAAATGTCAAGAGAGCCAGGAAGCATGGATTTTATAGTTGAAGGTAATTGCTTCTTTTCATCCTGAAATACATAATATCTTCCTTATAAAAATTGTTATATAAGGAAAAATTGTTATTTTTTCTAAAATTTATAAAACTATGCAGGAATTACTTCATAATTCGGAATATGCGTCAGCAAGTTATGATAAGAGGATACAGATAATTGAATTAGTCTGGAAGAAAGATGCTGATTCTGAGGAATACCGAAAGATTTTTGAAGCCATTGTGGAATTCTCCGATAAAAACAAGATCAAATCTTTGCTATCGGATATGAGAAAACAAGGTTTGGTACGATTGGATGATGTAAAGTGGCTCGAAAAGGAAGTACTTGCCAAAGCCATTGAATACCACCTCGAAAGAATTGCATTGGTTATACAGGAATCTATCTTCTCGTCCATTTATGCCGATGCAATTAAAAAGAAGCTTATTAATTCTCCAATTAAGTTACAGATATTCGATGATGTATCTGAAGCCAAATCCTGGCTTACAAGTGAATAACTTATTTTCAATTTATAATTTCAAAAAACCAAAATTATGAAACCATTGCGAACTGTATTTTTATTGTACTTTTTTTTATTTGTTTCTATCATTTGTGTCAGAGCACAGAATGATCTCTCCCAAGTTCTTCCTACCGATTCAAAAGTACGGATTGGAAAACTGGAGAACGGATTCACCTATTATATCAGGGTAAATCATAAACCGGAAAAACGTGTTGAGATGCGACTTGCAGTTAATGCAGGATCTATTCTTGAAGATGAGGACCAATTGGGTCTGGCTCATTTTACTGAACATATGGCATTCAATGGAACCGTGCACTTTGAAAAAAATGAGTTGAAGAATTACCTGGAGCGCATTGGCATACGCTTCGGACCTGAACTGAACGCTTATACTTCGTTTGATGAGACGGTTTTTATGCTCACTATTCCTTCTGATTCAACAGAGTTGCTTGATAAAGGATTTCTGGTAATGGAAGACTGGGCTCATGGAATAACATTTGAGGATGAAGAAATTGATAAGGAACGCGGAGTTATTTTTGAAGAATGGAGGCTTGGCCAGGGATATGCACAGCGAATGCGCGATAAATATTTACCTGTGGTATTTAAAGATTCAAGATATGCCGAACGTTTGCCTATTGGAAAGATGGAAATTGTCGAAAATTGCAGTTACGAAACACTGAGGAGATTTTACTACGACTGGTATCGTCCCGATATGATGACTCTAATCGTAGTGGGTGACATTGACCCTGATTTTGCCGAAGCAAAGATCAGGGAGCATTTCAGCAATATTCAGCCACCTGCGGAAGTTCGTGAACGAGAGGAGTATAACATTCCCGATCATGAGGGTACATTAGTAAGTGTTGTTACCGATAAAGAGGCTCCTGTAACCATCATGTTTGTACTTTATAAAACAGATGTCAATCCTGAAATCACTTATGCCGACTATTTACAAAAGCTTCGGTATTCTTTTATTACAGGCATGCTGAATCGGAGAATGGCAGAACTTACCGAGCTTGAAAATCCTCCGTTTATTGGAGGAGGATTTTATTATGGAGGATTAAGTTCACGGGCAAAGAATGCGTTCCAGGGATATGCTTATGTTGGCGAAAATGGTGTTCAGACAGGCATTGAGGCTCTTCTGCTTGAGGCAAAACGTGTTGACGGTTTTGGATTTACACAGGGAGAATTTGACCGGTATAAGCTCGACCTGCTCAAACAGTACGAGGTGGCTTATAACGAGAGAGAAAAGACTGAATCGAAAGAATGGGCCGAAGAATACATCAGGAATTATCTTGAAAATGAAGCTATTCCCGGAATTGAGTTTGAATATGAGTTTGTCAAAAACAATATCGGACTGATTACAATTGATGAAATTAACCAGCTAGCCCAAAGCTTGATAGAAACCGATAACAGGGTTATCGTTATTGGTGCCCCGGAAAAACCGGAGATAACTGTACCCTCTGAGGAAGATGTTTTAACATTTGTGAATTCGATTGAAGATACAGTGATTGATGCCTATATCGATAAACTTGTGGCAAACCAGCTGATGGAAATTAAACCGGAACCGGGAAAAATTGTAAAGGTCTCTACTCTTGATGAAATTGAAGCTGTAGATTTCAAATTATCCAATGGAATCCGAGTAATATTAAAGCCAACTGATTTTAAAAATGATGAAGTATTACTAACGGCTTATAGTATGGGAGGACATTCAGTCTATCCCGATGCGGATCATTTTACCGCGATGAATGCTGATGGTATTGTACAGGAAAGTGGTGTTGGCGAGTTCTCAAACAGTGATATATCGAAAATCATGGCAGGTAAATCGGTATATGTTGCTCCGGCTATTTCATACGAAACGGAATTAATCAGCGCTCATTCGAAAACCTCCGACCTGGAATCGATGTTTCAACTTATCTATCTTTATTTTACCAATCTCCGGGTCGACTCAATAGCATTTAATTCGTACATTACTAAAAAGATAGATCTGTTTGAGAATCTGAGAAAAGAACCTCAAAACTATTTCTTCGATCAGTACTACCGGATTAAAGCACAGAACCACCTAAGAGGTGATTATCTGCCGGTTAAGGAAGACTGGGAAAAGGTGGATTTTGAACGTGCGATTGAAATTTACCGCGATCGTTTTGCCGATGCCGGTGATTTTACCTTTATTATGGTTGGAGCTTTCGATGTTGAAAAAGTAAAACCACTAATTGAGCAATACGTAGCTAGTCTCCCGGATATTAAAAGAAAAGGAAGCTATGTTGACTTGGGTATCCGTCCTCCTTATGAAAAAACAATACAAAACGTTTATAAAGGCAACGATCCCAAGAGTCTGGCTATTGTGTATTTCGAAAAGGAAAAACCATGGAATGCCCGCGATGCGTATATGATAGGAGTGTTGAACGATATACTGATGTTTAAGTATATCGATATACTTCGCGAAGAAATGAGTGGTGTTTATACCGTCAGGGCTCGTGCTTCATTGCAGAAAATACCTTATTCATCTGCCTCACTTCAGATCCTGATTCCTTGTGCCCCTGAAAATGCCGACAGTCTCATTTATGTGGCTATTAATGAACTGGTCAAAATTCAGAAGAATGGGGTTGAAGAAAACGATATTATCAAAGTCAGAGAAACCCGCCGCAGGGTATTGGAAACTAACCTTGAATCGAACAATTACTGGTTAAAAGCCATCCAGGATGCTCTTATGCTTGAAAACACGCTGCAGAATGTGACAAAGGAAAATTTGATTAAAGAAATTTCGAGTGGCGAGATTCAGCGGATTGCCAATGAGTATTTCGATACCGGCCGTTATTTGCAGGTGGTTCTTTATCCTGAGAATTATGCTGGTGGTGAGTAACTTGTTTTGATGAACTTTTCAAATACTCCTGGAATCAATTTTCAGGAGTATTTTTTTATGTTGTATTAAGCATGATAATTACAAATTCTTTAAACATTAAGTATTGTTGGATGTTATATTTGAAAAAATCACTTTATGAATTCAACAGAAAAATTTATACTGATACCATTAGTAAAAAATAAAGCGATCGATAAATATCTTGAAAGATCCAAACAATTATCTTTAGCCCGGTTTATTATTCTATTCTCCATTGTCTTATTTTGCATTAATAGTACGAATGCACAAACAATGAAAAGTCAAGAAATGAGTAACAATACCGAACTGGCTACATTCGGTGCTGGTTGTTTCTGGTGTGTTGAAGCAATATTTTCAAGAGTCGATGGTGTTCTGGACGTTCAATCGGGATACAGCGGGGGCCAGGTGAAAAATCCAACTTACAAAGAAGTGTGTACAGGTAGAACAGGACATGCTGAAGTATGCCAGCTTACATACGATCCTTCAAAGATCAGTTACCTGAAACTCCTTGAAATTTTTTGGAAGACGCACAATCCGACTACACTCAACCGGCAGGGAAATGATTCCGGCACACAGTACCGATCGGCTATTTTTTATCATAATGAAAAACAAATGAAGATTGCTACGGAGATGAAAGACAGAATAAACCGGGAAGGTATCTGGAGCGATCCGATAGTTACGGAGATTGTCCTCTTCGAGACTTTTTATCCGGCCGAAGATTATCATAACGACTATTATGAAAAAAATTCCAATCAATCATACTGCTCGTTTGTAATTACTCCAAAAATTGAGAAGTTTGAGAAGGCATTTCAGGATTATCTGAAATAGGACTATCGGTAATGATTAATTACTTAATTAAAAGAATAAGGCATAATGTAACACGTCGCTTCTTCGAGCTTTAAATTTGATATATTTGCCTTGCCTGAAAGCAAACAATCCTGATCATGAAACATATCGTCTCGTTTTTTTCCTCCACTCACCTCATGGCGATTCTTCTTACTATATTTGGAATTGCGATTGCTACGGCTACATTTATTGAAAATGATTTTGGTACGGATGTGGTGCGCAGTGTTGTGTATAATGCAAGATGGTTCGAGCTTCTTCTTCTTTTGGGCATAGTGAATATTATTGGAGTAATATTGAAATTAAAGATGTATTCCCGTTCGAAGCTGACGCTTTTTATCTTCCATATTTCTTTTGTAATTATTATACTCGGAGCCGGATTGACCCGATATTTCGGTCGTGAAGGGATAATGCATATCCGCGAGGGTGAAACCTCAGACAAGTGGTATAGTAATCAAGCACATATTGGTATTTATGCGGAGGATCAGAACCACTCATTCTTCAAAGCTTATCCGGTTGCGTTTTCTTCACTTGGAGGTAATAAAATAAATCGCAATATTAAGTTTGAAGGTCATATAATAAAATTTAAGATTCTCGAGTATATTGCAAAAGCTGAGAAGACATTACAGTATAGCAGGGAAGGGGAGCCTCTTATACATGTGGTTACTTCTTCTCCTGAAGGAAGAGTAGAAGTTATTCTTTCGCAGGGGCAAACATTAAAATCGGGGCGGGGACTATTCAGTTTCAAAAGTCAGGAACCTGAATTGCAGGGAGACGAAGCTGTGCAGTTTTTTATAAAGGAAGGCTCATTGTACTTTCTTGCTCCTTTTGATGTCAGCAGTGTTTCCATGGCTGATCAATCAACAGTAAATTATTCAGCTGGTATGGCTCATCTTTTTATGCCGGCTACCCTGTATTATTTCGACAGTATACCCATGGTGCTAAAGCAGTTTATTCTCAACGCAGCCATTGATATTCAGCCGGCTTCCAACAGAAACAATGAAGCTTCCTCGGCCCTAAGGATTAAAGTTACCTGCGACGGAGTATCGGAATCACTGATTGTTTTTGGAAGGAAGGAAGAACCCGGAAATCCCTATTCACTGGATATAAATGGAATTCAAATTGGAATGACATATGGTTCGCAGGAGAAACTACTGCCTTTTCACCTCAGGCTAAACGATTTTATTATTAAAAGATATCCCGGTTCCGAGAGTCCCTCATGGTTCGAAAGCAATGTACAACTTATCGATACTGATAAGAAAGTCGATCAGGAACGCCGCATCTATATGAACCATATTCTTAAGCATCGTGGTTTTAGATTCTACCAGTCTTCCTACGATTCGGATGAAAAAGGAACGGTACTTTCGGTGAATCGAGATAGTTTAGGTTCCTCCGTAACATACCTGGGATATTTTCTCTTGGCATTGGGTATGTTGCTCAGTCTCATTAACAGGAAAAGCCGTTTCGCATCGCTTGCAGGTGCAGGCATAAAAAGTTCACATACTTCTAAAGCGATTATAATAGGTTCCCTGATCCTGTTATCGGAAGGAATTTTTGCCCAGGCTTCCCGGGTAAATCCAGGCGAACTTCCGGTTATCAGGAAAGAAATAGCCATGGATTTTGGCAGTATCCTGGTGCAGGATAACGGAGGGAGAATTGAACCTTTGAATACACTGGCTTCTGAAGTGCTGCGGAAAGTAAGCCGAAAGGAACAGTATAAAGGGCAACAACCCGACCAGGTGCTTTTGGGGATGTGGGTATACCCTGATAGCTGGCAACATGAAGAAATGATAAGGGTTAGTCATCCTGAAATTCAGAAAATATTACAACTCGATTCCAAATATGCAGCCTTTGTCGATTTTTTCGCAAGCGATAGGTATGGAGGTTACGTTTTGCATGATCTGGTTGAAAATGCTTACAGGAAAAAACCTGCCTATCGCAGCAAATTGGATAATGAACTTATCAGGGTCGATGAGCGGTTGAATATTTGTTACCTGGTTTATACGGGAACATTATTTAAAATTTTCCCCGATCCGGATGATTCAACCTATCAGTGGCATTCTCCGGTTACTGCCAGCGAAGTGTTTAGTGGTAAGGATTCCCTTTTTGCACAGCATATATTGAATTATCTTGCCGAAGAGCTACAAAAATCACAGGTGAGCAGTAATTATAAGATTCCTGATGAGATGATTGAAGCCATTAAGATATTGCAGTTGAATTACGGGAAGGAAATAGCTATTTCACAAAACCGGATCAAAGCTGAAACCTTCTATAATAAATCAAATTTGTTTGGTCAAATTACACGTATATACCTACTGGTCGGATTGTTTTTACTTTTCATCCAGTTTATTCATTTTTTTATTCCCCGCTTTAATCTTCGCTGGTTCCTGGTTCCGGCTGTAGTAGCGCTTATTCTCTTTTTTATACTGCATACGGTTACACTTATGCTGCGTTGGTATATAGCCGGTCATGCTCCTTGGAGCAATGGTTACGAAGCACTGACATTTATTGCATGGGCAACGGTGCTGGCAGGTCTTATTTTCTCCCGCCGGTCGGCTATTACTATCAGTTCAACGGCTGTATTAGCGGCGTTGATTCTGCAAACTGCTCACCTGAGTTGGATGGATCCCCAGATTACCAACCTGGTTCCGGTGCTGCAGTCGTATTGGCTGGTTATACATGTAGCTGTAATTACGGCAAGCTATGGTTTTCTTGGACTGGGAGCACTGCTGGCTGCTATAAACCTGCTGTTGATGTTCTTTCATTCAGCGAAAAATTATAATCATATAAACGAACAGATCACCACGCTTTCCGGAATTATTGAAATGACACTTATCGCTGGTCTCTACTTGTTAACGATCGGAACATTTCTTGGCGGTGTATGGGCCAATGAATCGTGGGGCCGTTATTGGGCATGGGATCCGAAGGAAACCTGGGCATTGGTTACAGTTATTGTATATGCCGTTATTCTGCATTTGAGGTTAATAGAAGAATTGAAGGGTCGTGTATTATTCAACATCTTGGCGCTTATCGGATTCGGTTCAGTGATAATGACCTACTTTGGGGTTAATTATTACCTTTCTGGATTGCACTCCTATGCCAAGGGCGATCCACTGCCTATTCCCCCGGCAGTCTATTATAGTATTACTATTGTTGTGATTATTTCAATTCTGGCGGCTTTCAATCAGGCCAGGCTAAGAAGAATTAAGACATAGGATCTTTATTTTTATGTGGAAAAGATATCTCATAGTACTCAGCACCTTATTTGTTAGTCTCAATAGTACCAGGGCCAATGAACAGGCATTCGGACTGGAAGAGAAGCCGGGAACTTACCTGACCGAAACCTATATTGTTTTGAATGAAGATTCGATACCTGTCGTACTGAACGATCTGATAACAAAACCTACTTTAATTTCTTTTGTGTATTATCATTGTCCTGCATTATGCCCAAAAATAATGGAAGGAATTGCGGAACTTGTCAATATTACAAAGGTAGCGCCGGGAAAGGATTACCAGATCCTTACCCTTAGCATCGATCATAACGAAACAACCAACGATGCCCGTAACGCTAAACTAAAATATACAGGTATGATAAGAAAACCCATCGACCTTTATTTCTGGCGTTTCTTCACTGCCGATAGTGTTACCATCAGAAGATTAACAAATGCTCTTGGGTGGGAATTCCGTGAGGTCGATGGCGATTTTGTACATACTACTTCTACTGTACTGATTACTCCCAAAGGAATGATATCGCAATATTTTTACGGTACCTATTTTAATTATATGCATTTTGCCATGTCGGTAGAAAAGGCTGCAAATGAGGAAGTAGTACCCACACGTTTGAAGACGTTAAAATATTGTTACAACTACAAACCGGAAAAGAACAGGATAGTGGTTCTGCTTACTACCCTGTTCGGCATTTTCGTGATTCTGATATCTGCCGGCTTATTTATAGGATTGAGTTTCAAATTGGGTAGGAGGAATTCGAAAACATGATATGAAGCCGGGCATGGTAAAAAATAGTATACAAATAATACTTCAGCTCAGTAAAGTAAAAATAACGGTGGCTGTGTCTTTTACAACCATTACCGGATATGTACTGGCAAGAGGAAAATTTGATACCGGACTCCTTCCTGTTACCCTGGGAATCTTTTTGCTGGCATGCGGAGCCTCGGTGTTGAATCATATTCAGGAGCAACGAACCGATGCACTTATGCAGCGGACAAAGGACCGGCCACTTCCGGTTGGAAGGATATCTACCGGTTGGGCATTCGTATTGTATGCCCTTGAAATTCTGTCTGGTTCATTGATACTACTGTTTGCTGTTAATGGCTTAGCATTGATCTTAGGCTGGCTGGCACTTATCTGGTATAACCTGATTTATACTTACCTGAAAAGAATAACTCCACATGCTGTGATTCCCGGTTCTGTAATAGGGTCCATTCCCCCACTTGTCGGATGGGTTGCTGCCGGTGGTTTGCTTATTGATATACGGGCATGGGCCCTGGCATTTTTCTTCTTCGTATGGCAGGTACCGCATTTCTACCTCCTTGTGATGAAATACGGGCCCCAGTATGAAAAGGCAGGAATGCCAGCCTTAACAGGCCTGTACAATGAGTGGATTATCAGGGTGATGATTTTTTTATGGGTACTTGCCACAGGGATTGCAGCTCTGTTACTTTACTATTTTAAACTTGTATATTCGTTTACAGGAATGCTTATTATAACCCTGGCATCGCTGTGGCTAATCGGTATTTTTTTTATTCCCCTGCTGAAACGCAGAATGCCGTTTAATCCCTTCCATTATTTTATGCAGATCAATTACTACGTATTGCTGGTAGTAGTGACCCTGATCGCTGACCACCTGCTGATGGAATATTTTGTTTGATGACTTTTGTAAAATATCTCATGTACTTTTGAAGTTTTAAGCACAACCAGCAATTACTCTTTATCAACACATTATTTACCAAGAAAGGTATTTTAATCAGTAACATTCGTAAACCGGTTATTGCCTTTGAGTAACGACTCCAATATAGTATTCAAATGAAATCATGAAAATAAATAATTACGCTGTTGCCCTCCAGTTTAAACTTTGTTGCTATTTTATAATTGAGGTAATTTATGAAAAATCAGCTACATTTGAGGTAGGTACCTAATAGCTATACATAAGCCTTAAAAATACATTGCAAATGCACGGAATTTAAGGCAGTAAATAAAACTCCGATGATGCATTAGGTGTCAATGATTACAACAATGTTGGAGCTTTGGTTAAAAAATTAACTGAGAAGCTCAAGGTTGATTTCAAAAAATAAGTCTTATTAAACCAGATTCATTTTTAATGGCGAAGAGAAAAATTAGCCAATCCGTTATGTTATTAAAAAAAGATTTGGGGCTTTATTTAAGTATAAGCTTTGGAGTATTTCTTTTTATCCTTTTTTTTCAACCCTTTTCACTCGATAGATTTGAATTTAACAATAAGTTGATATTTGTTGCCGGATTAGGGGCCATCGTTTTTATACTTATAATATTAATCAGGATTATATTCTCATGGATTGCTCTCAGAAGTTATCAAAACCAGTATGAAATTGATTCACCTTATTACTTCAGAGACTTTTTAATATGGCTATTAAGCTCAGTAGCTTTTGCGTTCTATTTGCGTTATGTAGGATTAGTAAGTATTTCCTTTTATATCATGTTCAAAGTTGTTTTGATATGCCTGGCTCCTCTAATAGTATTAAGATTACTTAATGAATTCAGTGAATTAAGACATCAGAATGAATCGCTTCTTAAAGAAATAAAAATAGTAACGGAGCATCTCGAGAAATATGAAGATGATTTTTTAAATAAAACCATTGAATTTATATCCGAGAATAGCTCTGAAAAATTAAACCTGGTTATAGCAGATGTAATATTAATGAGATCTGCCGATAATTACGTTGAGATTGTATATAAAGAAGGTGTCGATATTAAGAAACGGCTCATTCGAAATACTTTAAAGAATGTTGAAAAGCAGGTAAATCTATATTCTAATTTTATACGTTGCCATAGAACTTGTATTGTAAATACACATAACATCAAAAAACTTAACAGAAGTTTCAATAACCACTGGCTGACCTTAAAAGATATCAATGATAATATTCCTGTTTCACGCCAGTATTTACTGAAAATTAAGGAAAATCTTTAGTCGCAGGGACGAATAACACTCGCCGTCAAGATGTAATATTTACCACGTGCTTCATCATTTTATCCCAAAATACTATCATTGCTCCCTTCAATTTTAAGTGTTTACATTCTGAGTATAACTTTACACTGATCAACATTGATATATCTCCAATTATGAATAATGGAAATTGTTTTTATTAATCCTTTTCAGAGGTTCCGGAGTATTTCTTACTCAACTTTTCTTATTGAGTTTTGTTATCATTCCAGAACGGTATATGAATTACGAAGTAAACAATAATCGACATTCAGTACAGGGAAATAGAATTGGAATGAAGGATTTAACGAAGATAGAATTAAAGGATAATTAAAAAAGTAAATAATGATAAAAAACAAGTTTATATTTTCTAAAAATAACACAGAATTTGTAAGTGAATTAAGAGAAAAAGTTAAGGATTATTTCGAGAAGAACAACAGATCAAAATATGGCAATTCAAGTATTGTTATAAAGTCTCTGGTTATGATTTTTCTGTCCTCAGTACCTTATATACTTATGGTATCTGGAATAGTTGATACGGTTTTCTTAACAATACTTTGCTGGATGTTGATGGGCATTGGAATGGCAGGTATGGGCATGGTGCTCATGCATGATGCCAATCATGGGTCCTTTTCAAAAAGTGCCAAAACAAATAGGTTTCTTGGCAAGTCGCTATATCTTCTTGGGGGTTTTCCTCCCAACTGGAAATATCAGCACAATACCCTGCATCATGGATATACAAATATCGATGGACACGATGAGGATATAGCCCCTGTTGGGATACTTCGGTTTTCACCGCACCAGCCACTGCATAAAATTCATAAATACCAGTATTGGTATGCGTGGTTCTTTTATTGCCTGATGACATTGTCGTGGGTGACAATTACAGATTTTAGCCGTCTATATAATTATAAGAAAACAGAAGCGCCTTTGAGTAATACCAAAAAATACAAGCAATTATTTTTGGAGCTTATTCTTTCGAAGATTTCGTATTATACCTTATTATTAGTCATTCCTCTGATACTTATACCTTTAGCCTGGTACTGGATTGTGCTTGGTTTTTTAGTTATGCATGTAACCAGTGGTCTGATACTAAGTACCATTTTTCAAACGGCACATGTAATGCCCACTTCGGAATATCCATTGCCGGATGAAAATGGAAACTCGAAAAATAACTGGGCGATTCATCAACTTCTGACAACATCCGATTATTCACCACGTAGCAGGGTGTTTTCCTGGCTGATTGGCGGGTTGAATTATCAGATTGAACATCATTTGTTTCCAAACATCAGTCACGTTCATTACAAGGGTATTTCTGTCCTGGTTAAAGAAACTGCCAATAAATATAACCTGCCTTATTATGTACAGCCTAATTTTCTTGGTGCAGTGTCAAGCCATGTTCAAATGCTTAAAGCTTTAGGAAGGTAGTTTAAGTATTTTTTACCTCTGTATTTTACCAACATTGTGCGTTATGACAGGGCATCAGAAACGAATGGGACTATTAACCGATGATTAAAAGAAGAGAATTTGGAAAATTATTTTGACAAACAATTTGAGTTAAGATATTTTGAGATGAATAAAGCCGGAGAGGCTTCACCAACTACTATTTTAACTTTACTGGAAGAAACAGCTGCGGATCATTGTTATTCAATAAATCATAGTTTGTATGATCTTGTAGAACAAAATGTTGGATGGGTATTACTTTCAGGAGTCATGCAAATTTACCGCTATCCTGGTTATAAAGAAAAGATTACCATTAGAACATGGCTTTCAAGCTATTCATCTGTTAAAGGATTCAGAGAAAACAATATTTATGACGAACAATCCAATATTATAGGAAGGGCTAAAGGTTTGTGGGTTTTTTTTGATATTGAAAGGAGAAGACCTGTTCAAATTTTTGACGACATAAAAGAGAAATGGTCATTCTATAATGAAGAATGTATAAATCAAGACATTACTAAAAAGATAAAAGCAATTGACTCTGCAAGTTATACGATGGAATTTAGTGTCAAACGGTTTGATACCGACATGAATAAGCATGTAAGCAATATCAGGTATTTACAATGGGTTATGGAGTCGATTCCGGAAGAGGTAGTCGATAATTATTATTTACATTCTATTGATGGACGTTTTATTGCAGAAGTCCAATATGGTGACACAATTATGTCCTTAACAAAGCAGGATAGTAAGGACAAGTCATTTTCCCATACTATAAAAGTTAAGGGAAATAATAAGGTTTGTGCTACAGCAAATACAGTATGGAAGAAAATAGAAAGATAGCACGAACGCATACCTTTTATTTAGTTACTATTCTCCTACGATTTCCCTTTTTATAGGGACGATTCTCTTTATTCTCGGCTAATTCAACTTTTAAAAGACTTCCTTTATACTTTCTGTTGTGTAAGGAATTAAGCACTTTGGAAGTATATTTTTCACCCGTTTCGAAAAAGGAAAAACTATCCATTATATCTATAGCGCCAATATTAATATCACGATCTTTTGCACAATCGTTTATTAACCCGATAATATACTTAGGGTTTACTCCATCCCTTTTTCCTATATTTATAAAGAACCGGGTAAAACCGCCTTTTTTATTACTCTTAAACTTGTTATATCGGCTATTTTTATCGGAACTATCCCGTCTCTCGCGCTGGGTGTCAGGTTTTTTATTGAGATCAGGTGAATCTTTATAATAATCCAGAAAACGGTTAAACTCAAGCGACATAAAGTGTTTAATCAAATCTTCTTTACTCAGCCACTCAAGCTTTTTATTTACGACATCCATGAAAGGAGAAATTTGTGATTCATTAACCTGAATATTTTCCATACGGTCAATCAATTTGAAAAGTTGTTTTTCGCAAATTTCAGCCCCGGTTGGTATGAGTAGTTTCTCACACTTCATGCTGATATTTTTTTCAATTTGCGCTATTTTGCTTTTTTCGTGATGATTTACAATTGAAATCGAAGTCCCCGATTTTCCAGCTCGCCCTGTACGGCCGCTTCTGTGCGTATACACCTCAATGTCATCGGGTAAATTAAAGTTAATTATATGGGAAATATCGCTAACATCTATACCCCGGGCCGCTACATCGGTGGCTACAAGCAATTGTAATGATCTATCTCTGAAGCGTTTCATTACCTGATCGCGTTGTGCCTGGGAAAGATCCCCGTGAAGGGCATCAGCATTATAACCGTCCTTGATAAGTTTATCGGCTACATCTTTTGTTTCCGCCCTGGTCCTGCAAAATACTATGCCATATATATCAGGGTTAATATCGGCAATACGCTTTAGCACTGAATACCGATCGCGGGCATGCGCCTGATAGTATATGTGTCGAGTATTTTCAGGAACTGTGTTTTGTTTCCCGATAGTGATTTTTACCGGGTCGTGCATGTAGTTCTTCGCTATTCTTGCCACCTCTTTTGGCATTGTAGCAGAGAATAGTAAAGTCCTTCTGGTGGATTTTATTTTACTTAAAATTCCGTCCAATTCTTCACGAAATCCCAGGTTCAGCATTTCGTCTGCCTCGTCTAAGACTAATGTTGTAACCTTGCTTGTGTTTATCGCTTTTCTGTTCAACAAGTCCAACATTCTTCCCGGGGTGGCCACAACAATATGCACACTTTTTTTCAGTTGGTTGATTTGGAGAACTATGCTAACTCCACCATAAACCGGAACTATTTGCAGGTTTTTTATGTATTTCGAGAATTTTTGCAAATCGGTCGTTATCTGTATGCAAAGCTCTCTTGTAGGAGCTAATATCAGAACCTGTATCGACCTGCTGTTGGTATCAATCTGTTCAATTATAGGCAAGCCGAAAGCTGCTGTTTTTCCTGTACCTGTCTGAGCCTGGCCAACCACATCATTTTCTATTTCAAAAATAATGGGTATTATCTCTTTTTGTATTGGAGTGGGGATCTTAAATCCCAGCTCTTCAATACCTTTTATTATATTAGTGGATAAACCTAATTCCTTAAATGTTTGCATTTATTTAGTTACGATTGCTTTTATAATACTGATTTTTATTTCCCGAATAGCTTGACTCTAACAGCAACCGGTCCTTTCTTGCCTTTTTCTACCTCAAAGCTTACAACATTACCCTCTTTTATATCTTCAAGAATATTATTTACATGTACAAAGATACTTTCCTTAGTTTCCGAATCCCTGATAAATCCATAACCTTTTGAATCGTTTAAAAAGGCTACTGTTCCTTTTCTAATAGGATCGGGTTCATCTGCAGGATCGCGGGCGGGTATACCGATTTCGATATCTTCCAGTTTAATATCTTTCTTTTTTTTAGGATCGGGGGGAGTAGAAGTTATCATTCCATTTTCGTCAACATAAGCGATCATGTCGTCTAGGCCGCTTTTTTTCTCATTTTCTTTCCTTGCCAGCTTCTTCTTCTCTTTATCTTTTCTTTTCTTCTCTTGTTTATTTCTTACTTCCTTTTTTTTAAATGTTTCTTGTGATCTACCCATTAATTTTTTTTTAATTACTTAATTGAATTCTTTGTTATTAATGCCTTTAGGCTTTTACTGTTCTATTAAAAAACATTCCCCTTTCAATAGATTCTTTAATTTAGATAATCCCCTGGATTTGATTTGTCGGACTCGCTCCGATGAAATTTGGCATTTTAATGCTATATCGTGCAGGGTATAAACCGGCGTACTGCATAATCCGAAGGTCATAGTTAATATCCTGGCCTCCCTTTTAGTAAGTTTGTTCAGTGCCCGTGAAATATCTGTTACAACAGATTCTTTCATTATATCATTGTCGGGCGAGGGTATATTCTTTGTCTGGATGACATCATACAAGCTAAGTTCACTATCGCCATCCTTCGAAATTGGCATATCAAAAGAAACCTGATGTTTTTTTATATGGTTTGCCAGTTCTACTTCATCGTGAGTTAAATCAAGGTAATCGGCGATTTCCGAATTGGTTGGTTCCCGCTCATATTCCTGTTCAAGATAGGGAATTGCCTTTGAAATTTTCTTAATCGATGAGAGTCTGTTTAAGGGCAAACGTACAATTCTGGTTTGCTCTGAAATAGCCTGTGTAATTGATTGACGGATCCACCAAACTGCATACGAAATAAATTTAAAACCCCGTGTGGCATCAAATTTTTCGGCAGCTTTTACCAATCCTAGGTTGCCTTCGTTTATTAAATCGGAGAAGGACAGACCCTGGCCTTGATATTGTTTGGCTACAGAAATTACAAAACGCAGGTTGGCCACAACCAGCTTTTCAAGGGCTAAAGTATCGCCATTTTTGATACGTAACGATAACTCAACTTCTTCTTCCGGAGAAATCATCGGATACTTATTTATATCCTGAAAATATCGATTTATCGATTCTTCATCCCGCCGGGTTATCTGCTTTGTAATTTTTAGTTGCCGCATCTATCTTTATTATGATTATCTTTTTTAGCTTTCCTATATTCTTTCTTCAGTTCAATGAAAATATCAGTAACTGTTGATATTTTGGTAACTCTCCCTGCATTAGTACCGGTAAACACAAAACCGTCTGCAAGATTACCCCGATAAGCTGCTACCAGGGCATCGGCTATGCAATACGATGTGTTTTTCGGATCGCATGATTTAATGCAATTGTATTTGCAAACCGAGGGTTTTCTCTTCCCTTCATAAGCTTCGAGAAGAAATTGGTTAAAGATAGTTCTTCCCGGCATACCTACCGGACTTTTTATTATTTTTATGTCATTATCATTAGCTCGTAGTAAGGCATTTTTAAATTCAATAGCGGCATCACATTCTTCAGTGGCAACAAAGCGGGTTCCTAATTGCACTGCCGATGCGCCTTGCTTCATTATCTGAAACATATCATCTCCGGAATAAATTCCTCCTGCCGCAATTACAGGTATTTTTTTATTATATTTTTTCTGAATCTCCGAAGTGACTTCCAGAACACCGGAAACCAGATTTTCCAGATTGTGGGCGTCACCCTCCAATTCTTCGGATTTAAATCCTAAATGGCCACCAGCTTTGGGGCCTTCTACTACAAATGCATCGGGTAAATAATTAAAATTTTGTTTCCATTTAGTACATAAAATGGAGGCTGCACGTGCCGATGATATAATGGGGACAAGCTTTGTTTTTATTCCTTTTCCCAAATATTTTGGCAAATCCAGAGGCAGTCCGGCTCCTGAAAATATGATATCGATACCCTCCTCAATTGAAGTCCTGACCATGTCAGAAAAATTGGTAATTACCGACATGATATTTACTCCAAGAATGCCCCGGGTTAGCCTGCGGGCCTTTTTTATTTCTTCACGAATAGCATCGATGTTGCTTTTTCTGTAATTGTTATATGATCCATTAGCAATCAGACCTATACCAACGGTTGAAATAACTCCAATACCTCCCATATTAGCTACTGCCGAGGCAAGTCCTGACAAAGAAATACCAATACCCATTCCTCCCTGAATGATTGGAACGGGTATTTTAAGATTTCCTATTGTGAATGGATTCAAATCAGATAAATTAATTTGCCGATTTTACGTTTATAGCAACAAGGCCTTTTTCGCCCTGTTTAACTTCAAAAACAACTTCTTCATCGGTTTGAAGTCCGCCATAGGGACTATCTAAACCGCTTCGGTGAACGAAAATATCAACACCATTATCCGATTCAATGAAGCCAAATCCTTTGACTTCGTTGTACCATTTTACTTTCCCTTTTGTCATGATCAATTCCTCTAATAATTGTCGGAATACTGTTTCCTGGGTCTTGCCTCATTTACAACTATTTCTCTGTTTTCCAATGTGGCACCGTTCAACTCCTCAATCGCTTTTTTCGCTTCGTCCTGGTCTTCCATAGTCACAAAACCAAAGCCTTTGCTTTTGCCTGAGTATTTGTCAGTAATAATTTTTACGGAACTGGTAGTTCCATACTCTTGAAATAAACCTTCAAGGTCATTTTCATCAACCTTAAAATCAAGGTTTCCTACATAAATGTTCATTGTTTAAAAATTTTAATTGTTAGTTTTTAATAACATGGTTATAAGGACCGTTAATAAGAAATTTATCTGACCGGCTTCATAATATTAACGAAGGAAAGCCAGAAAAATATTCATTATTATACAATCATTAATTTCATTTAACCTGTTATTAATAATTTGTTAAAAACAGGATTTAAAAAAAAGTGCAGTGATGAACTAATTGTGAGAGGGGTATTAGTAAATAAAAGCGCAAATTCTCAAATCTTAAATTTCGGCTAAGGTACGCTAATAATTTCAGTGTTTTGCTATTAATATGCTTTTTTTCAAGCCAGCAGCAGAATATAATACTCCATTGAGAGCAATGCCAGCTTAACTTTCCCTATAATATTCAAATACTATAACAATGATTTTTTAGTATGGAAATATTCCAATGATATTGCCTAATATGTGAATAACTGACTTGATGGTAATTCGGTTTAAGTATCTGTACAATTTTACCCTTACTTACTATAAAATGCTGAATCCGATAAAACTTTTTTAATTTCAGCAGCAATATACAAAGATAACTTATTTGCTCCGGTCCGGTTTAAATGGTCTTCATCGTGCCAGTTAGAGGGATTATCTGTGATAGGCACAGGAGGCAGAATTACTATTCCGTATTTTATATAGGTTTTATATTCATTAGGAAGAAATTGATCTGTACCGTAGGGAGGGATATATAGGAAAAGCATGTTAATGTTGTTTTCCCGGCACAACCTGTGTATTTTTTTCAGATAGATCCTTGGAAAACTCATATGGAAATTCTCTTCTATCTTTTTCAGTCCGGGCTTTGGTTTACTTCGTCCGTTTTTAACTTCCTTCAGGATCTCTCCGGCTATTGTATCGTTAGATGAAGCAAAGCCAAAATCGGAGGTTTGGATAGGCATGGTAACTGTTTTTTGAAACATTATATCCTGCCACAATTCTATCTTATAGGTCAGTTGAGTGCGGATATCGGCCAGCAGATCCCGGTTGAAAAAGGGATTTGCAAATGCTACATCGGCGGTACCTGCTATATGCGGATAAACCGGGTGACTGTATCTGTCTTCATTCCGTGAAACTTCAAGAACCAGGTATCCGGGCTTCTTCCTGCTAACTATTTCCTTCAACAAAGCATAACTCAGGTTTCTGCCCAGCCGGCAGTAACCGAAATTTACAACAGCCATGTTGTACTCCTTCAGTTCCTGTTCAATTAATTCGTCATTAATCCCGTTAATGGTGCGCGAGGAACCCAAAAATGCAATGTCTAAAGGCTTGCTGTTGTTATAAATCCTGTCATAAATCCAGATAGCATGATTGAAACAATCATTTTCCAGTCCCTGGTATTTAAGTCTTTTATTTACAGGAAGAATTAATATCAAGATCAATGCAGGTAACAGGAACAGGATTATATGTTTATACAGGCGATTCATTTAAAACTGAAAATAGATAAAATCGGGTTTCACACTGAAGTTTCCTAATATTAAAATAAGGGCCAGAATGAGATAGTAGATAGTAAACCTGGTGAATCTTGTTTTTTTTAGTATCCATTCGTTAAAATCATCCGATCGGAAACTGTATTCTATCCATAGGAAACCTGCTAAAACAAAGAGCAGAGCAAAAAACCGGGTAATAGAAAAGTCGCTGATAATCTGGCACAGTGAAGCAAATGAGAATGAACCGAATTGAAATACAGATTTTGACAGAGCTATGAAGTGAGCAAAGTTTTCTGCCCGGAACGGGATCCAGAATAATGTGACAAGAATGAACACAAAAGGCGTAAAGTATAACGTATTAAATTTTATTCTTACCTGCTTTTCGACGAGAAGAGCGAGACCATGTAGCCCTCCCCAGATAAGAAAGGTGATATTGGCTCCGTGCCAGAGGCCCGATAGGAGGAAAGTAACCAGAATATTCAGATTTGTCCGGTATTTATTGCCTCTGTTTCCTCCAAGCGGAATGTACAGATAATCTCTGAACCAGGTGGAAAGAGAGATATGCCATCTGTGCCAGAACTCACCAAAAGAAGCCGAGAAGTATGGCGTTTTAAAATTTTTCATCAAATCAATTCCCAGCATTTTTGACAGGCCGATTGCAATATCAGAGTAACCTGAAAAGTCTGCATAGATCTGAAAAGCAAAAAACAGTGAACCGGCGATAGTGGTAATACCGGATATGGAATGTTCGGAAGAAAAAATGGTGTCGACCAATATTCCAAAATTATCGGCAATAACAATTTTTTTGAACAGACCCCACAATATCAACCTGAGTCCTATAACACAATGGTTATAACTGAACGCTTTTTTAGCGTCAAACTGATGTAACAGATGACTGGCTCTTTCAATTGGCCCTGCAACTAACTGGGGAAAAAAGGATACAAAAGCGAAAAATGAAAAAATATTCCGGGTAGGTTCAATTTTGCGTTTATAGATATCGATGGTGTAGCTTAATGTCTGAAAGGTATAAAATGAAATTCCGACAGGGAGAATAATTTTTAAAGTGTTAACATCAACTGAAAGAGAAAAAAAATGCATGAATTCATTTAAGGATTCAATAAAGAAATTGAAGTATTTGAAGAAACCAAGAATGCCCAGGTTAACGACAATACTAAGAATCAAAAGCATTTTTCTGCCGTTTTTTTTCTGCGCCCGGGCTAAACCCAGACCTATAAAGTAATCGGCAGATGAACTGATGATGATAAGGCTTAAAAATCGCCAGTCCCACCAACCGTAGAACAGGTAGCTCGAAAGAATAGTAAAGATATTCCGGTAGCTTATAGGTAATTTGTTATTGATCAGCCAGTAAAACTGGAAGAACAGGATAAAAAATATCAGGAATGTTACTGAGTTAAATATCACTTTATTGTTCTGCTTTACTACTGTTTATTACTAACACCAATATTAAATTTCAACTATATAAAGGAATGTTAATGGATTAATTCAGTTATCGATATGCCCGTGATTTTCCTTGTTACAATAGTGATTACATATTAATTTTAACTGGGGTATGCAC
>CAZMVE010000012.1:0-43038 GCA_964569585.1 uncultured Bacteroidales bacterium | reverse complement strand
GTTCCTGGCTCGTTTTCAGTACCCGGAGTTGACTTCATTTCCTTTGTAGTAAACATCTTTTTCAACTGATCGGGAGAAATACCAATACCTGTATCCATGACTTTTATTATTACACGGTCATCTGCTTTTATTGCCTGCACTTCTACTTTCCCTCCTCTCGGAGTGTATTTAATAGCATTAGTTACCAGATTTCTGATAATTGTCTTTAACATATTAATATCGGCATATACATAAATCTTCGACTGAGCTTTATAAAGACATTCCACTTCCTTATTTTTAGCCTGACCTGTAATAAAATCCAGTATTTCTGATACAATAGTTTCTAAATCAATTTTTACCGGATCGTACATAATCTTCCCTGTTTGAATACGTGTCCAACTTAGTAAATTATCAAGCAGATTATGGGAAGCTCTTGATGAATCGACCATATTCATAATCAGCTCCTTCTTCATTGCATCATCATAAGTTTCATAATTATTTATAAGAAGTTCACCAAGCCCTATAATATTGAAGAATGGAGTTTTCAGATCGTGGCTGATTATGGAAATCAAAGTATCTTTAGTTACATTTAAATTCTGTAGTTCTTTTTCACGTTGTCGTAAATATATATGTGTCTTTACCCTGGCGAGTAATTCAACCGAATTAAAAGGTTTCGTAATATAATCAACACCTCCCAAATAGAAACCTTTAGCAATTGCTTCTTCGTCCGATTTAGCCGTAAGAAAAATCACAGGAATATTCTTTGTTTCTTTATTTTTCCTGATCTCAGAACATACTTCAAAACCATCCATTTCCGGCATCATTATATCGAGCAATATCAAATCAAAAGCCCGGCTGTTGATTTGTTTAAGCGCTGCTTCACCACTCTGTGCGAAAAATAAATTATATCCCTCATCGGTAAGGAACTTGGCAACAAGCTGGATATTCTTGGGAACATCATCAACAATTAGAATAGATGGACTCCCCATTGTACTTTCTGTTGGTTTATTTATCGATTTCATCCAAAATCATATTAAACAATTTGGGTAAAGCCTTCATTCTTTCATTAATCTCTTCAATATCAAAGTTTCCAGAAGCTTTAATTATGCTATCGGCATTACTTTTCAATGCTGAAATATGAAAGGAAGAAGATAATTTTTTAATACGGAAAGCAAAATCATGAATCTCATCAAACGAAGAAGAATTAAGTATTTCATGATAATCAATCAGAAGTGCTTTAATCTGAGTCTTTAATGTGAGTTTTTTACTGTCAGATAATTCACTAAAATTTTTTATAGATTCTGAATCAGAGGTTTTCTTTTCCTGTATTTTATTATAGGTAAGATATTTTTTCAGATGATTTGTTAATTCCGTTATACTTAAAGGTTTCGATATAAATACATCAAAAAATTTTGCTTTATTTTCTTCTTTCTTCGATAATTTTGTTGCTGATATTGCAATGATCGGTATCTTGCTTAAGTTGCTATGTGTCTTTAAGTATTTTGCAACCTCAAAACCGTTAGCCTTAGGCATATTTAGATCAAGTAATAATAAATCAGGCATGAATTCTTGTGCCAGCTTTATTGTCTGCTCTCCCTTTGTCGATTCAATAATAGTAATCTTCTCACCTGCAATTATACTTCGTAATAATTCCCTATTTGCAATAACATCATCCGCAATCAACACAGTTGAATCTCTAAATATCACTTTTTCAGTATATTCAGGTTTAATTGGATCCAAAATTGCTTGGGAACCTATAAGAATATTTGGAATTTTTACAATAAATATACTACCCTTGCCTACTTCGCTCCTTAAAGAAATAGTACCACCCATAGTCTCGACAAGCCTTTTAGTTATTGCCAGTCCCAGTCCGGTTCCTCCATATTTACGGCTATCCTGCTGTTCCTGTTGTTTAAATGCTTCAAATATTTGTTCCTGATAATCAACAGCTATACCACTGCCTGTGTCAGATACTTCAAGATATAAATCAATATAGGTTCCACCCCCATTTTTTTGTCTTTTAGCTTTTCTGCAATTAATTCTGACACTCCCTTTGTCTGTAAACTTATATGCATTGCCAACAAGATTAAGTAATATCTGACGTACACGTAATTCGTCCAGAAGAAGCAAATTGGAAAAATCTTCAGGTATATCGATTTCGAACTCAAGTTGCTTTTGTTGCATCTTAAGGATAAATACATTTTTTATTTCATCGAGTATAGAGCGGAAGTCAATAAATTCAGGTTTCAAGCTTAGTTCACCAGACTCAATTTTCGATAAATCAAGTATGTCTTCAATCAGACTTAGAAGTGTTTTACTACTTGATTTGATTGAAGAAAGATAACCGGCAAGATGTGATTCCTGGATTTCACGATTAAGTAATTCACTGAATCCTATTATCGCATTAATCGGGGTTCGAATTTCGTGACTCATGCTAGCAAGGAATGTACTTTTAGCAGTATTTGCCCTTTTGGCTTCCTCCGAAGCAAGCTTTAATTCCTGTTCATTTCGCTTTAATTCCGAAATATCTCGAATTATTATCAGTAATTCACTCTCACCGCTAACAATCAACCTGGCCTCTTCAAAAACAGTTACCCCATTTTTCTTATACGAGTAATTAAATGTGTGAAGTTCGTGCGACGTAAAAACCTTTTCGATTAGAGAATTAAATTTTTCTTTAACACCTGGCGGAACTATGTTTATATACTTCTTATCAAGCATTTGGGCGGGAGCAATATGCAATTTAGCCGGATTATCAGTATATACATCACGGACAAAACCCTTTCGGTCAATTACGAGAATAAGGTCAGGAATAATTTTAAGTAAGGCCAGTTTTTTCGATTCACTTTCTTTGAGGGCAGCTACTGCCTTTTTACGTCGTGTTATATCCTGAACAATGGTATAAAGAATTTTCCTTTCATCTGTAGTTACCAGAGTTGGATAAATCTCAACATCTTTAATTTTACCATTTTTTAATTTATGCTGCATTTTAAGCCTCAACTGCTTCCCAGTCTGCAGCATCTGAAGTTTAATTAATGCCTTTTCTGAAGACTCCTGGATGATCTTGTAAAAATTGATCTGGTTTATTTCAGGCAATGTATAACCATAAAAATCTAATGCTGCATTATTGGCACCAACAAGTTGCCCTGTTTCCGAATCGATAAGAAGGATAATAGCATTTGTATTTTCAAAAAATGTCCGTAATCTCTCTTCACTCTCCTTAAGAGCTTCTTCCGAACGTTTATTTGCCGTAATGTCCTCCTTTGTACAAACAAAATGTGTAATAGTCGATTTATTAAAAACAGGTGCAATAGTGGCTTCCTCCCAATAAAATGAACCATCCTTTTTTTTATTATAAAATTCTCCTTTCCATGTCAGTCCGGATTTAATTGTAGTCCATAACTCTTCATAAAAAGCCTGTGAATGATAACCCGACTTAAGAAGGCTGGAATTTTTACCTATTACCTCATACATTTCATATCCTGTTATTCTTGAGAAAGCAGGATTTGTAAATAATATTTTACCCTCAGGATCGGTAACCACAACAGTTCCCGGACTATGTTCAATAGCTAACCGGAGTATATCGGTCTGATATAAGAAATTAAATCTTCCTTTTGTAAATAAATTATTTAATAAATTTTGCCGTGGTAAATAAAATGACCGTGTTTTCCGGAGATCTCTTGTATAGGCATTTATTATAAGAAAAATGGGGGCAAATACTAGCATATATACCTGAAACAGATATATGGAATGAAAAAACTCAGCGCCTGTAGTTTTTGACGTCCCCTGTATTGTTATATAAGTAGATACTATTGTTATCACAACTAAGCTGATGGTTGTGTCACGAATACCAAAACGGAACGCAATCCAGAAAATAAAGGGAACTATTATATAAGAAAGTTTTTCAGAGTAAATCCCCTGAAGTAAAAACACGACCAGTGTAATTGCCAGAATAATAATTGAAATAAGGATGTATTCAAGATATCCTCCGGCCCTGTATGATTGTGAATACTCTTTTGAAAAGCTTAGAATAAAAGGGATAAAAACTAAAGAACCTATTAGTTCGGATCCTGTCCATGTTATAATAAAAGGTTTGCTGATATCACTGGGAATATAAGCTGTAATTTTTACAAAAAGAGAAATAATGATATAGGAAATAAGGGCGAATGATACCATCACAACAAGAAATTTAAGGATAGCAATGGGTTCTCTGAGAAATTTATCTTCTGTGATAAATATTTTAAATAAATAAAATTTTGCAATCACAATTACCATCCCGCTAACACTCATTAATAAAGCAATGATGAAAGGTGATACGAATAATTCGACCGATTGGTAATCATGAAAATAGTAACCAAGAAAAATGGCAGCGATAATAGAAAATATGTGACGCATCCCGAAAAGCAAGGCTATGCCTATTGTAATACCTGAGCCAAACCATATAGGTGAAATAAAGTAAGGAGGTGATGCTATCCATAAACCGGATTTGACAGCAAGAAATACAACAGAGAAGATTAATAAAGTCTGTGCTAATAATTGACCTACACGATGTTCATAAATTCTGGCAAGAAACATACTCGTAACTTAACTATTTTAAGTTAAGTCATTTTCCGTGATCTGCAAAAGAAATAACAGGCTAATAATAAATTCAGGATAAAGTTCCCTGATATTTTATATTGATTGTGGCAGCTGCAGGATAATTTTAGTACCCTTCTCAGGTTTAGAATTAATTGAAAAAGTACCTCCAAGATGCTTTGTGAATGCATGGATGATAACAAAACCAATTCCTGACTGCCGATCATTATCAATCTGTGAATCTGAAAGGTTTGCATCCATCCTGGTGATTTTATCAATATCTTTCTTTACCATACCAATTCCACTATCTTCAATGATAAGTCTGACTTTTCCGGATTGCTCTTTATAGGAAATGTTGATCTTTCCGCCTTTTGAAGTATACTTAACTGCATTCGAAAGCAGGTTGCGAATTATACTGCTCAGCATATGCCTGTCGGTGTGAATCATTGGACAATCGGCAAGATTTATATTTAAATTCAACTCTTTTGTCTCAATAATAAACTCATAAAGAGAAAGGCTTTGTTGGACTATGCCATTGAGATATATATATTCGGGATTAATATGTAGATTTTTCCTGTATACATTAGACCAGTCAGAGACATTCTCAAGTTTGAAGTAAATATTTTTAATCGAATTATCTATTATCGCAACTCTTTCTAAAATTTTTTCCTTCTCATATATCTCCGCTTTTTCATGAAGTAATTCCGAAAAGCCCATTATTGAGTGAAGGGGATTCAGGAGATCATGAGAAATTACCGACAATAATCTATCCTTCGCAATATTAGCATCGGCAAGATCCCTGGCCTGTTCCTTAAGTATTTCTTTCGATCGGATACGTTGAAATTCAGCTGCAGTCCTGGATGCAAATATTGATAAAATATACCGTGAGTTGGGAATTTCCTGAATAGGCTTGTCGTTCATGAAGGATATAAAGCCAACTACTTCCCCCGAACTACCAAATACCGGGGTTCCCATAAATCCTTCAATATTATTTTTTGCTACAAAATCATCACCGGGAAATAAATCTCCAGATCCTGCTGGATAGAATGTAGTATAACCTTTCAGAACATTCTCAGTTATACATCTTTTTACCGGATTCTTATCCGGATTAAGTCCCAGGAAAGGTCCATGTGAATCAATCACCTTGAAATACTTACCATTTTCAGTAAATTTTCCGATAAAGGAATGCTTCACATTGAAAGTACGGCAAAGCAATTTGGTTAATTCTTTAAAATATTTAACTCCGGTCACTTTAGCTGTTCCCCTCAACATATCCGACAATGCCTCTTCGGAGCTAAGGTAATCAACAGCTTTGCTTATTCTTAGAATAATGTATTCAGTATTTTCAATCTTGACTGAACGTTTAATTAATTTACCCCAAAAAACATTTTGTTTAAGGGTTCTGAAACCTAGTTCCTGTGTATGCTCGCCTCCGTTCTTAATATTAGCTTCCAGAAGATTTCTGGAAAATTCGATAGGTTCGCTTTCATACAACCTGAAAGAAGACAGATTAATCAGACTTGATTTGTTTTCTGCTTCGAAAAAAATAAGTGCCTTATTATTGCAATCGATAATTGAGTAATCCTTTCCATTTAAAATGAATATGGCATCGGGGGCATCGGAAAATAATGCATTTGAGAACGGCTGATTTTCAAAGAATTTTTGCGAATCTTCGACAGTAGAGGCATATTTTACATACAACATAACATAACTTGGTTGAATTAATTACTTGCTTACTTTACGATTTTGGACAATAAAAGTTTTAGTTTCCTGTTTTTTTTTCGATGTTTTTTTAGAACTTTTATTATTCAGACCTTGGTAAAAATTCAACAAAATTCATAATTTTAGATAAAACAACTTAACCTGACTATCATGAAAAAGTTCTTTAAAATTATTTCGCTGATAATTGTATTGTTGCTTGCTATTTTAATAGTTGCACCCTTTCTCTTTAAAGGAAAAATTATTAGAACTGTTAATGAACAACTTGAAAAAAATATTGATGCAAAAGCCTCTATTTCAGATGTAAACATTTCGCTAATACGTAATTTTCCAAATTTATCTATTCGTCTTAAAAACTTAATGATTATTGGAATCGATGAATTTGATCAGGATACATTGCTCACTGTAAAATCATTTGATCTGGCAGTCAATATAATCAGTGTGATTAAAATGGAAACCATCGATATTAAGCGAATTGTAATCAATCGTCCTTATGTAAATGCTATTGTGCTTGAGGACGGAAAAGCTAACTGGGATATTGCTCTGGAAAGTGATACTACCCTAGTTGAGCCGGTAGATAAGACTCCTTCTGAGTTCAACACTAAAATTGCTCTCAAGCTTTTTAAAATAGTCGATGCTCGAATCCGTTATACCGATAAAAACTCCACCATGAGTGCTTCGCTTGATAAATTTAACTTTCAACTTTCCGGCGATCTATCTCAGGATTTTTCGATCATTAAAATTAATTCGGAAAGTGAACGATTGAATTTTATTATGGGAGGGATTCCCTATCTGAAAAATGTTAAACTGGGAATGTATTTTGATGTTGATGCCAACCTAAAGGAATCGATTTATAAGCTTAACGAAAACCATATCTCACTCAATGAATTAACTCTGAGTTTTGAGGGAGATATTGAAATGCCTGAATCAGGTGATATTATTACTAATCTTCAATTCGCCACCAGTAATACCGATTTCAAAACACTTCTTTCGCTTGTTCCAGCTATCTATAAAAACGATTTTACCGATTTAAAAACTACCGGAAAATTACAACTTGAAGGTAACGTTGTTGGAGCGGTAACTGAAGAAACTACTCCCAATGCCGATGTAAAACTATTAGTTCAAAATGCAACTTTCAGCTATCCCGATCTCCCAAAGTCGGCAGAAAATATCCAGATTGATGTAGATATACATTATGATGGCAGCCAAATGGATAATACTACTGTTGATGTAAACAAATTCCATGTGGATCTCGGTAATAATCCTATCGACCTGGTACTTAATCTCCAGGCACCAACAAGCGATCCGTTTACTAATGGTAAACTTATTGCTTCAATCGATCTGAATACTATGCAGGATGTAATTCCACTGGAAAATACCGAACTCAAAGGTATTATTAAAGCAAACCTCGACTGGATGGGAAAACTTTCAAGTATTGAAAATCAGCAATACGAAGAATTTAAGGCCGATGGTGTTATTCAGGTAACAGATCTTTTTTATAATAGTCCTGATTTACCCAAATCTTTTACCCTTAACACCGCACTGATTCAATTCTCTCCAAAATTTGTTGAAATTTCTTCCTTCGATGCTGTCCTGGGATCAAGTGACTTCAGATTGAACGGAAGACTCACAAATTTCATACCCTATGCTCTTAATGATGAAACCATAAAAGGAGAGTTAAGTCTTAACTCCAATAAAATTGATCTGAACGAATTCATGACGGAGGAAGAAGATATGGAAGAAGATGTACCGGAAGATACATCTGCCCTCGAAGTTATTGAAGTACCTTTAAATATCGATTTTCGACTTACTTCATCAATTAAATACCTGAAGTATGATAAACTTGATATTAATAATCTTATAGGCATTATTTATGTTAAAGACGGCCGGGTTGTGATGGAAAACCTGAGTATGAATACTCTTGACGGTTCCCTTAAATTATCGGGCGAATACAATACTCAGGATATTAAAAATCCGTTGGTAGATCTCAATTTTAATGCAACTGGTATTGATATAATAAAAAGTTTTGCCGCCTTCGATATTTTAGGTAAAATAGCCCCCATCGCATCAAAAGCTACCGGTAAAATAACATTAGACCTTACATACTCAAGTCTGCTAACCAGCAAAATGAAACCCGTTATGAATACTATTGCAGGCAGCGGCCGACTTCAATCGGATCAGATTGGAATCACAGGTGCCAATGCCTTCACTGCAATTGGGCAGGCTCTTAAAACTGACGCCCTCAATAATATGGTACTGAAAGATGTCGATATTAAATTTGAGATCCAAAATGGCAGTCTGCACGTTGAACCCTTCGATACCAAAATGAGTGATGTCACAATGACCATAGGTGGTGAACAATCATTTGACAACTTACTCGATTATTCTATAAATCTAAGTGCTCCAAGACAACTCCTGGGCCTGGAAAATCCTGCGGTTAATAATCTATACAGTCAGGCAGCTTCAAAAGGAATTCAAATTTCCAAATCAGAAACCGTCGATATGCTCATAAAAGTAACAGGACCTATGAAAAATCCTCAGGTTAAAATCGATCTGAAACAGAATGTTGCTAATACTGTTGAAGAAATTAAAGAAGAGGTTAAAGAAGCTGTTAAAGAGGTTATTGAGACTAAAAAGGAAGAGGTAAAGGAAGATGTAAAGAAAAAAGCCCGTGAAGAAGCCGATAAAATATTAAAAGAAGCTGAAAGGCAGGCAACACAAATTAAAGCTGAAGGAAAACGTGCTGCCGATGCTGTTAGATCTGAAGCTAATAGTAATGCTAATAGAATAGTTAAAGAGGCAAAAAATCCGATTGCTAAAGCAGCTGCTGAGCAGAGTGCTAAAAAGATACGCCAGGAAGGTGAAGATAAAGCCCGGAAAATAGAGAACGAAGCTAACCAGAAAGCAGATAAAGTACTTCAGGAGGCCAGGGCCCGTGCTGATAAATTACTTAAATAACTATTTTCCTGAATTATGCAAACAAGGTTGAATCTATTTTACTTCAATCAAGTTCTTGAAAGAAGTAATAAAAAAAGAGGTCGTGCAAATCATATGATTTGCACGACCTCTTCATTATCCTGTATAATGTTTTAAAATCTTTTCTCCTGTATACGAGCTTTCTTACCAGTAAGATCACGCAGGTAAAAAATTCTTGCTCTTCGTACGCGTCCCTTTTTATTAACATCGATCTGATCAATGAAAGGAGACACGATCGGGAAAATTCTTTCAACACCAATATTTCCGGACATTTTTCTTACAGTAAAAGTTTCTTTAGGTCCTGTTCCCTTTCGTTGTAAAACCACTCCACGGAAATTCTGAATTCTTTCTTTATTTCCTTCTACAATTTTATAATGAACAGTAACAGTGTCACCTGCCGTAAAATCAGGGAATTCTTTTCTGTTATCAAACTGTTTTTCAACTGCCTTCAATAATTCCATCACAAGAAACTTTTAATGTTTATGTCCCAAAATTTTCAGGTCGCAATATTACGAATATTTTTTCAATACTCACAACAGTAATTCTTATAATTGATGGCGATGTATTAAAAATCAATATCATTTTTAGATTTTATTTTAATGTGAAGTTTCACCATGGTATAAAAATTTCTCACCGGTTTCATTAACAATTCTCCGATACCAGGACTCCCCATAACCCGGTTGTTCAAGCTCAGGATTTAGTTCACCTGGAACAGGAGTTTTTACATTACCATCCATAAATCGTGTGAATAAAAACCTGTAAAGTTGTTGCCACTCTATGAATGTATTTTGTCCGGCAGCAACTGAAAAATCAGTTAAAACAGCCAGTGCTTCAGCCTCATTGGTTGAGAAAAGATTTTGTGCTGTACTATCAATAACCTTAACCTGTTCGATATAGTATTTTTCAAGTTCAGCCTGTTTTTCCCTAATGTAGTGAATCATATAATTATACCTTGTATAGGCAAAGTTCGAAACCTGATTAAAAATCCAGAATGCAGAACTATCGCTGAATTCCATCATAGAACCGTTTCCTGCAGCGAAATTTGATGGAACTTCAGTGATCCCACAATACATAGGAGTATATACTGTGCTATAGGTGTCATCTACACCAAACCAAAAAATTCCTCCAATGGGATCAGGTAACCAGTTTCGCGATTGAGCTACAAACGAATACCCGGTTTGTTGTGTGGATATAGCTCTTTCGTTGAAATAAGTTTTTCCATCAAGTTCCCATGTCAGGGGGCGCCATCGAATAATTGATCCATAGGGTCCTGCTCCAATATCCTTTGTCATATCCATAGGTGTTCCCTGAAAATAATCTCGCATCAGTTCCATCACATCTTTAACCGATAATTTATTGTCAGGTTTGATCCATAAGGGCATCCTGTTTTCCATATTGAATCCCATGGCATAATCTTCATATTGAAACATATCATGGTTAACTCTTCTGAAGCCTGACCATACACGCGATTCGCAAAATCTTGCACCGCCAAAATCCAATGGAGCATAGGCATCAGCAAAACTGAATTCCTTATCCTTTCCTGTAAAGTATCCTTTTTCGCGTGCAAATGTTATAACATCCGAGGCATACAGACAGTTTTCCGGATCGTTCTTTGGAAATGTAGTTATTCGGGACTGATTTGCATGACCACTGATAAAACCGTCGGGAATTTTTCGGGCTACCCATACAGCTCCCTTGTTGCCAACTCCCTTCCCTATCATTTCCATAATCCAAACTTCATTAGCATCGGAAATAGAGAAGGATTCACCTGTACTATAATAGCCGTATTCTTCGACAAGATTCGTCATTATTTTTATGGCTTCCCTGGCAGATTTTGCACGCTGTAATGCTATATACATTAAACTTCCATAATCCATTTTCCCCAAAGTGTCCTGCAATTCGGGTCGCCCGGTATAGGTTGTTTCACCAACTGCCACCTGATGTTCATTTATATTTCCCACAACCTGATAGGTGTTTTCAACCTGTAAAATTTTTCCCAGTTGTTTTCCGGTATCCCATTCATAAATGGTCAGAGAATCTCCTCTTTTATTTATACTTGCCGGCCAATAGTAAAGCTCACCATAAAGAATGTGGGAATCGGCCGCATAAGTTATCATAGTAGAACCATCAACAGAAGCTCCTCTTGTAATTAAAAAGTTTGTACAGGTTTTTCCATTTATATAATAAAGGAAGAACAATGTTGAAATGATTACAATTTTTCGACTCATATGTATATTATATTAAAATTTTTAATGAAAATGAAATATATGAAGGAATTTGTTACAAATTGTAAGTTATTCATAATTTGTATATACTTTTCGTCATAGAAAACAGCAACTTAATAAAAAATTAACATATTTTTAGTAAATGTATTTAATAAAAGACTACCTTTGTAGTACAAAAGTTAAACAGTCTGACTGATAGTAAGTTCATATTAATTTTTCTTTTGTAATTAATTAGGGTTAGCAAGTTTAGTTAGTAATTAGATTGTTTTTAGTAGTTAGGGTAAAGAGAGTGGGAACAATCCCACTCTCTTCTTTTTTATGGCATATGAAGCACTCCACATACTGAATCACTTTTTGCACCGGTGACACTCGAAAGACAATTAATCTGGTTATTCAACCGAAGCAATCCCAAACAACCGAATATCAGCGCCTCTTTATATTTTATAATTAATTTATCGGGTACTATTATCTCTGCCTTAGATTCCGATTTTAGAAGATTTAAAAGAAATTTATTAAACACACCTCCTCCTGTTACTAATATGTTACTGATAGTATAGTCGTCAATTACTTGAAGAATCTGATGCGTAATATGTGCGTAAACTGTTGCTAATTTATCTTCTGGTTTTCTCTTATTACCAACTAAATGAACCAAGAATTCTGATTCCATCCATTCTCTCGACAATGATTTAGGAGGAGCTTTTTTATAGTATTCGATGAGGTTCATTTTTTCTAACAAATTTTTATCAATTTTGCCCTGTTCACCGATAAAGCCATTTTTATCGTAATCGTGTCCACATTTCTGTGCTAACTCATTAAGGATTATATTGACCGGACAAATATCAAAAGCTATCCTCTTCCCTTTTAAATCGAATGAAATATTAGCAAATCCACCCAGATTAAGACATGAATCGTAATTAGCAAAGAGCAATTTATCTCCGACAGGCACCAATGGAGCTCCCTGTCCGTCCCTGGCAACATCGGTTGAGCGGAAATCACTTACTACAGCAATGCCTGTTCGGGCAGCAATATTAGTTCCATGTCCGATTTGAAATGTATATCCCTTATCAGGTTTATGAAAAACGGTATGACCGTGTGAAGAAATAAGCTGTGGTTTAATTCTCTTCCTGGAAATAAAATTATATGCTATATCGCCAAGATAGTCACCATAGTTCCTGTCTAAACAAACCAAGTCCTCTCCCTTCAACAGATGTGCATCACGCAGAGTTTTTCGCCAAAAATCATTGTACTTGACAGTTTTTGCTGCCAAAATTTCATAATGCCAGTTTCCTTTATGCTCTTCAAAAGAACATAAAGCAATATCCACCCCATCCAGGCTTGTTCCGGACATAATTCCCGCAACAACAACACCATTATTTCCTCTAATAGTAGAATCTGTTTTCATACTCACTTCGATTGTATTTAGCATCGCTAACAACAATTTTGAGTTTGTGCGATTTTCCCTGTTCAAGCCTTTCAGCATCAATCGTATAAATTAATGTGCCAGATTTCGCGTCGTATTGCAGCAATACCCATTCATCGTCGATATAGGCATCATAAGATTGAACTCCTGAAAGCTTATCTTCAACTTTAAAAATTAAATTTTGATCTTTGTTATATCTGCCACCTGAACGAAATGACAGAGGTTTGATCAGGGGTGCTGTTGTGTCGACTGTTACTATGTATTTCCCGAAATTTCGCGTGGTAACACTAAGTACTCCATTATGGAATTCTCCCCCTTCGGCACTTATTTGTTTCCCTCCATTTAACCGGGCAAATAGTATTTTGTCTTCTAAATATTCTTTTACTGTATCAATTGTAACCCTTATTGTAATTCCTATATGCAAAGGCTCGGTTTCTTTGCATACTATCAGCGTATCGCTAAAAACATCTCCTGTGCCTTTCATGCTACTCACAGATAAATAAGTATCCTGGTACAATGCTCTTGGTGGTATGTGCACAGAAAAATTTCCAATAGAAAAATCATCTCCTTTTTCCCAGTTAACAAAAGTTGAATAATCTGGAAAGGTTCTTATTGCATTATCATTTGCTGCTGATGTGCAGGAAAAAATAAGCGTTGAGGAATTACCGTAAACATCAAGTGCCACAATTTCACAATGATATACCGAATCATCAGCCAGATATAGTAATCCATTATCAAGAGTGTTTGAATATATTGGTAACGAATTATTTGGTAGTGCAAATAAGCGATGTACACTTTTCCCCTTGTCAACTTTTAGTTCATAATCCATATGTGCATTTACAAAACGGCTGTTGACAAACGAAATCGCATCAATCTGAAACATAAATCGTGGAATATTATCAACTTTCAACTGGAGTAAATAGATGCCACATTTATTGGATGAACCATTCAGAAAATCATAAACTTCGGCTCCAAAACCCAGATAGTTATTGGTGCATTCAATGACCTTATCGACATAATATACTGAGTCATTTTTCTTGCGAACATTATACATTGTTCTTTCACTCCCTCCTATTGAAACAGTCTCTTCAGTCGGGTACGAATAAGCATACAACGACCTGAATTCAGGCCGTATTCTATCTTCGACAGGCAGGTGAAATTTCAATCCATTAACCGGAATTTGTCCATCGGTTTTTCTGATTTCAAAATGCAAATGCGGACCACCTGAACGACCTGTGTTTCCAGAATATCCTATCAACTCACCTTTTTTAAATACAAACATTTCTTTCGGTGGAAATAGCTCGATTTCATAACTTTTCCGTTTGTATTGCGAGCTTTTAACATAAGCTTCAACATTGGGCATGTACTTATCGAGATGGGCATATACAGTTGTATAGCCATTTGGATGAGTTATATACAGGGATTTGCCATAACCACCGCTTTGAATTTTAATGCGCGAAATATAGCCTTCGAAGGATGAATAGACCGGTTTGCCTGTTACTCCCTGAGTTTTTAAATCAATTCCTGCATGAAAATGAGTAGCCCGTAATTCACCAAAATTACCGGATAGAAAAAGCGGAATATCCAGTGGTGATTGAAAATCGGATGTAGCTGAATTTTGTGAAAAAACGTTGAAGTTAGACGCTAATAATATAAATAGTATTGTTAGGAACTTTGCCATAAGTTTTCTACTTTTATAGAAACTGAAAATGCCCGTAAGGCTTATAAGAAGGCAAAACTAAGACTTATTTTGTAAGTCGAAAAAATCAAGGGATAAATTTTTATATTTGTGTGATCGCACTAACTTTGTAACAGCTATTACTAATGATTAATATAAGTGATGATATCATTGCCTCACTAAGGAATAACCTGAAACAGATAATCAATCTTTACGAAAATCAAAAGGAAGAAGATAAAAAACTGAAACAGAGAAATAGTGAATTGGCTGATCAAATAGCATTATTAAGTAAAGAAAACGAAGAATTAAAAATAAAAGGTACCAATACAGACCTGACAACAGCTTTTATTGCAGCCTCAGGTACGAATCATGATGCAAAAATAAAAGTAAACAGAATTGTGCGGGAAATTGATAAATGTATTGCTCTTTTGAATAAATAAGATCCATTTTATGGATGAAAAGCTTTCTATACGAATAAATATTATTGACAGGTATTATCCTCTCAAGATTGATCGAAGAGATGAAGAAAAAATAAGGAAAGCTGGAAAAATCATAAATGAAAAGGTTCTTCAATATAAACAAAAATACTCTGATAAGGATGCACAGGATTTTCTTGCGATGGCAGCTCTTCAATATGTAACCAAATTGATGGATCTGGAAGAACAGGAAAACCCCTCATCACTGCTTGAAAGTATCAGAGAATTAAATGAAGAAATTGAAGTATACCTGAAAGAAGAGTAATAAAGGTTCTTTACATAAACGATATAGCCCGCATAATTGCTTCAAACATTTGTGAAACTCAACAATTAGCAAATTGGAGTTAAGCTCGGGTCATCTAAGGCAGGCCATAATTCCGCCCCGATTCGTCGGGAACTCGGAATAATCCTTCACCGGATCGATGGAAGCCTGAAATGATTTGGCAACTCCACCCATGTTTAATGGGGTTTCAATAAATATTGAAGGATTATGCGGGTTTTTTTTAACCTAAAGTGCTAACAAATGATAACATTACTATTTATAACAAGTGCTACCTTATTAATTAAAATGGTGGTTGCAGGAATTACTTCATTAATTATTGGTCTAGTTGGGGGTTATTTTATCTGGAATCTGGTATTATACAGAAAAAGTAATAACACCCTGAATGAAGCTAAAAGTGAAGCCGAAGTAATAAAAAAGGATAAAATATTACAGGCCAAAGAAAGATTTCTGCAGTTAAAATCGGAACATGAAAAATATATCAATGAGCGCAATCAAAAACTAGCGCAAAATGAAAATAAATTTCAGCAAAAAGAAGCCCTGATCTCTCAAAAAATCGAAGAGAGTCAGAGAGCAAAGAATGAAATCGATCTGATTCGTGAAAATCTTAATGCTCAGATTGAATTAGTCGAGAAAAAAGAGGAAGAGTTAGGAAAAATTCATAAGCAACAAGTCAAACAACTCGAAACCGTCTCCGGAATATCTGCTGCTGAAGCAAAACAACAGCTTATCGAATCGCTTAAGGAAGAAGCTAAAACTGAAGCCATGTCATATATTAATGAGATCGTGGATGAAGCTCGCATGACTTCTACGCGTGAAGCCAAAAAAGTTGTTATTGAGACAATTCAGCGGGTAGCCACTGAGACTGCAATAGAAAATGCTGTTACAGTTTTCAATATTGAGAGCGATGAGATTAAAGGACGTATTATCGGTCGTGAAGGACGTAATATCAGGGCGCTTGAATCTGCAACTGGTGTTGAAATAATTGTTGACGATACACCTGAAGCTATTATCCTTTCTGCATTTGATCCGGTGCGACGTGAAATTGCAAGACTTTCCCTTCATCAGCTTGTAACCGATGGAAGAATTCATCCGGCGCGTATTGAAGAAGTTGTATCAAAAACACGTAAACAAATCGAGGAAGAAATTGTCGAGGTTGGCAAACGAACAGCCATCGACTTGGGAATACACGGATTACATCCTGAACTTGTACGTCTGATTGGGAAAATGAAATATCGCTCTTCCTACGGGCAGAATTTGTTGCAGCACTCTCGTGAAGTTGCTAATCTTTGTGCTATAATGGCATCGGAAGTCGGACTTAATACCAAGCTTGCCAAACGTGCAGGTCTGCTTCACGATATTGGAAAGGTACCGGATGACGAACCTGAAATTCCACATGCTGTTTTTGGTATGAAACTGGCAGAAAAATACAAGGAAAAGCCTGAAATATGCAACGCTATTGGGGCACACCATGACGAGGTTGAAATGACAAGCCTGATTTCACCCATTATACAGGTTTGTGATGCTATATCGGGAGCTAGACCCGGAGCACGCCGTGAAGTGGTTGAGTCGTACATTAAACGTCTAAAGGAATTGGAAAATCTGGCTCTTTCGTATCCTGGAGTACTTAAAACATATGCCATACAGGCAGGCAGAGAACTTCGTGTTATTGTAGGAAGCGATAAAGTATCGGATAAAGAAGCCGATTCATTGTCTTACGAAATCGCTAAAAGAATTCAGGATGAGATGACATATCCCGGGCAAGTTAAAATAACAGTTATCCGCGAAACCAGAGCGGTTAGCTATGCAAAATGATCAGAAGATTTTAAGAAGTTCTTTCAACCTGTCAATCTTATCGTTGAATGCAAGTTTTTCATAGGATAGAATAAGATTGTTTATAAGTCTTTTTACAATATCCTGATTGCTACAGGGCATATAAAATGATTTATTAAGAGCTAATTGCTGTTGCTTGATAAAATAATCAATCTCCTTTTTTCCAAGCACTGCTCCTTTATTGTATGGATTAATATAAAATAAAATGTCATCGGTCTCATCCTCGGAATCGAAGTGCCGTAATTCATCTTTATAAGCTAAAATGAAATTTTTAGGAAGATTTACACCGTAAATAGGCAAATTCAATTTGTAGGCTACAGATAGATATATGATAGAAAGAGATATAGGATTACCTTTCTTTGTCTCAATTACCTGATTAATAAACGAATTTTGAGGAGAATAGAAATTATGCGTGTTACGGGAATATTTATGTAGATCGAAAATAACATAGTTAAGGATTTTTACTTTCTCAAGCGCTGTAAGATTACTGTTTATTTCAAGCCATATATCGTCTTTAATACGCTCCACTTCCTCATCAATTTTTGAACAACTAATTTCAGGAAACTGGAATTGAGCAAGGTAGCATGCCCCTTCCAGCACATATTGGGCATTATTTTTATTCCAAACATGAAGATTAGACTTTGTTGTCTCAAATTGTATATCGTGTATAACATTCTCAAGCCTTTCCTGTATTTTCATGTCAATCGTTGTTTCCCAGGCTTTTTCAAGGTGTGGAACAATAGAAATGCCTTGTTTAAGCAGGTTATCAGTTACAGCATTTAGTACTTCCACATCAGTGTCTCCAAGAAGGGCTATAAGTGCATCAATTTTGCTTCTTTCCATTACAGCATGTATATACTCAAAGCTACAAAATATTTTCACCTCAGTCACCGGCCATTTAATTTTGTTTTTAAACAATTGGAGGCATGAAACGGAAAATATCTAAATAATGAAATGTTATACATATCAGCACAATAGCATTTGATAAAAATTCTTCTGTTTTCTTGTGATAATCAAAAAAATTCACTAGACTTGTAGTCGTTGTGACTATTTCAAATTAATATTTTCCAGCCAATCGAATTATTACAATTATTAATAATTTAGGGAACATGATTTTGCTAGGAATCGATGTTGGCAGTTCAAGTATAAAGCTATCAATACTTGATGTTGTCTCAGGTAAGGGTATTGCATCGGTTCAATACCCTAAACAGGAGATGAAGATTATATCGCTCAAACCCGGATGGGCTGAGCAAAATCCTGAGGATTGGTGGCAAAATATTGTCTATGGATTACAAGAGTTGTCTATGGATATGAAAATTAACCTCTCCGAAATTGCAGCTATTGGAATAACTTACCAAATGCATGGTTTGGTTTGTGTTGACAAAAATAAAAAAGTTATCCGTCCATCGATTATTTGGTGTGATAGTCGGGCAGTTAATTACGGAAATAAAGCTTTCGACGATATAGGTAGTAACAAATGCCTTTCACATTTACTCAATTCACCTGGTAATTTCACAGCATCAAAACTTAAATGGGTGAAAGATAACGAGCCTGAATTATATGCGAAAATTTACAAGATTATGCTCCCTGGCGATTATATTGCCATGAAACTGACGGGCGAAATTAATACAACTGTTACAGGGCTCTCAGAAGGTATTTTTTGGGATTTTCCAAATAATTCCCTGGCTGGATTTCTACTCGATTACTATGGTATTTCGCCAGAATTTATACCCGATATTGTACCTGCTTTTGGTAATCAGGGCACTATACTACCAAAAATTGCTTCTGAGCTTGGCTTAAGACCAGGTATTCCGGTTACCTACCGCGCAGGTGATCAACCTAATAATGCTTTTTCACTTAACGTGCTTAAACCTGGTGAAATTGCTGCTACCGCAGGAACTTCGGGAGTCGTATATGGAATTACGAACCAATATTCCTACGATCCGAAATCGAGAGTTAACATATTTGCCCATGTTAACCATACCAAAAAAGACGTACATTTGGGAGTACTATTATGTATTAATGGTACAGGCATTCTGAACAGCTGGATCCAAAAAAATGTGGGTACTACAAAACTCGGGTATGCTGAAATGAATGAAAAAGCTTCGCTGGTTCCGATCGGTTCAGATGGATTGACTATTATTCCGTTTGGGAATGGCGCTGAAAGAGTGATCGAAAATCGCGACCTGGGCTGTCAGATAAGCAATTTGAATTTTAATCTGCACAACTCATCTCATTTATTCAGGGCAGCACAGGAAGGAATTGCATTTTCATTCAAATACGGAATCGATATAATGGCTGAGTATACAGGCTTAAAAGTCAATCAAATCAGGGCAGGACATACAAATATGTTTCTGAGTCCTATTTTTCGAGACACATTAGCCAGTATATGTGAAGTACCAATTGATCTGTATAATACTGATGGTTCTGAAGGTGCGGCGCGTGGTGCCGGAGTTGGATCGGGTATCTTTAAGTCGTTCGCTGATGCTTTCTCAAATCTTGAAAAGCTTTCTACCGTAGAACCTGTGATATCCAAAAAAGAGGAATATAAAGACTCTTACGAGAAATGGAATAAAGAATTAAAAAATATGTTAAATTAAAAGTCATATAGAACATGAAAGTTGTGATAGGAAATAAGGAATACTTCACTGGAATAGGAAAAATTTCATTCGAAGGAAAGGAATCAAAAAATCCCCTTGCTTTTAGGCATTACGATGAAAACAAGATGGTTGCTGGTAAAACAATGAAAGATCACTTTAGATTTGCTATTGCATACTGGCATTCATTCTGTGGCGATGGAGCTGATCCATTTGGAGATACAACTCATGATTATGTATGGGACAAAGGTACCGATGCCATAACAAAAGGCAAACAAAAAATGGATGCCGCTTTTGAGTTTATTACCAAACTAGGTGTCCCCTACTATTGCTTTCATGATTTTGATCTTGTTAAAGAAGGATCAAGTATTATTGAATCCGACAAAAACATTCAGGCTCTAATTGATTATGCTAAACAAAAGCAAACCGAATCAGGCGTTAAACTACTTTGGGGAACTGCCAATGTATTTGGTAATGCACGTTACATGAATGGTGCCGCAACAAATCCTGATTTCACCGTTGTAACACATGCTGCTACTCAAATAAAGCGTGCTATTGATACCACCATTGCCCTGGGTGGTGAGAACTATGTTTTCTGGGGCGGTCGCGAAGGGTACATGTCTTTGCTGAATACCGATATGAAACGTGAAAAGGATCATCTGGCTATAATGTTAACTAAAGCCAGAGATTATGCACGTAAAAATGGTTTCAAGGGAACATTCCTTATTGAACCCAAACCGATGGAACCTACCAAACATCAATATGATTTTGATACGGAAACAGTAATTGGTTTTTTACGCTACTATGGTCTCGACAAAGATTTTAAGCTTAATATCGAAGTAAATCATGCCACACTGGCTCAACATACATTCCAACATGAATTGCAGGTAGCTGCTGATGCTGGTTTGCTCGGATCTATTGATGCAAATCGTGGTGATTACCAGAATGGATGGGATACGGATCAGTTCCCCATAAACATTTATGAATTAGTAGAAGCCATGCTGGTGATACTTCCAACAGGTGGATTCAAAACAGGTGGTGTAAATTTTGATGCAAAACGCAGAAGAAATTCGACGGATAATGAGGATTTATTCATAGCTCATGTCGCCGGTATGGATGTCTTCGCACGAGCATTGTTAGTAGCTAATGATATTCTCGAAAAAAGTGATTATCTGAAACTGAGAAAAACAAGGTATGCTTCTTTCGATACAGGTGAAGGTAAAGCATTCGAAGATGGCAAGCTTGGCCTGGAAGAATTAAGAGAGATAGCCCTTAAAGCAGGAGAACCTAAGGTTATTAGTGGTAAACAAGAACTTTATGAAGGCTTAATTAATCGTTATATTTAGTTGTATGTTGAATTCTGCGTTCAGATTTCAAATTATTGAAGAAGAATTCGGGACAAAAACCTTGTATAAACTCTATGATAGTGAATCCGGGGAATTTGTCTCTATTCTCTCCAATCTGGGTGGTTCAATCAATCAAATGGTCTTAAGAAAAGATGAAAACCTGGTCGAAATTCTGGATGGATATGTATCACCTCAGGATGCGGAAAAAGATTTAATGTCATCCTTCAAGGGTAGCAATCTCTTACCCTTTCCCAACCGGATAGCCGATGGGAAGTACAACTTCCATGATCAGCTATTACAACTTCCAGTTAATTTTCAACAGGAAAATAATGCCATTCATGGTTTACTTTACGATAAAGAATTAAAAGTGATCGATCAGGAAGATGGCGAAATTGGCTGTATGCTTATACTTGAGTACCAAGCCGAAGAATCAGAAGGTTATCCATTTAAATATCACTTCAAAATCAGTTACCGTCTGTCGGAAGATCGTGGATTTGAATGTAAAGTTAAATTTACAAACCTCATGGATCAATCCATACCTGTCGGACATGGATGGCATCCCTATTTCAGGTTGGGTGAGAACGTAATTGACAATTTACTATTACAATTTCCAGCCAAAGATATACTGAAAGTAGACAAAAGGAGTATTCCAACCGGTGAATTGGAACCCTATAATAAATTCAATCAGATTTCCATAATAGGAAACACAGTGCTTGATAATTGTTTCCTTCTGGAAGATGAAGATAAGTATTCTGAAATTCTTATTATGGACAAATCCGAAGATTTTGGCTATAAAATCTGGCAGGAAACCGGTAAATACAAATACAACTACTTGCAGGTTTATACTCCACCTCACAGGAAATCTATTGCCATTGAACCTATGACATGTGCTCCTGACGCTTTTAATAATCAGATGGGGCTTGTTATTCTGGCACCACAAGAAGTGATGTCTACAACATTTGGTATATCTAAAATTTAAGGAATGAAGAAAAAACAGAAGTCCGCTTTATTCCTCTGTTTGTTGCCTTAATTGTTCATTGCGTATTACTCTTCCTTCCAGAATTCTAACATATTCAAGCGCTAGCTTGATTTTATAATCAGTATAAGCTTTCTCGGCCCACTGAATGGCGAGCTCTAAATTTCCATTGATTTCGTTGATGATGGCCATATTGTAATGTGCTCTTCCGGCAATTTTCCCTTTCGGATTAGTGGTTTCTTTTTCCCATAACTGTGCTGCTCCATCCCAATTGCCCGTTTGAGCTCGACGTTTGGCAATTTTAAAATTATCACTTCCTCTTACATAATATTTCCGTGATACCCTGATTTTATAAGGTAATATTCTAGATGCATAATTCTGACCAACAGTATAACTAACCTGTTTCACTGCTTCTGTTCGCCCTATAAGGGCAGCAGCCGCTGCAGCAGGATTAATTCCTTTTCCCGATTTTTCTATACTTTCCATAATCGGGAACTCATCAAGTATGATCCTGTTTTTTGGATCGTATATTCGCCAGCCAGTCTTCACAGTTGTTATCATATGGGCATAATGTTCCACTGCGGGTATACTAACACCCATTGGACCTTTTAATGTGACCGGCTTATTACTATATGATATCCGGGTGTCCGTATCGAAAAATTCCAGCACAAACAGTGCATCTAAATTATTCTCGATGCAAATTTTTTCCAATATCTCCCATGATAATGGAGTAGGAAATATTCCCATACCGGGACTTCGCAGGTCGAGTTCACTAAGAAATTTTACTTCCGAAAACCTTTCGTTTCGTGATAATTCGTCATTAATCCCCCTGAGTGTTTCTCTCGATCCTTCCCTATCCAGGTTTGCTCCTTCAATAGATAATACCTGGTCGAGTTTATCCTGCTGTTCGTTCTCTTCCGAGGGGAGGCTTCTGTCAATAATTCCTATCTTTTTGATGTGGGAGGGTATAGTCACAGGCGCAGGTTCCAAAACACTCATTGTTACATAATTAGTAGAACTGCAACCAATAATTGTAAAGCCTATCAGAAATAATACAATCGTATTTTTCATTTTAAAATATTTTAATCCATAATCCTTTCTGGTATTCATCTGAACAATACCATGAATTTAAGGATTTTTCCGATAGTAACTAATATGAAAAAAAAAGTATATGACAGATATTATGCGAATAGGTAATAAAAAAGCCCCGTAAACAGGGCTTTTTCGTATAGCAAGGTAAATCGTTATTTCAAAGAATTCAGGTACTCAACAACTTTGTTGAAGACATTCTCGGATGTATAGCCCAGTTTCTCATCCAATACTTTTGCCGGAGCAGAGAATCCAAAACTTTCTAGCCCGTAAACCATACCCCTTGTACCGACAAAGCCTGCAAGTGTTACAGGCAACCCGGCTGTTAGTCCAAATACCGGTACATTTTCAGGAATTACTGAATGTTGATAATCAGGATCCTGTTCGCGAAAAAGTCCCTCGGAAATAGCGGATACAACCTGAACTTTATATCCCTTTCTCTCTTTTAAAAGATTAGCACCACCAATAAGGGTTGAAACTTCAGAACCATTTCCTACAAGTACAATATCAATATTGCCTTCGTCTCTATGTACTATATATCCTCCCTTTTCAGCCATTAGGGCCTCTTTGTACCGACTTTTAACAGCAGGAAGGTCAGGAATGCCTTGACGTGATAATAACAGTGCAGTAGGAGTATGAGTGTTCTCAAGTGCCATCTTCCATGCAATATTAGTTTCTATCGCATCGGCCGGACGTAAAACCAGAACACTTCGCTTACCTGAATGGTTTCTCAATTGTTCTAAAAGTCTTATTTGTGCTTCCTGTTCAACAGGCTGATGTGTAGGTCCGTCCTCACCTACACGAAAAGCATCGTGGGTCCAGATATATTTTACTGGTAATTCCATTAAAGCGGCCAGGCGAACTGCTGGTTTCATATAATCAGAAAATACAAAAAATGTAGCACAAGCAGGAATAACTCCACCATGTAAAGCCATACCATTGGCTATTCCTGCCATGGTTAATTCTGATACACCTGCCTGTAAAAATGCACCGCTAAAATCGCCCTTAACAAATTGTTTTGTCTTTTTCAAAAAACCATCCGTCTTATCACTGTTCGAAAGATCGGCTGAAGCAACAATCATGTTTTCAACCTTTTCGGCTAAATATCCCAGAACAGTAGCGGAAGCAGCCCGTGAAGCTATATTTTGTTTCTGCTCAATGGTACTAAAATCAATTTCCGGAATCTTACCAGAAAAGAATTTGTGCAATTTTTTAGCTAGTCCCGGATTTTCGATCTCCCATTGTGTCTGCCTTTCTTTCCTTTCCTTTGCATTCTGAATTTTAGTTCTCTTTATTTTATCCCAATAATCTTTGACCTCAGGAAAAAGAGCAAAAGGATTTGAAGGGTCACCACCGAGATTACTAATAGTATTCTCAAATGAAGCTCCCGCATCAGATAGAGGCATACCATGAGTTGATGTTTGCCGTTCGAATGATGTCCCATTTTGTGCAATAGCACCTCTACCCATTATTGTTTTCCCAATAATCAATGTTGGTTTTTCTTTCTCGTTAACTGCTATCTGAAGAGCATTCCTGATATCATCCTGATTATTCCCATCAATAGTTATTACTTTCCAATTCCAGGCTTCGTACTTTTTAGCCGTATCCTCTTTAGTTACAGCCTTAGTTTCAGTTGAAAGTTGAATATCGTTTGAGTCGTAAAACATTATTAGATTGTTTAGTCCCAGATAGCCTGCAATTCTTCCTGCTCCCTGCGATATCTCTTCCTGAACACCTCCATCGGAGATGAAGGTGAAAATCTTATGTGACATCCAATCGCCAAACCGGGTAACAAGGAATTTTTCGACAATAGCGGCCCCAACTGCATTTGTATGACCCATTCCTAATGGACCAGAGGTATTTTCAACACCTTTTGCAGGATTAACTTCGGGATGGCCAGGTGTAATACTTCCCCATTGTCTGAAATTTTCAATATCGTGAAGTGTATAATAACCAGCCAATATCAGAACCGAATATAGCATAGGAGACATATGGCCTGGATCGAGAAAAAATCTGTCCCGATTGATCCATGTTCCATCTGTGGGATCATAATTAAGAAACTCTGAATAGAGAATATTGATAAAATCGGCTCCTCCCATTGCACCACCCGGATGTCCTGATTTAGCTTTTTCGACCATCGCTGCAGATAAGATTCGAATATTGTCCGCTGAATGTTCAATAACTCCCTTCATAACATTTTGTTTTGTAAATCTTTAGTATTAATTATAGTCATTTTGACTTATACTCCCACAAATGTAAGGATAAATCATAAAAAAATTTAATGTAAGATATTTATTTATTCAGTGAGAATTTCCTCCATTCCCTCCTTATCAAGCTCCACAAGTGATAATCTTTGATAATACTATTTAGCTTCTTTTCGAAAGATTACTATATTTGTTACAAAAATATTAATTAATAAATTATGATTCAGAGGATTCAAACAGCATTTTTACTCGTAGCAACGATTTTGGCTGTAATTATTGTTGTACATCCTGTTTCAGAAATGAATTTAAGTGATGGTTCAGTCGCTCTCTTTACAAGTTTCAGATTAAAGAGTCTTCAAGAACCGTTACAAACCTATACTTATACTTTTCCTATTGCTGTGCTGGCGATTGCATCGGCTCTCATTAGCTTTATAACCATCCTGTTTTTTCAGAAACGAACTCTTCAAATGCGTTTATGCGTTTATAATATTCTAATAACAATAGGCCTTTTCGCTGTGATGTTTTACTATTATTTTACTATTAAGAACGGTGAGATTGCAGAAGGATTATTTGTGAATATACACTCATTTTCATATACGATAATATTCCCTTTTGTAAATATTATACTGCTTTTTCAGGCATTTCGAACAATACGAAGAGATGATTTGCTAATAAAATCATACGACAGATTGCGTTGACAGAAAACTTTTACTCAAAGAATTGTCATATGCTCTTTTACAGTAAGTTTCTCGCAGTAGTGACAACGTAATTTTACTTCCTTTTTATCTATAACATGAAATCGTGTTAATATTTTCTCATGATTAGTAACGCACTGCGGATTCACACATTTAACTATTCCATTTATTTCATCAGGTATCTCTACAACTTTCTTTTCAATTACGGAATAATCTCGTATGATGTTTAACTTGGCCTCCGGAGCTATAAGTGCAATCCGGTTAATATCTTTATCTTTGAAAAATACACCTGAGAGTTTAATAATTCCTTTGCGACCAAGCTTTTTACTGATAAGATTGGTGCCGAAAGTTATCATCCCCTCAATCTTTTCGAGTTTGAGGATTGATACTACTTTAAATAAACTATCAGCCGGGATATGGTCAATAACTGTTCCGTCCTTAATGGCACTTACCTCAAGAAATTTATCTTTCATAGTCATGATTTCAATCCAAGAATAAGTGATATTATTGCTTGCCTCACATAAACTCCATTTTCGGTTTGCTGAAAGTAATAGGCCTTTGGATTTGCATCTACATCAGTATTTATTTCATTTACCCTAGGAAGCGGATGCAGTACTTTCATATTGTCCCTGGTTCCAACCAGCATTTCATCCTTTAAAACATAGGCGTTTTTTGTTTTCTCATATTCGATTGGATCAGAGAATCTTTCTTTCTGAACACGAGTCATATAAATGATATCAGCATTTTTAATATTTCCGTTCAATTCGCGCGATTCATGATATTTCAGTCCAATATTATTTAATAATATTTTATACTCTTCAGGCATTCTTAATTCATCGGGAGATATGAAATAAAAAGTAGCATTAAATTCTGATAGTGCCATTAAAAGTGAATGTACTGTGCGGCCGTATTTCAAATCGCCCACCATAAAGATATTCAGGTCCTTCAGCTTCCCCTGAGTTTTCTGTATGGAGTATAAATCGAGCAAGGTTTGTGTGGGATGCTGATTAGCTCCATCACCTGCATTAATAACCGGTATTTTGGTTAATTCGCTGGCATAGCGAGCACTCCCTTCCAGTGGATGCCGCATTACAATCAATTCAGCATAGTTGCTCACAACACGAATGGTATCGTATAAAGTTTCCCCTTTGGTAACCGAAGAAGTAATAGAATCGCTAAAACCAATCACCTTCCCACCTATACGATTAATGGCACTCTCAAAACTTAATCTTGTTCGTGTTGATGGTTCGAAAAAAAGAGTTGCAATTACTTTACCTTTAAGCAGGTCCTGATAAGATTTTTTTTCGAAACCGGCTGCAGTATCAAGGATTTTCAAATAATCATCCTTAGAGAAGTCAGTTATTGAAATAAGACTTTTATTCAGCATGTTATAACTGATATTTTAAGTAAAAATAACTAACAATACGGGTAAAAGAAAGAGTTGTTAACATCTATTGAAAAATTTACATTCTTTTATTATAAAGTAATTCCCAGAATATAGTTCAAACTACATATACAATATAGCAATTGTAGAATATTATAAAATTCCATACTTATTCCTGTAATATTATAATTTTTAAATTCTTCAGCTTTGAAAACCGTTGTTCGACAGAATCAAAGGATTTTTTTTCTGCTGTAAGTCTTATCCTGCAATCCATATCAAAATATTGCTCAGTTATTACGAGTGATTCATCCTTTATTACCCTCATAACCGAATTCATATTCGTATATGGAAAAGAAATTTCAAAGTTGATTTCAGATCTACACTTTAAAAATGTTGCTTTTGCAAGACAATCGGCGGCAGCTGTCCGATAGGCATTTATTAATCCGGATGTTCCAAGTAGCTTACCTCCAAAATAACGAACCACGACCAGCAGAATATTGGTAAGATTGTTCGATTCTATTTGGCCTAATATTGGTCTTCCAGCCGTACCCGAAGGTTCTCCATCATCATTTACACGGTAATACTGTTCTTCAATACCTAGGCGAAAGGCAAAACAACAATGTCTGGCATTGTGGTATTTTTTCTTCACCTGATTCAGAATTTGTTTAATCTCTTCATCATTTGATACAGAATAAGCAAATGAAAGAAACTTACTGCCCCTATCTTTATAAATTCCCTCAGTATCTGATTTAATGGTTAAAAATGTATGTGATTCCATATCAGTCAACCGGAATATTTACAGCGTCATATTCATTTGGAAAAATTAATTCTGCTATTTTAAATAAACTACCCGACAAATTTGACAAAAAAAAACAGGCTCAAAAGAACCTGCCTTTTTGGATTTATGGTTTAAAACCTCAGCTTCTTTTCGATATCTTCTATCTGGCTCTTGAAATGTTTGTCGGTATCCATCAGATTGTTAACAGTTTTACAGGCATGCAGAACCGTTGCATGATCTTTTCCCCCTATCTGCGCACCAATAGTTGCTAAGGAAGATTTAGTAAGGTTCTTGCTAAAATACATCGCAACCTGCCGGGCCTGTACTATCTCCCTTTTCCTGGTTTTCGACTGTAGCATTTCAATACCAATATCGTAATAATTACATACTACTTTCTGAATGTAATCGATGGAAACCTCACGCTTTGTGCTTTTAATCAGCTTATCAATCATTTCTTTTGCCAGGTCAAGAGTAATCTCTTTCCTGTTAAGAGTTGATTGAGCCAGTAAAGAAATTAAGGCTCCTTCAAGTTCCCTGATGTTATCTGTAATATGAGTAGAAATGTATTCAATTACTTCATCAGGCATTTCGATACCGTCTTTATATATTTTCTGCTTAAGGATAGCAATACGAGTTTCAAAATCAGGTACCTGAAGATCGGCCGATAAGCCCCATTTAAATCTGGAGAGGAGTCGCTGTTCCATGCCTTGAAGTTCCACAGGAGGTTTATCGGAGGTAAGGATTAATTGTTTTCCCGATTGATGCAAATGATTGAAAATATGGAAGAAAGTATCCTGTGTCTTCTCTTTCCCTGCAAATTCATGAACATCGTCAATGATCAGTACATCTATCATCTGATAAAAGTGAAGAAAATCGTTTTTATTATTATTCCTAATAGATTCTACAAACTGAGTTTGAAACTTATTGGCGTTGACATATAAAACCGTCTTATCCGGGAAACGTTCCTTTACTTCTATGCCAATAGCTTGTGCGAGATGAGTTTTTCCTAATCCCGAGTCACCATAAATTAATAGTGGATTGAAAGCCGTGCCACCAGGATTATTTGCTACAGCAATTCCTGCTGAACGAGCTAGCCGGTTGCATTCACCTTCGATAAAGTTGGCGAAATTATTTTCGGGATTTAGTCGTGGATCAATATCCAGCTTTTTTAAACCCGGTATAATGAAGGGATTTTTAATGGTTTTTTCGTCCGTATTCAAAGGAACAGAAACAGGTCTGTTTTTTAATTCCCGATGATTCTGGGCAGGTAATTTTACAGTTAAAGGTTTTTTATTCGAGGTTGAATTATAATCCATTACCACACTATACTCTAACTTTGCATCATACCCGAGTTCTTTTCTCAGGGTTTTACTTATAATTTCAATGTATTTTTCTTCAAGATATTCATAAAAGAAGGGACTGGGCACCTGAATAGTGAGAATATTCTTTTCAAGTCTCAGTGGGACAATAGGTTCAAACCATGTCCTAAAGCTTATCGATGGCACATTATCCTGAATTACTTTTAGACAATTGTCCCAGACTTCCCTATGCATTTTTATATAGTGTTTAGTTTTAGGCAATTAAATTTTAGGGTATTGTTAATTTTTCATTAAGCAATTTTGTGAAAAAAAACATAAAAAAAAAGCCCATTGTCTATTGTTTTTTATGATTATAAGATATCGTTTTTATTATCAACTGATTAAAAATTAAAAAAATATTTTATTTTTATATATTATTGATTATCAATATTTTAACTATATTTTTAAGCTATAGTATTGTTACTTAATAATTTGGAGAACGTTAAATAAATGTTAACTCTAAGATTAAGTTTTAGTCTTAAAATTATTAATTCGAAAAAACAAATTTAAATAAGTAAAAACTATAATTTTTTCGGTTTGTTAATAACTTCACAAGTAATAATACCTAATTCTCTTGAAGAAAAAATTGTATATCATAGGATGCTCAGGCATACCCGCACGATATGGTGGATTTGAAACTTTTGCAGAAAATATTGCCCTTGAATTGACCAAAAATCTCGAGATAAGTGTCATCTGCAGTTCCAAATTGTATGGTCCATCTGAACAAGAAATAAACTGGAAATCGATAAGACGAATCTTCTTCAATGTTGATCCCAATGGTATTCGAAGCATTTTATACGATCTGAAGGGACTATTATTAGCCGCCAAGGAATCGGATTATATTCTTCTGCTTGGTATAGGTGCGGGCATATTGCTGCCATTCATCCCTTCCTTAAAATCAAAATATTTATGTGTCCATGTCGATGGTATCGAATGGAAAAGATCAAAATGGAATATTGTCGCTAAATTATTTCTGAGATTAGGTTATATACTTTCATTGCGCCATTTAAAAACAATTATTCTCGACAACAAAGCTATTGCTCAATATGTGCCCAGCCAGTATCAAAAAAAAATCGTATATATCAATTATGGAGGAAATCATTTACCCCGGATTGTAGCTCTTAATCCTCTTAAGGATTCCTCCTATGCCTTGGTAATAGCCAGAGCTGAACCCGAGAATAATTTACATCTTATTCTTAAAGTGTTTCAAAAAAATCAAAATCTCAAACTGATAATGATCTCAAATTGGAATCACACCCGATATGGGAAAAAATTATGTAAGTCTTATTCAAAGGCCCCCAATATTCATATGATCGATGCAATTTATGATGATATGTCTAAATTGCAGCAATATAGGGCAAATTGCTCCCTATATATTCATGGGCATAGTGCCGGAGGAACAAATCCTTCACTGGTAGAGGCGATGTATACAGGACTGCCAGTAATAGCCTGGGATAATATTTTTAACAGAGTCACAACCCATGATCTGGCATTTTATTTTAAAACAGAGGAAGAACTTGAAAAACAGCTAGTATCATTGAAGAAGCCTGTACTATCGAGATGTGCAAAAGAATTGAATGAGTATGCAAAGCAGAACTATACCTGGAACAAAGCTGCCAAAAAATTACTCGATTTAATTGAGCAATAACATATGTACTAATATTGAATTAAGTTTGCCTTTATTCGATTTCATGAGTAAATAGTTAATTTCGAAGAAATATTATTAAGAATGTATACGATCGAAGAATTTAAAGTACCTCGTCTAGGAAAATGCTCAATCCCATCACCATTAAACTTATCAAAGGAGCTTGGCGATGGTGTCTTCAATTATACACAGGATGATGAACGCATTATTATGGATCCCAACATTCGTTACTATGAAGAATGCCTGGAAAAAAATATTGAACCATTATCCTTTGAAAAGGCTGGTCCAAAAGAATTCGTTTACTTCGATCCTTCAAAAACAAAAGTAGCCATTGTTACATGCGGGGGCTTATGCCCGGGGCTTAACAATGTGATCAGGGGTTTGGTAATGCAACTAAATAGCCGGTATGGTGTAAAAAGAATAGTAGGAATCAAGTACGGTTATCAGGGTTTTATTCCAAAATATGGGCATGAAATCATTGATTTGGAACCAGATATAATTGATTATATTCATATGCACGGTGGTACCGTTCTTGGTACATCGCGAGGGCCACAGGATGTTTCAGAAATTGTCGATGCTCTGGAAAGAATGAATATTAATATCCTTTTCACCATAGGAGGTGATGGAACACTTCGCGGAGCCCAGGCTATATCGGATGAAATTACAAAGCGAGGACTCAAAATTTCTGTAGCATGCGTTCCAAAGACCATTGACAATGATATTAGCTTTATTGATAAATCGTTTGGTTTTGAAACAGCATTTACCATTGCAACAGGCATTCTGCGTGGTGCACACAACGAAGCTAAAGGTGCGTATAACGGAATAGCATTGGTTAAACTTATGGGCCGCGATTCAGGTTTTATTGCTGCTAATGCAGCTCTCGCAGTTCAGGAAGTTAATTTTGTGCTTATTCCCGAAGTTAGGTTCGATTTACATGGTCCTAAGGGTTTTTTGGAATTTATATGTAAACGGCTTGAAAGAAAACACCATGCACTGATTGTTGTAGCTGAAGGCGCAGGACAAAATCTTTTTCAGGTTCAGGAATCTGAGAAAGATGCTTCAGGCAATATTAAATATAAGGATATTGGCCTCTACCTGAGGGATGTTATTATAGAAGAGCTTAAAAATAAAAATATGCCCCATAGTCTGAAATATATCGACCCCAGTTATATCATACGCAGTGCTCCTGCTAATGCAAATGACAGCCTTTTTTGTAATATTCTCGCACAAAATGCCGTACATGCAGCTATGGCTGGCAGAACAGGATTTGTTGTCGGACACTGGAGCTCACAATTTACCGTATTACCCATTCCAATTACCATCAAACATCGTAAACGTATATCGGCAGAAGATGAACTTTGGTCGAATGTAATTGAAACTACCGGACAACCCAAAATCCTTCATAATTAGTATCCAATTCACAGCTTCGTGTTGGTCGCGATCAATAATTTCATTCAATTTGAACCTATATTCAGCAATGGATGATTTATACTTTGCTGCCCGGTCAAGAAATGATTTATTTGAAGTGTTAAACTGTGATTTAATTTTCTCCAAAACATTAGAATTTAAAAACATAAACTAAACATCTATCTTGAAATTTTGTTGTGCTCACCTTAAAAATGAAAAAGAAAGTTGATAACCAATTTTTTACTGGAATCTGATTTTTTTTAACTTTAATGAAACTTAGTTTGATAATTCGCGTTTCAGAAAAAAATTGAGGTATGAACAATTATACAAACAATAAGCGCCATCAAAAGCGATTTAATATCCCCGTAATAGGCCATTTTTCTAATCGCAGTATCAGGTTCAATTCAATAGTGGAAGCCGAAGAATATACAAGTATTTCCTATACTCTTATTTACGAAGCATGCGTCGGTAAAATATACAAAGCCCGCAATGTTTACTGGGAATTTGAAAATGGTGTGCACTATATCAGGTACAAAGCACATTATCTTCGTGCCCGGCTTAAACTCTCAGAAAAAGCAAATTTCGGACGCCAAAGAAAACGCAAACAGCTCCAGGAAAGAACAGAAAGTTGATTGACCTTATTTATCTACCTTGAATCCAAGACGTTTGAGCCTTTTTATATCACCCTCTTTTACATTCGAAGTCTTGATATTGTAAGTAAAAAATTCACGCCTTAAAGGATAGTTTCCCCTATACGTCTCAAATTTTTTAGGATCGCTATGCAACCAGCTGTTTTCTCTATCAATTGGATAGGTTTGTAATATAATTTCTGTTAAAATATCCTGGAACGATTTGTTCAGACCATCACAAAAAATGTCGGATTTTTTTACAGCAGGTATATTATCAGGTTGCCAATCGTCCAATCCTAAATTGAAAAAGCGACTGAATTGCTGTATAGTCATTTGAGTCCCGTTGGCTTTTCCATCGGCCGAATATCCTGCTATGTGAGGTGTGGCTATATATACTTTTTCAAGAAGTTCAGTATCAATATCGGGTTCATTTTCCCAAACATCCAGAATGGCATCAGATAATTTACCACTTTTTACCATGTCTTTCAGTGTAGCTGTGTCAACCACCTCTCCGCGACTGGTATTAATTAATAGAGTTCCTTCATTAATCTTTTCGAAAAAATGCTTACCTGCCAGATGAAATGTTTTATCCTCCCCTGTCAAGTTGAGAGGCACATGAAATGAAATAATATCAACTTCTCTTAAAATTCCATCCAATGATAAAAAGCCACAGAGCCCTTCATTTCTTACCCTTGGAGGATCATTTAAAACAACCCTCATATCGAGTACTTCAGCAAGTTTCAAAATATTTCTTCCAACATTCCCAACTCCAATAATACCCAGAACACGATTATTCAATTTAATATTCTTTTGCCGTGCATAATATAAAAGAGCCGATGCAACATACTGCAATACAGAACCAGAATTACATCCCGGAGCATTAGTCCATTGTATGCTATTTTTTTCACAATATTGAATATCGATGTGATCGCAACCAATTGTGGCGCTTGCAATAAATTTAACAGCCGTACCTTCCAGTAATTCAGCATCACATTTTGTTCGGGTTCTTATGATAATAGCATCTGTATTTTTCAACTTTTCTTTTGTGATGGAGTTTCCTGCCAAATATTCAACATCAGCATAAGGTTCAAGGATATTTTTAATAAATGGAATTTTATTGTCGATAATTACCTTCATTCAATATTTTGTTTAAGTAGAGTTAAACATACAGCATTCAACTGGATACTACAAATGTATATCTTGTTAAAGAAATGTTAATTACATGCAATTCAAAAAATCCAACGCAACCTTTCTCCTATATTCTTCATCAAGCTAATAATCTGTAAGGGTTAGTACTTACTTGCAGTATTTTTAACTATCCTGGGTGGATAAATAACCCTGAGGATGGAATAAACCCAACAAGTACCCCTATGCTCTGCATAGGGGTTTTCTTTTAAGTTTTACCAACCTATTCCATCCCTATATTATTAATAATCATCTCTATTTATTGCTATGAATAGATGCTAACATAATCGCTCATTTTATACCAGGGTATTCCATTGAGCAATTTTTTTATCAACAAGAAGTGACATTTTATCCAAATAATGAACCATATTTTGTAATTTTCGTAGAATTATATGTTATTTATTAGCATCATCATAAATTTCTCAGCTATATTCATGATAACCTCTTCCTTTATTTCACTATTTAGTAGTTACATAGGTTTTGGAGTAATCCTGCCAGGTTTGATTTCTTTTATTATAGGAGTAACAACTTCAGTTGTTGCTGTATATACAATAAGAGTATTCAAGAGAAGGAAATATAAAGTATTATATTCTACAGCGGATAGTATCTTCGATGAAAGCGATCAGCTAAACATCCTTATTAATAACATCCCCGATTGTGTTTATCTAAAAGATTTTTCAGGCCGATATATACTAACCAATCAAAAATTTGCTGAACTTCTAAAAGCCGATAATCCTGAAAGTCTGTATGGAAAAACGGATGCTGATTTATTGATGAAAGAAGAAGCGGATATTTCTTTAGTGGAGGATAAAAAGATCCTTAGTGGTAAAGCTCCATCGATAAAAAGAAAACAAGAGAATATAAAGGATAATCAGAAAAATTTTTCCCTCATAATTAAAGTTCCTATTAAAAATAAAAAAGGTAAGATAATCGGGCTATTTGGAACAAGCTCTGATATCACCGAACAGGAAGAAGCCTCACTTCAACTTGAGGAAAAGAATAAGGCTCTTGAAAAGGAACGGACTCTTTTCAAAGCCTTAATGGATAATATGCCGGATACCATCTATATTAAAGATACAGAATGCCGGTTTCTTGACGGTAATCCACAACAAATTAAAATAACCAAAGCCAATACACATAAGAATTTGTTAGGAAAAACCGACTTTGATTTTTACCCCAAAGACATAGCTGAAATATATTATAAGGATGATAAGCATGTAATTCAAACCGGGAAATCAGTAATTAATAAAGAAGAAATTGGTTTCGATGCCGATGGTAATATCCGTATTAAGTCAACAACCAAAGTACCTTTTAGAGACAATGAAGGCAAAATAATAGGTCTGGTGGGAATCGGAAGAGATATCACAAGTCAAAAAGAAGCAGAAGAAAAACTTAAGGAGCAAGCCCAAAGCCTGCAAGAAATAAATGTCCTTCTTGAGGAACGACAGGAAGAAGTTAATCAACAATCAGATGAGCTTGGAAACCAGAATCGCATACTTGAAGAAGAGAGAAATCTTCTTAGAACCTTAATCGATAGTATTCCGGACTATGTCTATTTAAAAGATACAAGTTGCCGGTTCATTACGGTGAATAAAAAATTGATGAAGGTTTTTAAAACCGACGATCTGGAAGATATAATCGGTAAAACGGATAAAGATTTTTACCCTAAGGAATATGCCTCAAATTTCTTAAAAGATGATCAGGAAGTATTATCAACCGGGAAAGCTATTCTTCATAAAGAAGGACCAGGAATCGACAGTGAAGGTAATTTTATTCATTTGCTTACTTCAAAAGTCCCTTTTAGCGGACCTGATGGCCAGATAGCTGGTATTATTGGAATTGCCCGTGATATCACCATGATTAAAGAAGCTGAAATTAAGCTTCAGGAACAAACTGATAGTCTAAAGGAAGTTAATATTCTGCTGGAAGAAAGACAAGAAGAAATTCAACAACAATCTAGCGATCTTACCTCACAAAACAGAATTCTTGAGAATGAGCGAAACTTGTTACGTACAATTATTGACACCTTACCTGATGTTATTTATATAAAAGATAAAGAAAGCCGGTTTATTGCTGCCAATAGAAGGATTCTTGAAGTGATGAAAGCTCCAAGTTATGAATATCTCGAGGGAAAAACTGATTTCGACTTTTATCCAAAGAAAATGGCTCAACTATTCTTCGATGATGAACAAAAGGTCATTAAGACAAAGAAACCCCTTATAAATAAAGAAGAATTTGGCCTCGACAGCGAAGGCAAACAACGAATTCTTTTCACCACTAAAGTTCCAATTTTTGATGCAGACGGGAATGTATCGGGTATTGTAGGTGTGGGTCGGGATATTACTGATTTGAAAAAATATGAGGAAGCACTTAAAGCAAAAACTTCCGACCTAACGGAAAAGAACAAATTGCTCGAAGAACGACAAGAAGAAATTCAAAAACAATCTGAATCGCTTGAAGAGCAAAATACTACACTGGAAAATGAAAGAAACTTACTTAGGACCCTAATCGACCACATGCCCGATTATATATACATTAAAGATAAAAACAGTAGGTTCCTCACAGTAAACAAAAGACTTCTGAAGGTGATGCATGCAGCATCGCTGGATGAAATAATAGGAACAACAGACTATGATTCTACTCCTAAAAAAGAAGCCGCCGATATCTATTTGCAGGATGATCAGCATATAATTACCACAGGTGAACCTATTATTAATAAAGAAGAAATAGGTTTTGATGAAAATGACAGGGAAAGGGTAATCTCAACAACTAAAGTGCCCTTCTATGATGCAAATGGTAAGGTAGCAGGAATCGTTGGCATCGGCAGGGATATTACAAAACAGAAGAAAGCTGAGCGACAACTGCGTGAGCAGGCTCAAAATCTACAGGAAGTTAATATCATCCTTGAAGAGAGACAGGAAAAAATTCAACAGCAATCGGAAGAGCTTAATAAACAATCACAAATTCTGACGAAAGCAAATACTCAGCTAGAGCATCTTAATGCAACTAAAAACAAGTTTTTCAGCATTATTGCCCACGACCTAAAAAATCCTTTCCAGGCCATTTTCGGATTCTCAGAATTACTTCTGCGTAACTACGATGATTTTGATGCTCCACAGAAAATGGATTTACTCGGCATGATAAAAACTTCCTCAGAGAGTGCCTATAGTCTTTTGGAAAATCTGTTGCAGTGGGCTCGTACACAGACCGATCGTATCAAATATAATCCGGCTCCCATTGATATTGGCGAGTTAATCGACCAAAATATCACATTAGGTCAGGCAAGTGCTGAAAATAAACATATTTCTCTTGTACATGAAATGAAGTGCCCTTCAAAAGCATTTGCCGATAAAAATATGATCAATCTTGTTTTGCGTAATCTGATAAGTAATGCTATTAAATTCACAAACAACGAAGGCATAGTAACTGTTCTGTGTAGTGAAGATGAAAAAAATCAGGATCAGATTGAAATTTCGATTGTCGATACAGGAATAGGAATATCCGAAGAAAATATCAAAAAATTATTCCGCATCGATGAATATTTTTCCACATCAGGTACTGCAGGTGAAAGTGGTACCGGATTAGGCCTGATTATATGTAAGGAATTCGTTGAGAAAAATGGTGGAGAAATTAAAATTAGCAGTGAATTGGAGGTTGGAACAACCTTCTTATTTACCCTTCCTAAGAAAGAAAAAAAATAACATTTATTTCCTCAGCAATTTCTGTCGCATAATTGCCGATCGGAAAGGATCGATTATACGAATTAACAGGCTTCTCTGGTCTGTTATTATCTCAGCTGTTCCAGGCATGTTCTGCTGAAATGCAAGGGTAATATTATAATTAGTAATTAGTTTCAAACTGTCAAACCGTATTTCAACTGCATACAATTCATCGTTTGGCACCAAAGAAATTGATTTAATCTTTCCTGTGATCGTTCCAAACTCCAAATAGGGATAATTATCGAATCGGATAACTGCTCTATGACCTTCCTTCACTTTCCCGGCACCTTTTGCTGAGAGCATAACTTTGCCCAATAATTCACCCTGCTCCGTGGGCAAAACGGTTAAAACCACTTCACCCTTTTCAACGTATTGATTTTCTGACCATATTTTTGTGAATGAAACCTGACCTTCAAAAGGTGAGCGAATGATATAGTTCTGTTCCCACTGTGCAATTTCTCCCTTAAGTTTCTCATATGACTCCTTCACGTTCTGTTCAAAAGTCCTGCTGTTTTCTTCAAATTTTAGCTCTAATTCCAAAATTTCCTGCTGCAGGTTGGAAACTTCTATTTGAGATGAAGCTAATTCCGTCTGGGTGCTTTTCCATTCAGAGAGTTTATTCAACTTCTGTGCTTCAGATTTTTCAAGTTGTGATGAGGAAATAACTCTGTCGGTAAAAAGTGCTGAATCCCTTTGATATTGTTTTTCAACCAGACTATATTCCTGCTTCTGAATAATCTCCTTATCTTCCAACCTATCGAGGAATAAAGAATATTTTTTTAATTCGGCATTAACTGAATTGATTTTTCTCTGATAATAATTCAATTTTTTAAAATCGATATATTCCTGAATGCGTTTCTGTAAAATTGTATAAGCATCCTGCAAGGATCCAAGCTTTATATTGTCCGGAAAACTTACTTTAGTTAATGAATCAATAGTCATACTTTTTCCTAATAATTCCGACAGGTTGCGTAAATCATCGTAATTTGAAGCGGACTCAAATACTACAAGCACCTGATTTTTATCAATAAGCTCTGTATCGGCTACATAAAATTTATTAATCCGCGCCGATGTATTTGCCACCATTTCGGCAGGAGGAGTTTCTGTAGTTAATTTAATTGGGGCTTTTATAATATCAGGGTATTTAAGAAATGCCGATCCGATAAAAAGAAGAAGCAACACAGCTATGATAACAACAGTACCAAAACGAATTATCCAGCGGGGAACCTGTCCTAGAATATCACGAAGTTGTTCGCTGCGTAGTTCAAGACTTCCGGCGGCTTGTTTGTCTTTCTCAGTATAATTTATCTTAGCCATTAACTACCTAATTCAAGTTGATTTTTAACCAGTTTATAGTAAGCTCCCTTTAGCCGTGTCAATTCCTGATGAGTTCCATACTCAACAATTTTTCCTTCTTCCAGTACCACTATCTGATCGGCATTTCGCACTGTACTGAGCCTATGAGCAACCACTACCACTGTCCTTCCTTCAAAAAATTTATACAGATTATTAATAATTTGTCGTTCGTTGTTCGCATCGAGTGCATTTGTTGCTTCATCAAAGAATAGAAAGGAAGGATTTTTATATAGAGCCCGGGCTATTAGTATCCTTTGTTTTTGCCCCTGACTAAGTCCAATGCCTTCCATTCCAATTTTTGTATTAAAACCCAAAGGCAGTCCATCGGCAATTTCATGTACATTAGCCATGCGTGCTGCATAATATAATTTCTCTTTATCGATATCTTCGTCCGAAAGTGCAATATTTCGGGCAATTGTATCTGAGAAAAGATAACCATCCTGCATAACCACACCGCATATACTTCTCCAGTAGGCCGGATTAACTGTATCCAGGTTTTGATCGTCAATTAAGATGTCCCCATCAACCGGATTATAAAACTTAAGTATCAATTTAATCAGAGTTGTTTTACCGCTTCCACTTGTACCTACTATGGCTGTCGTTTTATTTTCAGGTATATGCAGACTTATATTTTTCAGGACAAAAGGCGAGTGCGGACCTTCGTATTGAAAGGCCAAATTCCTTATCGTAATTTCATTTTTATTTCCTGAAAAATCAGTGACCAGATCGGGTGATGAACTTTCTTCTTCTTCTAGGTTATGAACCTCTGCCAGGCGATTAAGACTTATTTTTGCATCCTGAGTGTTATGAAAAAAGTTTATTAAAAGATCAATCGGGCCTGAAAGTTGCCCTATAACATATGATATGGCTACCATACTACCTAAGGTCATCTGCCCTTTCATTACCAATAATGCAGTGTAGAATACTATCAGCACATCTTTATACTGGTTGAAAATAAGTGCTCCTGCTTTTTGATTTTGTAGTAGGGTCAATCCCTTTATATTAAGACGAAATAGCTTTGCCTGAATATCCTCCCATTCCCAACGTTTTCTTTTCTCACAATTATTAAGCTTGATTTCATGCATCCCCGACAATAACTGCAGGAGATTACTCTGATTACTTGAAAGCTGGGCAAATTTCCGATTATCAAGATCTTTTCTGCGTTTCATGAATTGTAAGGTCCATATTAAGTAAAATATACTCCCGGCAATAAAGATTAAGAAAATCTTTATGCTAAATATGGCAAGGACAATTCCCATTATGGTCATAGAAAAAACCGAATAAAATAGATCGATTGTGGTTTGTGTTAAAAATGTTTCAACACGCTTATGATCAGCAACTCTTTGTAACAGATCGCCCCGGTTTTTAGTTTCAAAAAACGAAAGCGGCAAACGCATAAGCTTTATCAGAAAATCAGAGACAAGATAAATATTAACTCGCGAGCCTAAATGGAGAATTATCCAGTTCCGGATAAATTCAAGCGAGAACCGGCTGGTTACAAGAATCAACTGTGCAATAAGTATGGTTATAACCAGGGAAAGATTAGGAATCACTATTCCTTTATCGACAATAGTTTGAAAAAGGAAAGGGAAAATTACCTGAATAAGAGCTCCAATAATAACACCCAGAATAATTTGGGTAATCAGTGCTTTATAGGGACGAATGTATTTAAAAAGAAAACTTAATTTACTTCTGTTGATTTGTTCGTCTTCAGCTTTATAGAAATCGGGAGTAGGTTCGAGCTGAAGGCAAACACCCATGGTTTCTCCGTTTTCAATAGTTGAGACCCAGCACTGAAGAAACTCTTCCCTAGTATAAACTGCGGTGCCGAATGCAGGATCGATTACATATATTTTGTTTTTATGAATTTTCCTGACGACGATAAAATGTTCCTGTTTCCAGTGAGCGATACATGGGAGAATAAGCTGATGATGTAACTGCTCGAATGAAAGTTTAATACCCCTGGTCCGAAAACCAATTGATTCGGCAGCTTCACTGATACCCAGCAAAGAAACTCCCGCCCTATTGATATAACTTAATGAACGTAAAGTCTCGAAAGAAAAATGTTTACCATGATACCTGGCTATCATTCTTAGACAAGCCGGACCACAATCGTTGGCATCGTGTTGAAGAAATACCGGAAATTTAGGCATCAAATTGAATTGTAACCTTAATATTACGAATCTATTAGGTTTTACTGAGAAATACTAAATTTTTTTTAACTATAGTATTACGGTTTGTTGTAAGGTTCGGCGCAAATTGAGAATATTTTTTTCCCTTCCTGTTTTTTTTATACTATTCGACTTTCCCGGCATGTATGGAATGGTGAAGTAAAAAGTTGTTCCCTTTTCAACAACAGAATCATACCAGATGGCGCCATTCATAAGTTCGATAAGTTTTTTCGATAAGCTTAATCCGAGTCCAAGTCCTTTGCTCTCGTTTTCAGGGTCATTAAGCTTATTAAAATTTCGATATATTTCGTTCTCTTTTCCTTCCAATCCACCCACTCCAGTATCTTTTACAAAAAATTCAATATTGCTTAATTTCAACTTGAATCCAAATTCTATAATTCCACGAGAAGTAAATTTAAATGCATTAGATATCAGATTAGTTAAAATTTGAGATAATCTGAATGAATCAACCTTGACTTCAATCTCTTTTAACTCGGGGGGAACAGATAAAAGTAGAGCAATATTTTTATCTACAATGTGTTTATGCAGGGAAAAATAGGAATGTATTTCAGAAAATAAATCATACAGTCTACAATTTTCAATTGACATTTTTAATAGCCCCGCTTCAATAATGGAGGCTTCAATGATATTATCCATTTTATTTAAAAACTCCTGGCTGCTTTCGCGAATATGAGCTATATAACTTTCTTTTTCCTTTACATCAAGATTATTCATTTCTATCAGATCGGAAAAACCCACAATGGAGTTTAGTGGGGTTCTGATTTCATGATACAGATTTCTAAGAAAAACTGATTTTGCCTTTTCAACACAACTAGATTTTTCATCGAGAAGTTTTTCCAACACCTCAATACGCCTTTTCATATAATTGTATTCCGTTCTCCTCAGCCAGATGGTTTTTTTTCTTTCCCCACCCCAGAATTGCTTTAGAAATTTAGAAATGACGCCAAGGTTCTTCATAGAATCTTTTTTAATAATTTTCCCCCAATCTTTAACTCCGCTAAAATTCATTTAGATAATAAAAGGATCCGGGTAAATATACCCGGCCCTTATGAAAACCCTGTACAATTGAAAATTATCAGTTCATTTTTTTAAGTATTCGTTTTGCTTCCTTCCGATAATATCCATCGTTAGAAGCTATGGTATTAAATACTTCTCTTGCTCTTTCGGTTTCACCAGTCATAATGTAGCATAGTCCCAAATACCATTCTGCTGATTCAATAAAAGCATTTGCCTGGTGATCTATAATCCGTTTAAAGTTTTTGTTTGCTTCAGCATATTGTTCTATTTCCATTCGGGAAATTCCTGAATACAGATTCA
>CAZMVE010000011.1:36010-44160 GCA_964569585.1 uncultured Bacteroidales bacterium | reverse complement strand
GGTTTCTTTCTTTCAGGTATTGCTGATAATCACTGCTGAACTCAATTCTTTTCTGTATGGTTTTTTCATACATTTCATCAATTCCCATTAACAATTCACACACTTCTCTTACAGCATTTTTATCCCCCGATGAACCTGTTATGTACGCGCATGTGCCGTTTGTTTTGATATAATTTTCCAACAGCGGAGTTGATTTTCTTCCCACGCAAAATGATAACCCGCTCAATTGTGCAATTTCGATATCGAGAACATCGTCGAAGACAACCGCCATATTTTGGTACATTATCGAATACTTTTCAGCGATCCTTTCCAACGCCTGTTTTTTATCCTTACAATTTAAAAATATGCCATTAAAGCTTTCGCGTTGTGATAGTTTTAGGGCAGCCGGATTATTTTCTCCTGTTATTACAAATACAAGCGGTATTTTTTTATTGTTTAGCCAGCGGCTGAATCGCAAGAGATTAATACCCATGGAATCAACCTCGGAAAACGGACTGCCGGAATCTCCGGTTTTAATGCCTGAGTTGAATACACCGTCCCAGTCGAATATAAAAGCTTCAATGGCTGTTAGATCGGATTTTATCTGAGAAACCGTTCTGAGAAAGACACCACCAATTGCTATAAAAGTTTTTTCTATATCCATTTTATCACATCCTGGATGTCGACAATACCAACCGGTTGATTATGCTCGAGAACAATAATATTATCGATCTTTTTTTCCTTGAATATTTTGGTAATCTCCATCAATGAAGCATCTGAACTGATGGTAACCGGCGTATTTGGTTCCAGTTCGGAGAGTTTGGTGTGAATAACATCTTTAAGTCCGCCTTCAATATTCCTTCTCAAATCACCATCGGTAAATATTCTGTAAATTTCACCCTTGTCGTCGTGAATAATAATCGATCCCAGTTTCGACTTAGTCATTAGTTCCAGCGCTTCCAGGATAGTAGCATGGTAATGCAGTTTAATATGCTGGGTGCGGGCAATATCGCTGGCCTTTATTGTAAGTAACTGTGTATGATCGACAAATTGCTTGATCCCTATGTCGGTAAAATGGCTCATAGGAAGTTGTTTTAAAACTTTCCAGGGTATAGTACAGGTTTGCACTCCCAGATTTAATGCATTTCTTACGTGCTCAACATGACGAACCGAAGAGAACATGATCTTGGTTTTATAATTATACCTTTCAACAGCCCTGACACATTGTTCAACAAGAAGAAGGGCATCCTGACCCTGGTCCTGCATACGGCCTACCAGGATACAGGCATAGGTCGCTCCAGCACAAAACGCCATATAAGCCTGCTGAAGTGTATAAATGAGGTGCAGATTCACCTGTAATCCTTGTTCGGTCAATGTTTTACAGGCTTTTACACCCTCTTCAGAAACCGGGATTTTAAAAACTGTTTTTTTCTTATCCAGACCAAAAGACAAGATCCGTTTTGCTTCTTTGACTATGTCATCGGATGTTTCTCCCAGAGCCTCTACATGCAAAACATCCACCATTTTGGAAAGTTTCACTATTGCCGCATCGAAATCGGTAATGCCCTCCCGGTAAAGGAAAGTCGGAGTAGTTGTTAATCCTGTAATAAAACCCAGTTTATTGGCTTCTTCTACTTCTTCAAATTTTATTGAATCGAGATATAATTCCATGAAAATAAGATTTTAACTTTTTCTGTATTTTTTTTCAATAGTATGAATTTCCAGCAAGGGTTTCAGAAATTCCTCAAGTTCATTAAGTTTTATCTGACTGGCAGCATCACATTTTGCTACTTTAGGTTCAGGGTGTGTTTCAATAAATATTCCATCGACACCGGCAGCTACACCTGCCCTGGAAATAACGGGCAAATATTCTCTCATCCCTCCGGCCGGATCGGCACTGGGAATTCCGTACTTTCTGATACTGTGAGTAATGTCGAACACAACAGGATATCCAAGCTTTCGTAATTCATGGAAACTTCTCGGATCGACAATAAGATCGTTATACCCAAAAGTGTACCCCCTTTCGGTAATAATAATGTTGTGATTTCCTGTCGACTCTATTTTCTTTACGGGTTTATCCATATTTTCAGGCGCAATGAATTGTCCGTGTTTTATGTTAATGATTTTTCCTGTTCTTGCGACTTCGACAACTAAATGGGTTTGCATGCACAAATAAGCAGGTATCTGGATGATATCCAAAACTTCAGCAGCCTGAGCTATCTGCTCCGGATAATGAATATCCGACAAAACAGGCATATCAAAATCGTTCCTGATTTTTTGTAAGGTTTCAAGACCTTCATCGATACCCGGGCCGGTATAAAATGCAACCGAACTCCGGTTATCTTTCATAAATGATGATTTGTAGATAACCTGAATGTTGAGCTTTTGAGATAACTCTTTCAACTTTTCTGCTGTTTCCAGCATCACCCATTCTTCTTCAATGACACAGGGTCCGGAGATAAGGAAAAAAGAATCAAAATTCAATTTTTTCATAATGTGTCACCTTCCTTATATAATCCAATGCATACAATGACTGACGGAACTATTCCATTCATATCAACGCAACTTGCTGTATTTAATTGCTGTAGGCAATCCTGAAGTAAAATGTGTCCTGTATTATTTTGGATATGCATACTAACTGATAATTGAACTTGCCCCGTTTTCTATCTTGATAAGGTCCCACAAATTTATATATTCCATTAGATTTTCATACAATAAGTAGAATGTCTTCAAATTTTCAAAATATTATTCAAAGAAAGGTAGGATAAATTTAAAGTATTGTCACTTGGCTGCCAAAATTTCAATTCATATTTCCTATCCTGTTGATATCGACATTTTCTAAGATTTTTTTATCAGAACTATGCATAACCGTATGTATCATAGCCCTGCTGAGTGTATCGGTATTGGTAACATATTTGCTAAAATGCTTCAAAATAAAATAGAATGGTTTGAATACTGTGTACAGCGCATTATAGACTCTGGTCCGCGATTTAATTCCCCGCATGGGCTGAATAAAGGCCGGCCGGAACATATAGGCATCTTTAAAAGGCATCGATAATAAAACATTTTCTGTTTTTCCTTTCACTCTTGCCCACATCATTCTACCTTTCTCTGAGCTATCGGTTCCTGCTCCTGATATATAACAAAATATTAAATCCTTATTAGCTTTCAACAGGGTGTTTGCAACATGAATTGTTAAATCGTAAGTGATTTTATAGTATTCCTTTTCCGAAAGACCGGCAGACGAAACACCTAAACAGAAGAAACAGGTATTATAGCCCTTGATTTCAACTGTCAGCGAAGACAAATCCACGATATCTCCATGTATAATTTCCGTAAGTTTTGTATGTTGAATGTTACCTGCTCGTCTGTTAATAGTCAGAACCGATTCAACATGGGGATTTTCAAGGCATTCCAGTAAAACACCCTGTCCTATCATACCGGTTGATCCCAGTATTATTGCTTTTATTTTCATCTCAGGTAATTTTTTTATTGATTCGAATTTTTACTGCTATTCACTCTCTATTTACTTCTATCCTCATACAAATTACTATATATTTATGATATTTTAAATTAAATTTATTCTTGACAAATTATAAAATCCGGAATACAACATCCATGTTTATCTAATTTTCATGATATGAAAAAACTCTGTCAGTTATCCCTGATCCTATCGTTGCTCCTTATGGTTTCCTGTAAACTATCTACGGATCATGACAAAATTAATCGGTATGAGCTGGTTACCAGGCATAATATCAGGCATTCATCTATTGATCCCTTGAATGTACTTTCCGTGGGTAATGGTGAATTTGCCTATACAGCCGATATCACCGGAATGCAAACTTTTCCTGAATATTACAAAACAGGTATTCCCCTTGGAACACAGGCACAGTGGGGCTGGCACTCTTTTCCTAATCCGGATATTTGCACCTTGCAGGATGTTCTCAGGTATTACCCGGATGGCACCGATTCAGTGCCCTATCCCTATCAATATAATAATTCGAAGGATGAACGAAAAAACAGGGCCACATCATGGCTCAGGGAAAATCCGCACCGCCTTCACCTGGGACTAATAGGCCTTCAGATATTGAAAAATGATTCTACTCCTATTGCTGTTTCGGACATTCAGCAACCCGATCAACAACTAAACCTTTGGACCGGTGAGCTAAAGAGCCGCTTCCAGATCGAAGACATCGATGTGGAGGTTGCAACACTTTGTCACCAGGAATTGGATATGGTTTCGTTCCACATTAAATCCGAACTGGTTTCCACTGGGAAATTATCAATTGGTATCCGGTTTCCCTATGCAACTCATGAAAAATTCAGTCCGGGTTATAATTTTAATCATCCGGAAAAACACCATACTCAAATTGTCAGTGAAACGGGAACCCGTGTTGTATTGAAAAGACAACTTGACCAGGATACGTATTATGCAGCAATCAACTGGACTGGAGATGCAAGCCTGGTAAAGACAGACACACATCATTATAGTATCGTCCCTTCAAAAGCCGGTGCTGAAATTGAAGTGAATTGTCATTTCTCGAAGGAACTCTGTAATGAATCTCTTCCCTCCTTTTCAGAGACTATTAAAAATAACAGGGAACGCTGGCAACAATTCTGGGAAAGCGGAGGAGCCATCGATTTTTCACAGTGCACCGATCCCCGTGCAACCGAACTTGAACGTAGGGTTGTGCTATCGCAGTATCTAACGAAAATACAATGCAGCGGTTCCTTGCCTCCTCAGGAAACCGGTCTGACTTATAACAGTTGGCACGGTAAGTTTCATCTCGAAATGCACTGGTGGCACGCTGTGCATTTTATCCTGTGGGGCAGACCGGAATTAATGGAAAAACAATTAACGTACTACATTCAAATCTTTGACAAAGCACAAAATACTGCACAATTTCAGGGATACAAAGGTGTCCGCTGGCCAAAAATGACCGGCCCCGAAGGTGCGGAAAGTCCAAGTACAATAGGTCCTTTCCTGATCTGGCAGCAACCCCATATCATTTACTTGGCTGAGTTGCTTTACGACTATTACGATAAGGACCCTTCGATTCTCGAAAAATACAAATCGCTGGTAGTTGCCACTGCCGATTTTATGGCATCCTATGCCCGGTGGGACAGTCTGCAGAATCGTTATATATTAGGACCCCCGTTAATTCCCGCACAGGAACGTTTCGATGCAGAAACAGCCCTGAATCCTGCCTTTGAACTTGAATACTGGCGATGGGGACTTGAAACAGCGCAAAAATGGAAGGAACGCTCCGGCATGGAACCAGACACTCACTGGCAACAGGTTATCGACAATCTTTCGGATCTTCCGGTAAAAGACAGTCTGTACCTGTTCACCGAAGACGCATCCGATTCGTACACAAATCCACGGTATATGACTGATCACCCAATAGTGCTGGGTATTTCCGGGTTTTTGCCTGCATCGGAAAGAGTTGATCCGGTAATTATGCAAAATACCCTTCTCGACATAAAAGAAAACTGGAACTGGGAAAGTGCCTGGGGTTGGGATTTCCCGCTGGCAGCTATGAATGCTGCAAGTTTAAATCTGCCTGAATTGGCTATAGGTTTTCTGCTAATGAATACGCCCAAAAATCAATATTTAATGAACGGGCATAATTATCAGGCCGAGAACCTGAGCCTGTACCTACCAGGTAATGGTGGACTTCTCACTGCTGTAGCTATAATGTGCACCAGTAAAAACGGATTCCCTTCAGATGGCAAATGGAAAGTAAAATTCGAGAATTTACATTGTTTGTATTTAACTAATTGATTATTTTTAACTGAATCATTAACTATCAGAAATGAAACAAATACCTATTCTGTTCAACTGGCTCATGGTGTGTATCCTGATCCTGTATCTTGAAGGCTGCCACGAAAATACCTGGATACAAATCGATGTTCCAAATGGATATCCGGTATTTACCATTAGTGATGAAAATATTTCCTCTCCTCTGGTAATTAAAGGTGACACAGGTGCTGTTTATTTTAAAACTGTTGAGGGGGAAACTGAACTGAAAGGCCGGCCCAATGAAATTTCGAATAGGGATAATGCTGTCGAAGCCAAGTGGATTCTTAATGAGCGGGAGATAATCTTATCATTTGAAAAGATTGATGGTGCCTGCTATTTTAGTTTCCGGGCCCTACCCGATTCAGGCATTACTGGTTGGGGAATGAGCCTGGTAGCTTCGGAGGATGAATATTTTACCGGGCTCTTTGAACGGGTTGTCGATGGCGATCAGAAGGAATCGTGGAAGAAAGGTATTGCCGAAGCTATGAACTTACGCGGCCAGGAAGTGGATATGATTATCAAACCTACCCTTTCGCTTTACACTCCGTTTTATCTTTCATCGAACGGATATGGCCTGTTCATCGAGGGTACTTGGCCGGGCCATTACGATTTTTGCAAAAGCGAACCTGCCAGAGTACATATTTCATTTGAAGGACCGGAATTGAGTGGAATCATCTATATGGCTAAGCATCCTGTCGATATTGTCAAGGCGCACTCGCTCCACACAGGGCCTACTATTGTTCCACCTAAATGGGCCTTTCTTCCCTGGCGGTGGAGAGATAACCATACTCACAGAGATACCTACTATGATGGAACACCAGTTAGCGAACCCTACAACAGTATGGTTGTGGAAGATATCCTGATGATGCGGGCACTTGATATTCCTTGCGGAGTATACTGGGTCGATCGTCCGTGGGCAAAAGGAATGTACGGTTATGAAGATTTTGAATGGGATCCCGAACGCTTTCCCGAAGCAGAAAAAATGATTGGTTGGATACACAGCTGTAATATCAAATTCCTCCTCTGGATAGCTCCCTGGGTAGCAGGCAATATGCGCATCGAAGCCAATAGAAGAGGCTATTCACAGCCCATGAAAGCCCCTCATGGAGCAATAGATACTGGTAATGTGGCTCTGCTCGATTTTACTAATCCGGAAGCCTGTACGTGGTGGCAGCAAAAAGGAATTGAAAAAATGTTGGAGCAAGGCATCGATGGCTTCAAACTCGACCGTTCGGAGGAACTGGTACCGGAAACAAACGAACTTATTTTGTTCGACGGAAGAACTGCCCGGGAAGTACGGAATGAGTATCCCGTATTGTATGCGAGAACTGTAAATGAAGCTTGCAGAAAAGTTAAGGGTGATGACTTTGTTCTGATACCCCGTGCAGGCTATAGTGGGAGTTCAAAATATAGCGGCTTTTGGGGTGGCGATATTGGATCGCCTCCAGAAGGATTGCGTACCGCGATAATTGCCGTGCAGCGATGCGCTATTTTAGGTTTCCCTATATGGGGTTCCGATATTGGCGGATACTGGCAGGGTAATCTCGATCGTGAAATTTGTGCACGCTGGTTGGCTTTTGGGTGTTTCAATCCTATTATGGAATTTGGGCCTACAGAGGATCGGGCTCCCTGGGATATGGCAAATGAACCCCATTACGATACCGAACTAATCGCCATCTGGAGGTTGTATGCGAAGATACACGAAGCTTTGGCCGATTATAGTCATTATCTGGCAAAGGAAGCGCATGAAACAGGCATGCCCATTGTAAGGCCGCTTTTCCTGGTGGCCCCCGATGAAAAAGAGGCATGGAGCAATTGGCAAACCTATATGTACGGTCCTGATATTCTGGTATCGGCCATTTGGCAAAAGGATATAAGCACTTATAAAGTTTACCTGCCAAAAGGATCACAATGGCGTGACGCATGGGATAGTGAAAAAATATACGATGGTGGACAGACCGTCGAAATACAGACACCTCTCTTTAAAATACCGGTATTTATACGTGTGAGTTCTACTATCGATCTTGGTGACCTGAAAGCCTTATATAAGGAATCGTACAGTATGGCAGAAAATGTACCCGAATTGAAAATCCTTGAACAACAGATATACTAAATCCAAACAAAAACTTATGAAGCTCTTACATGCGTTTATATCGGTTTTAGCCCTTCTATTTTTATATCATACTAATGCTCAACAATGGATTCCTGATTTGGGGAATGGATACTATAAAAATCCCATTTTATTTGCTGATTACTCGGATCCTGATATTATTCGTATTGAAGATGATTTTTACATGGTAGCCTCCAGTTTTAACTGCATGCCGGGCATACCGGTGCTGCATTCCAAGGATTTGGTAAACTGGAAGAT